>NZ_KB913029.1:3511421-3842876 GCF_000384115.1 Sporichthya polymorpha DSM 43042
CAGCGCCGCGTAGGTCGCGAGCAGCTCGTCGGGGGAGGCGAGGTCGGCCTTCGTCAGGCAGAGCAGGGGTTCCAGACCGGCGTCGTAGGCCGCGACCAGGCAGCGGTCGATGAGGCGCGCCTGCGGCTGCGGGTCGGCGAGCGCGACCACGACGACGAGCTGATCGGCGTTCGCGACCAGGACGCGCTCGACGGGGTCGGTGTCGTCGGCCGTGCGCCGCAGGACCGAGGTGCGCTCGTGCAGGCGCACGATGCGGGCGAGGGAGTCCGGACCGCCGGACAGGTCACCGACCAGGGCGACGCGGTCGCCGACCGCGATCCCGCGCCGGCCGAGTTCGCGCGCCTTCACCGCACCGACCACGGACGGGCCCCTGCCGGGGGAGTCGAGGCGCACGGTGAACCGGCCCCGGTCGACGGTGATCACGCGCCCGTCGACCGCCTCGTCGTGCCGGGGACGCAGCCGGCTGCGGGGGCGACTTCCGCGCCCGGGCCGCACCCGCACGTCGTCCTCGTCGAAGCGACGGGCCGGACGTGGGTTCCGTCGGTCGTTCAGCCTGCGCCCCCGAGCATCCCGGTCCAGAGGTCGACGAACTCGGGCAGCGTCTTCGCGGTCGTGCCGACGTCCTCGACCTGGATCCCGGACACGACCAGGCCGAGAAGGGCGCCGGTCGTCGCCATGCGGTGGTCGGCGTAGGTGCGGAAGACGCCGCCGTGCAGCGGACGCGGGTGGACGCGGAGCCCGTCGCGGGTCTCGGAGACGTCGCCGCCGAGGTTGTTGATCTCGGTCGCGAGCGCCGCGAGGCGGTCCGTCTCGTGCCCACGCATGTGCCCGATGCCGCGCAGGGTGCTCGGGGTGTCGGCGAGCGCGGCGACGGCGGCGATCGTCGGCGCGAGTTCGCTGACCTCGCGCAGATCCGCGTCGATGCCGAGGATCCGACCCCGGCCGCGGACGACCAGGCCGGAACGGCCGAGCCGGCACTCCGCACCCATGCGGGCCAGCAGGTCGCGCAGGGAGTCGCCCGGCTGCGTCGTGGTCGACGGCCACCCGGCCACCGTCACCTCGCCGCCGGTGACGAGCGCGGCGGCCAGGAACGGGGCCGCGTTGGACAGGTCGGGTTCGACGTCGAGGTCCCGGGCGCGGATCGGGCCCGGGCCCACGCGCCACCGCTGCGGCGTCTCGTCCTCGACGTCCACGCCCGCCTGACGGAGCATCAGAATCGTCATGCGGATGTGCGGCAGCGACGGGACCGGCGGACCGACGTGCACGACGTCGACGCCCTTGTCGTAGCGCGGGGCCGCCAGCAGGAGCCCGGAGACGAACTGCGAGGACGCCGAGGCGTCGATCTGCACGTTGCCGCCGGGCAGGGAGCCGCGGCCGGCGACCGTGAACGGCAACCGGTCCGGCCCGCCGCCGGCGACGGTGATGCCCGCGCCGAGGTGACGCAGCGCCTCCAGCACCGGGCCCATCGGGCGTTCCCGGGCGCGCGGGTCGCCGTCGAAGGCGATCTCGCCGTCGGCGAGCACCGCGACCGGCGGGACGAAACGCATCACGGTGCCGGCGAGCCCGCAGTCGACCGCCGCGGGGCCGCGCAGCGGCTGCGGTTCGACGACCCAGTCCGGGCCGGTGCCCGCCCCGGGCTCCTCGCGCACGGTGGTGCCCAGGGCGCGGACGGCGCGGAGCATCAGGTCGGTGTCGCGGGAGCGCAGCGGCCGCCGGATCGTGCTGGGTCCGTCGGCGAGGGCGGCGAGCAGCAGCGCGCGGTTGGTGATGGACTTCGACCCGGGCACCTGCACGGTCGCCGAGACCGGCCCCGCCGCGAGCGGAGCCGCCCAGAGCCCCTCGGCACCGTGAGCTGTCACAGTGCGTGAGCGTAGTCGGCGAGTTCGGGAGGTCGGCCGGTGCCGGAGCCAGTGCGGAGGATCGAGACCCCGGTCGGGCCGGCGAGCGCCGAGGTGTTCCCCGCCGTCACACGCGGGCGGAAGCGCGCCGCGCGCACCCTCGTGCTCGGTCACGGCGCCGGTGGCGGCACGAACGCGCGCGACCTGCAGGCGCTGGCGGCCGCCCTCCCGGAGCGCGGGACGACGGTCGTGCTCGTCGAGCAGCCCTGGCGGCTGGCCGGCCGCAAGGTGGCGTCTCCGCCGGCGACGCTCGACGTCGCCTGGACGGCCGTGCTGGCCGATCTGCGGGCCGAGGGCCTGCTGACCCCGCGCCTGGTCGTCGGGGGCCGCTCCGCGGGCGCCCGGGTGGCCTGCCGGACCGCCACCGCCGTCGGGGCCACCGCCGTCCTCGCCCTGTCGTTCCCGTTGCACCCGCCCGGGCGGCCCGAGCGCAGCCGCGTCGACGAGCTCACGGGGGCCGGCGTCCCCACGCTGGTCGTGCAGGGGGCCAAGGACAGCTTCGGCGGCCCGCCCGAGTTCCCGCCCGGGACCGAGATCGTCGAGGTCCCCGACGCCGACCACGGCTTCAAGGTGCCCGCCCGGTCGGGGCTGGGGCAGGCGGGGGCGCTGGAGCTGATCGTCGCCGGGGTCGCCGCCTGGCTCGATCGCCGGTAGGCCCGTTCAACAAGGGGTGACACCCCTTGTTGAACGTGGGCGAGCGCCACGGGGAATCCCTCCCGGGCCGCGGTGGTTGTGCTGAGCAGAAGGAGGCCCGCATGACCGCCGCCGTGCTCGATCGCCCTGCATGCCGTCCACACCCCGACCGGGGTGGCATAGGCTCGCAGGCGATGACCGCTACGGAGACCCAGGAGCAGCGTGTGGGGCGCTTCGAGCGCGACGCGCTGCCGTTCCTGGACCAGCTCTACGCCGCCGCGATGCGCATGACGCGCAACCCCGCCGACGCCGAGGACCTGGTGCAGGAGACGTTCGCGAAGGCCTTCGCCTCGTTCCACCAGTTCGAGGAAGGCACGAACCTCAAGGCCTGGCTCTACCGCATTCTCACCAACACCTTCATCAACTCCTACCGCAAGAAGCAGCGGGAGCCGAAGCAGAGTGGTACCGAGGACATCGAGGACTGGCAGCTCGCGCGAGCGGAGTCGCACACGTCGTCGGGCCTGAAGTCGGCCGAGGTCGAGGCGCTGGAGCACCTGCCCGACTCGGACGTCAAGGACGCGCTGCAGGAGCTGCCCGAGGACTTCCGGATCGCGGTCTACCTCGCCGACGTCGAGGGGTTCGCGTACAAGGAGATCGCCGAGATCATGGGCACGCCGATCGGCACCGTGATGTCGCGGCTGCACCGGGGTCGCCGCCAGCTGCGGGACCTGCTCGCCGACTACGCCCGCGATCGGGGTCTGGTCCCGGCCGGCGACACCAATGGCACGGGAGAAGCGTCATGACGTCCGGCCTGCCTCACTTCACCTCCTGCGCGGACGTCATCGCGCGCGTGGCCGAGTTTCTCGACAACGAGCTCGATCAGGCGGACTGCACGAGGATCCAGGAGCACCTCGACGAGTGCGAGCCGTGCCTGCGGGAGTTCGGGCTCGACCAGCTCGTCAAGGACGTCGTGAAGCGCAGCTGCGGGTGCGAGACGCCGCCGCAGGACCTGCGGTCGAAGGTGATGATTCGTATCCGCGAGGTACAGGTACAAATCACCGTCGAGGATTGACGAATCTCACCGTCCGGTGAATGTCGCACGAACCGTCGCCGACGAATGAGTGACACTCCACTCCAATAAGTCACGAAGGCCCCTGCCGCCATTGCGGCAGGGGCCTTTCGCGTGTTGGTTCGGCCTCAGGCGTTGGGACGCCGACCGTGATTCGACTTCGACTTCTTCCGGGCCTTGCGGCGCCGAGCCTTCTTGCCCATGGAGACCTCATTTCGTCCTCGGTTCGGTAGCCATCGTCCCACGGATGTCTGGCGCAACGAGGCGCGGGTATCCGCAACCCGTTCGGGCGATCCAAGGCTCCTATTCGGCGTCTTGATGTGCGAACGTTCTCAAGATCAACTCCGAGAGCCGTCCGGAGGTTCTCGGCCGTAGAGAGGGCAATTCCATGGGCAAGCTCCGCTCCGTTCTCGAGCAGTTCCTGTCGGCCGGCTCCACCGCCAAGTGGGAGTAGGAACCCACCGCAATGCGCGGTCAGACGTGCCCGGTTCCGAGCCCCGGAAGGAGGTGTCGGTCGTCATGCGCGAGGAGAACTGGAAGTGGGGCTGAACCCACCGAAGTAACAGCCGGAAAGTGAGATCCGCACCCTTCCCGACGGGCGATTCGGGGTTAGAGTCCGAATCGGTTCGGCCAACGGGACGGGGAGGAGATGTCGGCTCTTCCCTGGCGTGCGCGGATCTACGTCGTCGCGGTGTGTGTCGCGGCCCTCGCGGCCGCGTCCACCGTGATCGTCACCGGAACCGATCCGGTGGCCCTGGTCGTCATCGGCCTGCTGTTCGCCGTGCTCGACCCCCTGTCCACCGTCTCCCTCGGCCGCGGCCGTGGGGTGACGCTGTCCGCGAGCTTCCCGGTGTCGCTCGCCGCCGTGATCCTGCTCGGGCCGGCGGGCGCCGCGATCGTCTCGCTGGCCAGCGCCGCCTACCAGCCGTCGCGGCCGCCGTTGGTCAAGCGGCTGTTCAACGCCGCCGAGCTCGCGGTCTCCGCTGCCTGCGCCGGAGTGGTCTACACGGCCCTCGGCGGCCAGGAGAAGCTCGGTAGCGACGACTTCCCGCTCGTCCTGCTCGTCGTCGTCGCGACGACCGCCGTCTACTGCGCGGTCAACGCCGGACTCGTGGCCGGCGTTCTGACCCTGGCTCAGGGCGTGCCGTTCGCGCACGGCCTGCGGACCACCCTGTCGACCGGTCTGGTCGGCTACCTGCTCTACGGGCTGTTCGGCCTGATGATGGCGGTGCTGTGGAGCACCGAGGTCGGTGCGCTGGCCGCGGTCCTCGTCCTGCTGCCCCTGCTCGTCGCCCGGTGGGCGTTCGGCCAGTACGCCGCGGAGCGGGAGGCGTACGAGCGCACCGTCCGCACTCTGGTCGCCGCCGTGGAGACGAAGGACCTGTACACCCGCGGCCATTCCGAGCGCGTGTCCACCGGCGCCGAGCTGATCGCCCGCCGGCTGAACATGTCCGAGGACCGGGTGGAGCTCGTCCGCTTCGCCGGTCTGCTGCACGACATGGGCAAGCTCGGGGTCCCGACCCGCCTGCTGCAGAAGGACGGACCGCTCTCGCCGGAGGAGCTGCAGATCATCGCGCTGCACCCGGTCCGGGGCGTCGAGATGGTGCGCGAGATCGAGTTCCTGCGCGAGGCCTACGACGGGATCATGCACCACCACGAGCGGGTCGACGGGCGCGGTTACCCGATGGGCCTGAAGGGCGATCAGATCCCCGAGTTCGCTCGGGTCATCTCGGTCGCCGACGCGTTCGACGCGATGACGTCCACCCGCTCCTACCGGCCGGCTCGCCGGACCGCGGAGGCGATGGCCGAGCTCGAGCGGTGCATCGGGACCCACTTCGACGCCCGGATGGTCGAGGCCTTCGCCGCCGCGATCGCCGAGTACGGCTGGACCGCCGCCGAGGTGCCCGAGCCCGCCGCCGGCGCCGCGACGCCCGCCGTCCGCTACGACCACGACGACCCGACCTCCGCCCCGATGCCGCCGCCGGTGGCCCGGCCGATCCGGGAGGACCGGTGAGGTCGCACGTCGGGCCGCTGATCCCGGTCGCGGCGGTCGTCGTCGTCGCCGCGGTCGCGCACACGGCCGCCGTCGGGGTCGTCGACCCATGGGTGGCCCTGGCGTTCGCCGCCTTCGTCGGCTTCGGCGAACTCGTCCGCCTGACGCTGCCGGGGGAGCGGGACGCCGCCCCGCTCGGCGTCGCCGGCGCGCTGGCCTACTGCCTGCTGCCCGAGGTCGCCGGCACCCCGGCCGAGCACGGGGCGTCCCAGGTCGTCGCGGTCGCCGCGATCGGGATCCTCGTCGGCGGGTTGCCGCACGCCGCGGCCGGCCGGGTCGTCGGGCTGGAGGACGCGGCGCGGCGCCTGCTCGTCGTCGCGGCCGCGGCCGCGGCCTTCCGACCGGTGGTGGACCCCGACGCGGTGGGGCTGGACCCCGGCCCGGGGCTGGCCGCGGTGATGATCGGCGTGCTGCTGGGGGTCCTGATCCTGGACGCCCTGCTCGCGGCCCTGAGCCGGGCCTCGACCGAGCGAGCCCGGCTCGGGGCGACGTGGCGGGACGAGCTCCGCACCGAGCTGAGCATCGGCTCGGCGATCGGCGCCACCGGGATGTTGATCGCGCTCGCGGTCGGCGTCATGGACCTGTGGGCGATCCCGGTCTTCTGCGCCCCGCTGCTGCTGACCCAGTTCTCCTTCCGCCGCTTCGTCGCGATCCGCGAGACCTACCTGCAGACCGTCCGATCGCTGTCCCGCGTCACCGAGCTCGGCGGGTACACCGAGACCGGCCACGCGCGCCGGGTCAGCGAGCTCGCGCTCGCGGTCGGCCGCGAGCTCGGCCTCGCCGGCGACGACCTGCGCGACCTGGAGTACGCGGCGCTGATGCACGACCTCGGGCAGCTCTCGCTCGCCGAGCCGATCCCGGGCGGCGCGACGATCATGGTCGACGCCGGGGAGCAGCGCCGGATCGCGGAGGAGGGCGCCCGCGTCATCCGCGCCACCGGCGTGCTGGACCGGGTCGCCGACATGGTGGAGCGCTCGACCGAGCCGTACCGGCGTCCGCACGAGGCGATGGACCCGACGCTCCCGCTCGGGGCGTCGGTGATCAAGGCCGCGAACGCCTTCGACGACCTGGTCGGTGAGTCGACGTCGTCCCGGGTCCGCCTCGACGCCCTGGAGCGGCTGCGCCTCGGCATGGCCTACGAGTACGACCCGCGCGTCGTCGCGGCGCTGTCCCGCGTGGTCGAGCGGTCCCTGAAGAGCTCGGTCTGAGCGGGCGCATTCAGCGGGCGCATTCGGCGGGCGCATTCGGCGGGCGCATTCGGCGGGCGCATTCGGCGGGCGCATTCGGCGGGCGCATTCGGCGGGCGCATTCGGCGGGCGCATAGGGTCCCCGGCATGGATCTGCAGGCCGGCGCACCCAAGCGCAAGCCGCTGTCCCGGCTGGGCCGGAGCTGGCGGCTGGGGACGCTCGCGGTCGCCTTCGGCCTGCTGATCCACGGCTCCGGCTGGGGCGACGACGACCTGTTCCCGTTCGGGCCGATGTCCCAGTACTCCTTCCGCATCGACCCGAACGGCGAGATCCGCGCGCTCTGGGTCGAGGCCGACCTGGCCGACGGCTCGCACCGTCGCCTCGACATCTCCAACTCCGACGACGTCGGGGTGGCCCGGGCCGAGCTCGAGGGACAACTGCACCTGATCATCGCCGAGCCGCAGCGGCTCGCGACGCTCGCCGAGGCCTGGCAACGCCTGCACCCGGACCGCCCCGAGCTGCGCCGGATCGTGGTCGGGCAGGACGTCGTCGAGTTGCGCGACGGACGCCAGGCCGACCGGCGCCAGGACGTGTTCACGTCCTGGGACGTCGTGCCCGGCGCGGCCCCGATCGACCCGGTGCCGGGGTGAGCGGCGCATGAGGTCCCCGGAGCGGTGGTTCTTCCCGCTGGTCCCGAACTCGCGGATCGTCGTGCTGCGCGCGGCGATCTACCTGTTCGTCGTCGTCGACGTCCTCGTGATGGTGAACGACGTCGTGCCCAAGGCCGCGGCCGGCGACGAGTTCTTCCAGCCCGTGCTGCTGGCCCGGCTGCTCCAGCTCCCGGCGCCGGCCGAGGGCCCGCTGGAGGCCCTGCGGGCGTTCCTGGTCGTCGCGGCCCTGGTCGCCGCCACCGGGCGCCTGCCGCGCCTGCTCGGGTGGCCGATCGCCGTCGGGCACCTGGTCTGGGTGCTCTACGGCATGTCCTACGGCAAGGTCGACCACGACCACCTCGCGCTCGTCGTCGCGCTGTTCGTGCTGCCGACCGTGGGGCGCGCCCACCCCCACGACCACCGCGCGGACGAGCGGGCCGGGTGGGCGCTGCGGTGCGTGCAGATCGCCGTCGTCGCGACCTACACGCTCTCGGTCTGGGCGAAGGTCCGCTACGGCGGCTGGGACTGGCCGAGCGGCGCGACGTTGCTGTGGGCGGTCGAGCGCCGGGGGACGTTCCTCGGCGAGCACCTCGTGCACGTCCCCGAACTGCTCGTGGTCGCGCAGTGGGTGACGGTCGTCGCCGAGCTCGCCGCCCCGCTGGCGTTGGTGCTGCGTGGCCGCGCCCTCGGGCTGGCCGCCGGGTTCTATCTGGGCTTCCACCTCACCACGTACGCGGTGATCTCGATCCACTTCCTGCCGCTGGTGGTGTGCTGGCTCGCCTTCGCCCCGCTGGAGAAGGTCGCCCAGCGCTGGCCCGGCGTCCTCGTCCCGCGGGTCCGGGGCGGGTGGCCGGCCCGGTCGGATCAGTCCGGCAACCGGCAGGCCGCGGAGCCGCCCGGGAGCCGGTAGCGGTTGGCGGCGATCAGGCGGTAGACCCCGTGGGCGATCCAGCGGAACGGCGGGATCCGGAGCACCGCCCCGGGGACGGCCCACAGCCGGCCGCAGTCCAGCAGCAGCCGGGCGACGGCTTGCGCGCCGCCGTCGATCCGCCCGTCGGCGCCGACCCAGACGATCTCGTACTGCGCCTGTTCCGGCCGGACGCCGTACGCGGCCAGGTCGACGCGCTGCCAGGGCCGGACTTCGGCGGAGGTGGGCATCCGGCGGGTGATGAAGCGCGCGCACCGGGAGCAGAAACCGCAGTCCCCGTCGAAGATCAGCAGCGCTCGGCCGGTTCCCATCGGTTCATGATGCCGGACTCGGTGAAGATGCCCCGACGGCGATAGGCCGCCGAGAACGCGTACAGCCCGGCGCCGGCGGCGATCGCGACGTCGCCGAGGCTGTCGACCTCCCGGTGGCCGGGGATCGGGACGGGGATGCGGTCGGCGAGTGGCGCCATCCGCGTCGCGCCGTCGAGCGGCTCGTGGCGGCCGTCGGTGTCGAGGGCGAGTCGCTCCACCGGAATCCCGGCGCGCACGGCCGCCGCCTCCGAGACCGGCATCGCGCCGTTCACCACGACGACGAGCGCGTTCGCGCAGACCCCGGCCGCGGCCAGCGCGACCCCGGGCGTCCGCAGGTTCCCGGCCGCGAACTGCACCATCAACGTCGCCGAGATCGCGAGGCAGAGCGGGTACGAGTAGGCGACCTCCGAGGCCACCAGCGGCTCGGCGAAGTGCACGCCCAGCGCCGCGACGAGCAGGCTGACGCGGCGCAACGGCGGCGCGGCCAGCGGACCCGGGCCCCCGGCCAGCCGGCCGAAGGCGAAGGCCGCGACGAGCACGAGGACGGTCAACCCCACGAGGGTTAGTGTCGCAACGCAGGACCGGTCGTCGCGGGAGCGACACAGGTGGTCACGAGTTCGTCAGCAGCCCGTCAGCGGAGGGAGGATCGGATGACCGAGGGCACGCTCGGCGTCCGGGTCGAGCTGCCCGGCACGGTGGCCGCGGTCGCCGTGACGCCGGGGACGGCCGTCGCCGCCGGCGCCGAACTGCTCCGGCTGGACTCGATGAAGATGGACATCCCGGTCCGGGCGCCGCAAGCCGGGACCGTCCGCCGCGTCCTCGTCGGCGTCGGCGACCGGCTCCAGCAGGGCGATCTCGCGGTGGTGCTCGACCTGCCCTGACGTGCCCTCAGGTGACCGGGCCGTGCGCGGAGCAGTGAGCCTTCCAGCCGTTCGGCACGACCTGGACGACCAGGCGGCGCTTGCACTGCGGGCAGTAGCGCGGGGGCTCGAGTTCGCGCGACCTCCGGCAGGCCTCGTGCGTCGACTCCGGGGAGGGGCCGAGCTCGTCGCCGCAGCGGTCGCAGTAGGTGGGGGTGGTCACGGTCACGCTCACAGCTCTGGTCTCACAACATCGTCGTCCGGGGGTAGGCCACCGTCGGGTCCGTGACCACGTTGACCAGGTAGGGGGCGTCGGCCGCCAGGGCCCGGTCGAGGGCGGGTCCGATGTCCTCGGGCCGGGTCACGATCTCACCTGCGCCGCCGAGCGCCGTCACCACCTCGTCGTAACGGCACTGCGGGGCGAGGTCGGCGACCACGTCGTAGCCGTACAGCGCCTGCATCGGGTGCTTCTCCAGGCCCCACATGCCGTTGTTGCCGACGACCAGGACCACCGGCATCCGGTGCCGGACCAGGGAGTCGACGTCCATCAGCGAGAACCCGGCGGCCCCGTCCCCGAGCAGGGCGACGATCTGTGCGTCGGGGCGGGCCACCCGCGCCCCGAAGGCGTACCCCAGACCGGTGCCGAGGCACCCGTAGGGGCCGGGGTCGAGCCAGCAGCCCGGACGGCGCGGCTCGACGAGGCGACCGGCCCACGAGACGAAGTCGCCGCCGTCGCCGATCATCACGGCGTCCGGGTCGAGCCGGGGGAGCAGTTCGCCGAGGATGCGGGCCGGGTGGATGTCCGGGGTGTCGGTCGCGAGCAGATCGGTGTCCTTGGCCGCGCGGGAGGCGACCAGGCCCTGCAGGTGGGCGGCCCACTCGGGGCGGCCGGGCCGGTCGCCGAGGGCGTCGGCGAGGCCGGAGAAGATCGCCGACAAATCGCCGGCGGCGGTCGCCGCGGGCTGCACCAGTCCGCCGCCGAGTCGGTCCGGGGCGTCGACGAGGTGGACGACCGGCGTCGGGTCGTCGGCGTCCGGGCTGCCGAAGCGGCCGAAGCCCAGGCGGAAGTCCAGCGGGGTCCCGGCCACGAGCACCAGATCGGCGCCCCCGAGGGCCTGCCCGCGGGCCTTCGTGACCAACAGCGGGTGGCCGGCGGGCAGGACGCCGCGGCCCTGCCCGTTGGTCACCGTCGGGATCGAGAACGTCTCCGCGAACAGGCGGGCGGACTCTTCGGCGCCGTCGGTCCAGACGTCGGAGCCGAGGATCAGCACCGGCCGCACCGACGAGCGCAGCAGGTCGGCCACCCGGTCCAGGTCGCCGCCGTCGGGGGCGAGGCGCGTCCGTTCCGGCGGTGGCGGCAGTGCCGCCTCGGCGTCGCCGAACAACTCGTCGATCGGGAAGTCGACGAACGTCGGCCCGCGGTGCGGCGTCGTCGCCAGGCGGAGCGCCCGGTCGAGGTAGGCGGGCACGTCGGCGGTCGTCGGCGCGGTCGTGGCGAGCTTGGTGACCGGGGCGAGGATCTGCGGGTGATCGAGCTCCTGGAGCGATCCCGCGCCCCACAGTCCGGCCGGCGCGCGGCCACCGAGCACGAGGACGGGGGAGCCGTTGAAGTGCGCGGTGGTGATCGCCGAGACGCCGTTGGTGACGCCCGGGCCGGCCGTCAGGACCGCGAGGCCGGGACGCCGTTCGAGCCGCGCCACCGCCTCCGCGGCGAAGACCGCACTCTGCTCGTGCCGGACGTCGAACAGCGGCATCGGCGGGTCCGCCTTCACCGCTCCGTCGTAGAGCGGGAAGACGTGCCCGCCGGAGAGGGTGAACATCTCCCGCACGCCGTGGGCGCGCAGGACGGGCAGGGCGAGGTCGCCGCCGGAACCGGAGAGCTCCATCCGGCGAACCTACTGCGCGTCCGGCGGCCGCACCGGTCCCGGAGCCGGCCTACTTCGGGATCGTGATGTCGAACGACCCGGCGATCTTGCCGTCCTTGAGGCCGCAGGCCGCGTAGCTGTAGTTGATCGTGTACGTGCCCGGGCCGGCGTAGGTGTTCGTGACCGAGTAGGTGTCCGCGACCTCGTGCACGGTGCGGGTCTCCGGGCCGGTGGGGCAGCGGCGGCCGGTGACCGGGACGTCGGCGGTGTTGCCGTCGCCCCAGGCGAGCGTCTCGCCCATGCCGATGTCCCGGGTCGCGGGTGTCGGGAACGTCAGGGCGGTGCCGTCCTCGGCCAGCGGCTCGACCACGTGGCCGGCGAAGGTGAACGTCAGGGTGAGCTCGCGGCCCACGCGCTGGTAGGCGATCTGGATCTTGAGCTGGGGCGCGGACGACGACGCGGTCGCGCTGGGGGACGCGGTCGCGCTGGGGGACGCGGTCGCGCTGGGGGAGGTGGGCGCGGTGGGGGAGGTGGTCGCGACGGTCATCGGCCGGTCGTAGGCGACCGGGGCGGTGCCTCCCGCGCCGGAGCCGGCGCCCGAGGCGACGCCGGCGGTCGCGAGCGCCGTGGCGGCGATCGCCGCGGCCCCGACGGCGGCCACCCGCCGCACGGTGCGCCGGTCGGCCTCGGTGGCGGCAGCGGACTCGTGCGCGTGCGACATGGCGGGATCCCCCTGTTTGCGAGTTATGCCTGTTACGGGTGATTCCCTTGTAGCACGAGTGACGTATGGGATTAGTGGGGGCGCGCCGGGACGGCGTCGGCCCGGTAGTCCTCCGGAGCGGTGCGGTCGACGCCGGCGGGCACCTTCACCGCACGGAACAGGAAGGTGCCGACGATGCAGACGGCGAGGTTGACCAGGACGGCGACCAGGCCGGGGTAGATGGTCTTGTCGGTGTCGAACCCGAGGTCGGACCACCGGTACAGCGAGCCGCCGAAGTGCGCCTTGCCCGTCGCGGGGTTCTCGGTCGTGTAGAGCATCGACAGTCCGACGACCATGCCGGCCACCCAGCCTGCGATCAGGGCGCTGCGGTGGAACCAGCCGCTGTAGAGCCCGAGCACGATCGCGGGCAGCGTCTGCAGGATGATCACGCCGCCGATCAGCTGCAGGTCGATGGAGAACTGCGGGTCGAGGACGAGGATCGTCGCCACCGCGCCGGCCTTGACCACCAGCGAGGTGATCTTGCTGACCCGGGCCTGCTCGAGGTCGTCGGCCTGCGGGCGCACGTAGGCCTTCCAGACGTTCCGGCTGAACAGGTTCGCCGCGGCGATCGACATGATCGCCGCCGGGACCAGCGCGCCGATCCCGATGGCCGCGAACGCGATGCCGGCGAACCAGGCCGGGAACTGCGAGTCGAACAGTTGCGGCACGATCGTGTTCGGGTCGGGCTTGCCGTCCGTGACGATCGGCTTCACCCCGGCCGCGATGGCCATGTAGCCGAGCAGGGCGAGCAGGCCGAGCACCAGGCTGTAGGCCGGCAGCGCCGCCATGTTCCGCTTGATGGTGTCGCGGCTGCGCGCGGCGAGCAGGCCGGTGACGCAGTGCGGGTAGAGGAAGAGCGCGAGCGCGGAGCCGAAGGCGAGCGTCGAGTACCCGAGGATCTGCGCGTCGGCGAGCGTGATGCCGTCGTTGGGGTTCGGGCTCGCCTCGAACTTGGCGTCCGCCGCCGCGAAGATCTCGTCGAACCCGCCGAGCTTGTAGGGGATGACGATGATCGCCGCGATCACGACGATGTAGATCAGTGTGTCCTTGACGAAGGCGATCAGCGCGGGCGCACGCAGTCCGGCCTGGTACGTGTAGGCGGCGAGGATCGCGAACGCGATGATCACCGGCCACTCGTCGGTGCCGAGGAACTCCTGGGTCCCGAGGCCCATCGTCTTCAGCACGGCCTCGATGCCGATCAGCTGCAGCGCGATGTACGGCATCGTCGCGACGATGCCGGTGAGCGCGATGATCAGCGCCAGCGCGGGGGAGCCGTGCCGCGCCTCGACGAAGTCCGCCGCGGTGACGTAGCCGCGGGCGCGGGAGACCGACCACAGCCGCAGCGCGACGAAGAAGACGATCGGGTAGACCACGATCGTGTAGGGGACCGCGAAGAACCCGAGGGCGCCGGCGCCGTAGACGAGGGCGGGGACGGCGACGAACGTGTAGGCGGTGTAGAGGTCACCGCCGATCAGGAACCAGGTGATCCACGCGCCGAAGCTGCGCCCACCCAATCCCCACTCGTCGAGGTGGTCGAGGTTCGCGGCCCGCCAGCGGCTCGCCGCGAAGCCGAGGACGGTGACCAGCGCGAAGATCAGGATGAAGATCGTGAGCTGGACGCCCTGGACGTCGATCTCGGTGTCGGGGACCGGCATCGCCGACTACCCCTCGTCCCGCGTCAGCCGGTAGACGGTGAGCGTGCACAGCACCGAGAGCGGGATCCAGAGCAACTGGTACCAGTAGAAGAACGGGACGTCGAGGAGTTGCGGGTCCCGTTTGTTGTAGACCCAGGGAAGCAGCGTGCCCAGCAGCGGCAGGGACAGCAGGACGGGGATCGAGAGCCTGCGTTGACGCATGGCGAACCTTCCGGCCCGGGGGCTGACGTGATGTCAGAACCTACCGGCGGGTTCCCATGATCAGAAGGTGTCGGCGAGGGCCTTGATCGGCATCTTCAGCTCGTCGAGGAGGGCCAGGTCCTCCTTGGGGTCTCGGCCCAGGGTGGTCAGGTAGTTGCCGACGATGACGGCGTTGATCCCGCCGAGCAGACCCTCGCGGGTGCCCAGGTCCCCGAGGGTGATCTCGCGGCCGCCGGCGTAGCGCAGGATCGTGCGGGGCATCGCGAGCCGGAACGCGGCGATGGTGCGCAACGCGTCCTGCGCGCTCAGGGGTTCCTGATCGCCGAACGGGGTGCCCGGGCGGGGGTTGAGGAAGTTCAGCGGGACCTCGTCCGGGGTCAGCGTCGCCAGCTGGGCGGCGAACTCGGCCCGCTGCTCCAGGCTCTCGCCCATGCCGACGATCCCGCCGCAGCAGACCTCCATGCCCGCCTCGCGGACCATGGTCAGGGTCTCCCAGCGCTCCTCCCAGGTGTGGGTGGTGACCACGTTCGGGAAGTAGGAGCGGGCGGTCTCCAGGTTGTGGTTGTAGCGGTGCACGCCCATGGCGGCGAGCTCGTCGACCTGGGCCTGGGTGAGCATCCCCAGGGAGGCGGCGACCTGGATGTCGACCGCGGCCTGAATCGCCGCGACGCCCTCGCGCATCTGCTTCATCAACCGCTCGTCCGGACCCCGGACGGCGGCCACGATGCAGAACTCGGTCGCCCCGGTCGCCGCCGTGGCCTTCGCCGCCTCGACCAGCGCCGGGATGTCCAGCCACACCGAGCGGACCGGGGAGGTGAACTGGCCCGACTGGGAACAGAAATGACAGTCCTCCGGGCACCCACCGGTCTTGAGCGAGACGATGCCCTCGACCTCGACCTCGGGCCCGCACCAGCGCATCCGCACCTCGTGCGCCAGCGCGAGCAGGTCCTCCAGGTGCTCGTCCGGCAGGTTCAGCACGGCCAGCACCTGGGCCTCGTCCAGCCCCACGCCACGCTCGAGCACCTGCTCCCGCGCGGTCGCGAGGAGGTCGGCCGGGTCGGTCGCCAGCGGGCGGTCTTCGAGCGTGGTCATGGAAATCCTGTCGTTCGGGGGTGAAAGCACGGTACCCAGCGTGCCGCCGGGCCCCGTCAGCGGTGGAGAGTAGAGAGGTGCTTCGCCTTGAAGCCCGCCGCGTCGAAGGTCCCGCCGAACTGCGGGGACAGGCCCGCCTTCGCGGCGGCGAGGAAGGCGGCGCGGCTCAGGGAGCCCGCGTTCTCGGGGAGCGCACCGGCCAACGGCCGGGCCGCGAGGGTCTCCAGATCCATCAGGTTCGTCCGGTGGGCCAGACCCGGCTCGGCCGGCCAGGAACCGAGGACGAGCCCGGCGAGGTCCAGCCCGCGGTGCGCCATCGCCTCCAGCGTCAGCGCGGTGTGGTTGAGCGTCCCGAGCCCGGGCTCGGCCACCAGCAGCACCGGCGCGTCCAGCATCCGCGCCAGGTCGGCGATCGTGCGGCCGTCGGGGTCGAACCGGACCAGGAGACCGCCCGCGCCCTCCACGAGGACGAGGCGCCGGGTGCCCCGCAGTTCGCGGATCTGCTCGGCGGCGGCCGTCAGGTCGAGCGGTGGCTTCCCGGCCTGGCGCGCTGCGGCGGCCGGGGAGAGCGGGCGGAGGAATCGCGCGAACTCGTGGGTGTCGGTGACGCCGGAGAGGCGCTCGATCTCCGACAGGTCACCGGGCTCGCCGAAGCCCATGCCGGTCTGGGCCGGCTTCACGACGGCGACGGGGACCCCGCGGTCCGCGGCGAGGGCGGCCAGGGCCGCGGTCACCATGGTCTTCCCGACGCCGGTGCCGGTGCCGGTGACGATCAGTGCGCTCATGCTTGCGAATTCAACCGTGCGGCCACCGCGGCCAGCGCAGCGCGGGCCCGTTGGACGTCGGCGTCCGTCAGGTCGGCGCGGGCCGTGACCCGCAGCCGGGAGACGCCGTCCGGCACGGACGGGGGCCGGAAGCAGCCGACCCGCACGCCGCGGGAGAGGCAGAGCTCGGCGGCCGCGACCGCCGCGTCGGCCTCGCCGATCAGCACCGCCGCCACCGCGCCGTGAGGCTCGGGGGAGTCGAGGCCGAGCGATCGCGCGAGGGCCGAGATCTCCCGGGCCCGGTCGCGGACCTCGGCAGCGAGCTCGGGGTGGCCGGTCAGCAGCCGCAGGGCGGCCAGCGCGCCGGCCGCCGTCGCGGGGGCCAGACCGGTGTCGAAGATGAAGCTCCGGGCGGTGTCGACCAGGTGCTCGACCACGCGGGTCGGGCCGAGGACGAGCCCGCCCTGGCTGCCGAGCGACTTCGACAGCACCGACGTGATGACGACGTCGGGAGCGCCGGCCAGGCCCGCGGCGTGCACGGTCCCGCGGCCGCCCTCGCCGACGACGCCGAGCGCGTGGGCCTCGTCGACGAGCAGGGCCGCGCCGTGCCGTCGGGCCACGGCGGCCAGCTCGGCGACCGGCGCGATCGCCCCGTCGACGGAGAAGACGCCGTCGGTGATCACGAGCGCTCGCTCCTCGGTGCGGGCGCCGAGCGCGTTCTCGACGGCGGCGACGTCGAGGTGGGGCACGATCTCGACCCGGGCCCGGGACAGGCGGCACGCGTCGACGAGCGAGGCGTGGTTGCGGGCGTCGGAGACGATCAGCGACCCGGCGCCGGCCAGCGCGGTGACCGCCCCGAGGTTGGCGAGGTAACCCGAGGAGAAGACCAGGCCGGCCTCGGCGCCGACGTGGGCCGCCGCGGCGGCCTCGAGGTCGCGGTGCACCGTCGTCGACCCGGTGACCAGCCGCGACCCGGTGGAGCCCGCGCCCCACTCCTTCGCGGCCGCGGCGACGGCCTCGGCCACCTCGGGGTGTCGGGCCAGGCCCAGGTAGTCGTTGGAGGCGAGGTCGAGGACGGGGTCGTCGGAGACGCGGTGGCGCAGGCGGCGGCGTAGGCCCGCCGCGGTCCGCCGCGCGGCGTGGGCGTCGAGCCAGTCGAAGGGATTCGCCGAGTTCGCGGGTCGAGCGGTCATCGCCGGCTCCCCGGCAGTCGGCCGGGCTCGAAGTGGGGCCCGGAGCTGCGCAGCGCCGCCTGCAGCGCCCCGAGGACCTCGACCCGCGCGGCGGGCGGGCCCGGGAACGGCTCACGCCCCGCGCTCGGACGGACGCCGAGCAGCAGCTGCAGGTGCAGCGCCCGGGCGAAGGCGACCGTGTTGCGGACCTGCGGCGGCACCAGTCCGTTCGGCTCGCCGGGGTCGTCCTCCGAGTGCGGCCGCCAGGCGACGGCGAGGTGGTCGATCCAGGCCTGCAGGAACACCGGCTCGACGGCGTCGCGGTGCAGCACCGTCATGGCGCTGTAGGCGAGGTGGTCCGCCTCCTGGCCGGAGAAGGCGTGCGGGGTGGGGCGCAGGAGGCGCTCGGCGAGGGCGTCGAGGAGGACGCCCAGCCCCTCACCCTGCAGGTGGCGCGACTCCGCCATCGCCCGCAGGAGCTCCGCGCCGTGCTCCATCGCGGCCGCGCGGCCGGCACCGGGGACGTGCCCGCGCAGGTCGCGCTCGGCCAGCAGCCAGCTCAGCCCGCGGTCACCCCAGCGGAGCACGGCCTCGCGGTGCATGCCGTGCAGGACGTTGTCGCGGTCGATCACCGCGGCCAGCACCCGCGCCGAGAACGAGCGCCGCAGGACCGAGGGCGTGCCGTCCTCGCCCAGGCCGGGCCGCAGGCCCTCGCTGATCCCGTCGCCCATCGCGGGCAGCAGGTCGTCGTAGACGCCCGCGGCGATCCACCGGAGCAGGACCGTCAGCGCAAGGTCGTCCCGCAGGTGCGGGTCGAGGTCCCCGAGCAGCTCGACGAGCTCGACGGTCATGTCGTCGAGACGGCGGTCGGTGGGGACGATCCCGCCCCGGGCCAGGACGTCCTCCCAGAAGCCGGGGTCCAACGCGGCACCGGCGCGCGCGCGCCGGTCCGGGTCGGTCACCGCGTACCTCCGCGATCGGGAGCCGGTCCGAAGGAGCGGGCCGGCGGGGCTGGGCCAGGGGATGGGGACTGGATAGCCGTGCGGGTCGCGTTGAATTTACCTGCCGGAGCCGACCGCCGGGCCGCCCGTGCCCGGCCCGTACGCTGCGGACGTGGCGTCTCTCACCGAACTGGTCCGGGCGAGCACGGATCTCGACGCCGCCGACCGGGAGTGGCTGCAGGTGCTGGTCGCGGACTGGCAGCTGCTCGCCGACCTCTCCTTCTCCGACCTGGTCCTGTGGCTGCCGGTGCGGGACGGCACCGGGTACCTCGCCGCCGCCCAGATGCGCCCGACGACCGGGCCGACGGCCTTCCACGACGACCTCGTCGGGTCGTTCACGGCCCGCGGGCACCGGCCGCTGCTCGACATCGCCCACGACGAGGCGCGCATCGTCCGTGAGGGCGACCCCGAGCTGCGCAGCGACGTCCCGGTCCGCATGGAGGCGATCCCGGTCCGGCGGGCCGGCCGCGTCCTCGGAGTCATCGCGCGCAACACCAGCCTCATCTCGGTGCGCACGCCCAGCCGCCTGGAGCTCACCTACATCCAGTGCGCCGCGGACCTGGCCCGCATGATCGCGGCCGGCCTGTTCCCCCACGTCGCGTCGACCGGCTCGGTGTCGAACGTGCTGCAGGACGGCTCGCCGCGCGTGGGTGACGGGTTGATCCGGCTCGACCCCGACGGCGTCGTCACCTACGCGAGCCCCAACGCCCTGTCCGCCTACCGGCGGCTCGGGTTGGCCACCGACCTCGTCGGGACCCACCTCGGCACGGTCACCGCCGAGCTCGCCCCGACGCACGGCCCGGTGGAGGAGGCGCTCGCCGTGGTCGCCGGCGGCCGCAAGCCGCGGGGTCTGGAGATCGAGACCGACGACGTCGTCGTCGGCCTGCGCGCGATCCCGCTGGACTCGCCCGAGGCCCATCTCGGCGCGATCGTGCTGCTGCGCGACGTCACCGACGTCCGCCGTCGCGAGCGGGAGCTGATCACGAAGGACGCGACGATCCGCGAGATCCACCACCGGGTGAAGAACAACCTGCAGACGGTGGCCGCGCTGCTGCGCCTTCAGGCCCGCCGGCTGACCGAGCCGGGCGCGCGGACCGCGCTGGAGGAGGCGGTGCGCCGGGTCGGGTCGATCGCGATCGTCCACGACACGCTCTCGCTGTCCCCGGACGAGAACCTCGCGTTCGACGAGGTCGTGGACCGGGTGCTTGCGATGCTTTCCGACGTCTCGTCGGTCGAGGCCGGCCTGCTGCCCCGGCGCGAGGGGGAGTTCGGCACGGTCGCCGGCGAGCTTGCGACCCCGCTGTCGATGGTGCTGACCGAGCTGCTGCAGAACGCGCTCGAGCACGGGATTCTTCCGGGCTCGCAGGTCCTCGTCGTGCGCGCCCGGCGCACACCCAACGAGGACGGCCCGGGGGAGACCCTCTACGTGGAGGTCGACGACGACGGGCGCGGCCTGCCGCCGGACTTCGACCCGGTGTCCTCGTCGAACCTCGGGCTGCAGATCGTCCGGACGCTGGTCACCGGCGAGCTGTCGGGCGACCTCGAGATCGGCGCCCGGCCCGGCGGGGGGACGCGGGTCGCGCTGACGATTCCGCTGCGTACGCGGGCCCACTGACGGCGTCTCAGTTGCTCCGCCTCAGCTGATCAGCGGGTCCCGTCACATACGAACCCCGGCCGATCGGCCGGGGTTCGTAGGGGTCTGCTGGACCGATCCGACGATCTGCTCAGACGACGCGGGCGCGGGCGCGAGCGGTGCGGCGCTTGAGAGCGCGACGCTCGTCCTCGGAGAGACCGCCCCAGACACCGGCGTCCTGGCCGGACTCGAGGGCCCACTGCAGGCACGTCTCGACGACGTCGCAACGCCGGCACACGGCCTTGGCCTCTTCGATCTGCATCAGGGCGGGGCCGGTGTTCCCGATCGGGAAGAACAGCTCGGGATCCTCGTCCCGGCAGACTGCGCGGTGGCGCCAGTCCATGGGTGTAGCTCCTTCAGTGGTGGGCTCCGGACTCGGGCGAGCTCCGGCCCCGGCGAATGTGTGCCTGGGGGATTTCGCTAACTAGTGAACCGTTTCACGAGCGTTAACGGTCCCCCAACACGAGAGATATTTGTGTGAGATGAAGCACGGGTCCAGGGACCTTCGGTCCTGGTCAGAGCGATATTTCGAGCCAGTTCGCCCCGAACCGTGGACCACCTTGAACCACCCGCTAGCGTCGGCACAAGACCTCGAATCAGGGAATTGCGCCACACATCGGGCGGCCCGTCGGTCGGTCGGTGCGGAGGGCCGGGACGACGCATACGTACAGAGCTTCCGCACCGTAGCTGTGGTATGCACCGCGGCGCACGATCTTGAACCGGGAAATCCGGTCACAGTCCGGCAAAGGGTAGGGAATACAGCGGTGAAACCGGCAGGTGAGGATGGGGGCGCGAACCCTTCCGCGGGTCCGCTCGACGTCCCGGCGATGATCTTCGACGCCCGTCGCCACCCCCGGTTGCTGGTCGTCGCGGCCCTCGCCCAGGCCCTTCAGGCCCTGGCGCTGCTGGGCGTGGGCGTCGTCACGCTCGTGGTGGGAATCACGGGCGGCGGGAGCCTCGTCGACGGCCTGTTGGTGGGGGCGCTCGCCACCGGCGGCGGGGTCGGTCTGCTCGCCGTCGCCCGGGGACTGCTCGGTGCGCAGGGCTGGTCCCGCGCCCCGGCGCTGGTCTGGCAACTGATCACGCTGCCGATCGCGTTCACGACCATGGACGACCTGCCGGCGGCCGGCTACGCGCTCCTGACCTCGGCGATCGTCATCCTCGCGGCGCTGTTCGCCCCGTCGACCGGCGCGGCGCTGCAGGACTGACCCGTTGGGCTCCGGTCGCCGGCCGGGTCCGACGTCACTCCTCGATCAGGAGGTCCGCGCGCAGCTTCGCGAGGGTTCGGGCGAGCAACCGGGAGACGTGCATCTGGGAGATGCCGAGCTCGGTCGCGATCTGCGACTGGGTCATCCCGCCGAAGAAGCGGAGGAGCAGGATGCGCTTCTCGCGCGGGGGCAGCCGCTCCAGCAACGGCTTGAGCGACTCGCGGTACTCGACGCCTTCGAGCGCTTCGTCCTCACCACCGAGGGAGTCGACGACCGCGGGGGAGTCGCCCTCGCCCTGCTCCGGGACGTCGAGCGAGAGGGTGCTGTAGGCGTTCGCCGACTCCAGGCCCTCGAGGACCTCTTCCTCGGACCGGCCGAGCCGTTGGGCGAGCTCGGAGACGGTCGGGGCGCGGCCGAGCTGCTGGGAGAGTTCGGCCGTCGCGGTCGAGAGGTGCAGCCGCAGCTCCTGCAGCCGACGGGGAACCCGAACGGCCCAACCGCGGTCGCGGAAGTGGCGCTTGATCTCGCCGACGATGGTCGGGGTGGCGTACGTGGAGAACTCGACGCCCCGGTCGATCTCGAAGCGGTCGACGGACTTGATCAGCCCGATCGTCGCGACCTGCACGAGGTCGTCGAGGGGTTCGCCGCGGTTGCGGAAGCGGCGGGCCAGGTGCTCGACCAGCGGCAGGTGGAGCTCGACGAGCGCGTCGCGCAGCGCGGGACGGCGGGGGTCGTCGGGAGCCATCGCGGCGAGCTCGGTGAGCATCGCGCGCGCCCGGTCCCGTTCCACCTCGCGGGCCGAGTCCCGGACGGTCTCGCCCTGGATCTCCTCGGCCACGTCAGCCGCGTCCCCGCCCCGCGCCATTCATGCCGCCCCCTCGGCGGTCTTGCGCAGGGTGATCGTGAGGTGCTGGTCCGAGTCCACGGTCGCCGTCACGTCCCCGGCCAGCGCCGACAGGACCGTCCAGGCGAAGGTGTTCCGCGGGGGCACGGCGCCGTCCCGCGTGGGCGCGGTGACCTCGACGGTCAGCGTCGGGGCGTCCAGCGTGAACCGGCAGAGCAGATCGGTGTCGGGGACGACCTGCGCGAGCAGCATCGCGCAGGCCTCGTCGACGGCGATGCGCAGGTCCTCGATCTCGTCGATCGTGAAATCCAGGCGCGCGGCCAGACCCGCGGTGGCGGTGCGCAGCACGGACAGATAGGCGCCGTCGGCGGGGAGCCGCACCTCGACGAAGTCGTCAATGGGTCGGTCGAAGTCGTCCATCGGTCTGCCGACGGCGCCATCAGGCTCCGAGGAGCTCACGCGGCCTTTTTGGTGGCCCAGAAGATCTCGGCGATCTCGTCGATCTTCGCGAGCAGCTTGTCCGCGACCTCGACGTCGACCGAGCCCTTCGTGCCGCCGGCGCCGGCGAGCTTGGTGGCCTCGTTGAACAGCTGGTGCAGGTTCGGGTAGGCCTCGAAGTGCGGCGGCTTGAAGTAGTCGGTCCACAGCACCCAGAGGTGGTGCTTGACCAGGTCGGACCGCTGCTCCTTGATCTGCAGAGCGCGCTCGCGGAAGACCGGGTCCTCGTTACCGACGTACTTCTCGCAGATCGCCTTGACGGACTCGGCCTCGATGCGGGCCTGGGCGGGGTCGTACACGCCGCAGGGCAGGTCGCAGTGGGCGGAGACCTCGATCGGCCGGGTGATCGTGCGCAGCAACGGCATCAGAGCGGTCCCTTCGTTGCTTTCGGAAAGTGTCAGGGGGTGGACGTCGGGTGACGTCCGCGTCGGTCGCGACACTACCCCTGTGGGCACGGACCGAGAGCGGAAGGGCTGGGGGACCGCGCGCGTCTCCGGCGACTCGATGCGGCCCACCTACCGACCCGGTGACCTGCTGCTGATCCGCTACCGCGCCCGACCGCGGGTCGGGCGCGCCGCGATCGTCCGGCTGCCGGACCGCGGCCTCGCGGTCAAACGCGTGACCCGGCGCGAGCCCGACGGCTGGTGGGTCGAGCGGGACAACCCACGGGCCGGGGTCGACTCCTGGCTGGTGGGGGCGATCCCCGACGCCGACGTCGTCGCGGTCGTCGTCGCCCGGCTGTGGCCCCTCCTCCGACGGACCTGACACGAAACGGGGCGGAGGCAAACCGGACTTCTCGCCACTAGGGTCGGACCATGTTCGCTGTCAGCGCTGCGCGCTTCTCCGACTCCGACCCGCTGTCCGCCCTCGACCTCGGTGAGCGGCCGGACCCGATCGCCAAGGACGGCTGGGTGACGGTCGACGTCAAGGCGGCCTCTCTCAACCACCACGACCTGTGGAGCCTGCGGGGGCGCGGGCTGAAGGAGGAGCAGCTCCCGATGATCCTCGGCTGCGACGCGGCCGGGACCGACGAGGACGGCAACGAGGTCATCGTGCACGCGGTGATCGGCGACCCGGAGTGGAAGGGCGACGAGACCTTCGACCCGAAGCGCTCGCTGCTCTCCGAGCGCTACCAGGGCACGTTCGCGGAGAAGGTCGTCGTCCCGCGGCGCAACCTGGTGCCCAAGCCGGCGCAGCTCTCCTGGGAGGAGGCGGCCTGCCTTCCGACGGCGTGGCTGACCGCCTACCGGATGCTCTTCACCCGCGCGGGCATCTCGCCCGGCGCCACGATCCTGGTCCAGGGCGCGGGCGGCGGTGTCGCGACTGCGCTGATCAGCCTCGGCCGCGCGGCCGGCCTCCGTGTGTGGGCCACGAGCCGGGACGAGGCCAAGCGCGAGCGCGCCCTCTCCCTCGGCGCCGACCAGGTCTTCGCCTCCGGCGCCCGGCTGCCCGAGCGGGTCGACGCGGTTTTCGAGACGGTCGGCGAGGCGACCTGGTCGCACTCGGTCCGCTCGCTCAAGCCCGGCGGCACCATCGTCATCTCCGGCGCGACCAGCGGCGACGCCCCGCCGGCCGAGCTGACCCGCATCTTCTTCCTCCAGCTCTCCGTCGTCGGCTCGACGATGGGCTCCCGGGACGAGCTGGAGCGCCTCGCTCAGTTTATGGCGACCACCGGCGTGAAGCCGTTGATCGACGAGGTGCTGCCGCTCCAGGACGCCCGCCGCGGCTTCGAGAAGATGCATTCCGGCGACCTGTTCGGGAAGATCGTCTTCACCGTCTGACCCACCGGCCGACCTGGATCGTCCGGTCCAGTTGGGACGTTCGGAGGGTCATGTCCCGGCTTTAGGCTGCCGACAACCGGATGGCGGCGGGAGCAAGGGACACCGGTGGAGAAGCTGGGCATCAGCGAGCAGCTCATCGAGCAGCTGCCGGACGCGGTCTTCGTGGTCGATTCGTCCGGAAAGATCCTGTTCGTCAACGGGCAGGGCGAGACCCTGTTCGGCTGGACCCGTGAGGAGCTGATCGGGCGACCGATCGAGACGCTCGTCCCGCCGACCGCGCGCGCCGCGCACCCGATGCACCGCGCGCAGTACTTCGGCGCACCCCAGGTGCGGCCGATGGGTGCCGGGCTCGACCTGTTCGGCTGCCGCAAGGACGGTTCCCAGTTCCCGGCCGAGATCTCGCTGTCCTCGATCGAGACCGAGGAGGGCCGGCTCGTCACCGCTGTCGTCCGGGACGCGACCGACCGGCTCAAGACCCAGGCCAAGTTCTCCGGCCTGCTCGAAGCCGCCCCCGACGCGATGCTCGGCGTCGACGACTCCGGGCTGATCCAACTGGTCAACACCCAGGCCGAGGTCATGTTCGGCTGGTCGCGCAACGAACTGCTCGGCCGGCCGATCGAGACGCTGGTGCCCGACCAGGCCCGGACCGCGCACCGCAAGCACCGCACCGGATACTTCGCCGAGCCCGTGGTGCGGTCCATGGGTGCCGGGATCGACCTGTCCGCCCGCCGCAAGGACGGCTCGGAGTTCCCGGTCGAGATCTCGCTGTCCTCGATCGAGACCGAGGACGGTCTGCTCGTCACCGCGGCCGTCCGAGACGTGACCGAGCGCAAGGCGTTCGAGGGCGTCGTCGCCCGCGCCCGCGACACCGCCGAACGAGCTGCCCGATCGCGCCAGGAGTTCCTGGCGAACATGAGCCACGAGATCCGCACCCCGATGAACGCGATCATCGGCATGACCAGCCTGCTGCTGGACACGCCGATGGACCGTCAGCAGCGCGACTTCGTCGAGACGATGCGGACCTCGGGCGAGCACCTGCTCACGATCATCAACGACATCCTCGACTACGCGAAGATCGACGCGGGCAAGCTCGTGCTCGAGGAGGTCGCGTTCGAGATCCGCGACTGGTTGGGGGAGACCGTCGACCTCGTCACCCTCCAGGCGCACGAGAAGGGTCTCGAGCTGGCCTGCGACGTGGCGCCCGAGGTGCCGGCGATCGTCATCGGCGACCCGGCCCGCACCCGCCAGGTGCTGGTGAACCTGCTCGCGAACGCCGTGAAGTTCACGCACGCCGGCGAGGTGGTGGTCCGCGTCGAGGTGGAGCGTGTCGACCACCGCCCCGACGGGACGCCTGAGACCTGGCTGCGGTTCGAGGTCGCCGACACCGGCATCGGTGTGGCCGCCGACCGCATCGACTCACTCTTCGAGCCCTTCACCCAGGGCGACAGCACCACGACCCGCATCTACGGCGGCACCGGTCTCGGCCTTGCGATCAGCCGCCGGCTGGTGGAGTCCATGGGTGGCGTCATGGAGATGACGTCGAGCCCGGGAGCGGGCACCACGGTCACCTTCCGCTTCCCCGTCATCGGGCGCGACGCCGTGGAGAGTGTCGCTCCGGCCGGCCTCGCCGGGCAGCGCGTTCTCATTGTGGACGACAATGCGACGCACCGTCAGATTCTGGAGGCGTGGGCGCAGCAGCACGAGATGGACACCGTCACCGCCGGGGGCGGCGAGGAGGCGCTCGACCTCGTCGACCTCGACCAGGGGCGCAACCGGAGGTTCGACCTCGCCCTGCTCGACCTGGACATGCCCGGCATGGACGGTCACGAGCTGGGCCGCGCGCTGCGGCAGCGGAGCCCCGGGATCCGACTCGTGCTGCTCCATTCGACCGCCCCGGCGCGGGTCGTGGAGCCGGGGTTGTTCGACCTCGTGCTGGCCAAGCCGGCCCGCGCGGAGAAGCTGACCGAGCTCCTGCTCGAGCTGATCCGCACCGGACGGGTCCGCGACACCGTCACCTCGTCCCCGTCCTCGGTCTTCGACCTGCCGGTGCCGGCCCGCAAGCTCTCGATCCTCGTGGTCGAGGACACCCCGGTGAACCAGAAGGTCGCCCAGCACCTGCTGGCCCGGTTCGGTTTCCGCGCCGACGTGGCCGCCAGCGGCCGGGAGGCCCTGGACGCCCTCGCCCAGCGGGCCTACGACCTGGTCCTGATGGACATTCAGATGCCCGAGATGGACGGCCTGGAGGCCACCCGGCGGATCCGTGCCCGGTGGCCCGACCGTGGGCTGCACATCGTGGCGATGACCGCGAACGTCGCGACCGAGGACGTCCGCCGCTGCTACGAGGCCGGCATGGACGCCTTCCTCCCCAAGCCGATTGACGTCGCCTCGCTCGGCCGCATGCTGAGCGGACTGCTCAGCACTCCCGCCGGGGAGGACCCGGTCGTCGACCCCGAGGTCGTGAGTCGGCTGCGTGAGGAGATCGGACCGGAGGTCGTCCGCGAGCTCGCCGAGGAGTTCCTCGCCGACCTCGACGTCTCGCTGCCGGACCTCGAGGCGGTCTGCCAGGCGCAGGACCGGGCCGCGCTGGCGGCGGCCGCCCACAAGCTCAAGTCACCCGCGCGGTCTCTCGGCGCCGAGGCGCTCGGACAAATGCTCCACGACCTCGAGCAGCGCGCCGCCGAGGAGGACTGGGCGACCCTGACCCGCCTCGTCGGCCGCGTCGTCGGGCAGCGGCAGTCCCTCGACGACCAACTCCGCGCGGCGGTCGCACTCAGGGACTGACGCACCACGACGGGGTCCGTCAGTCCTCGTCGTCGTCCAGTCGCGCGAGCCACGTGGCGAGGCGCTCGATCGGGACCTCGAACTCGGGGTGAAGGTCCACGAACTCCGAGAGCCGGTCCGCGAGCCAGGCGAGGTTGACGTCCTCCTCGCCCCGGCGCGCGGCCAGCTCCTCGATCCCGCGGTCGGTGAAGTACATCTGCTCCGCCGTTACCGGGCGAACGCCTGCTCGATGAGCAGCTGCTGCTCGTACTCGTGGACGGAGTGCGAGCCGACCGCCGGCGCCGAGGACGCCGGGCGGGAGACCCGGTAGAGCACGCGGCCGACCTGCTCGGCGAAGTGCAGGGCCATGAACGGCCACGCACCCTGGTTCGCCGGCTCCTCCTGGACCCAGCGCACCTCGCCCGCGTTCGGGTACTTCGCGAGCGCCGCCTTCAGCTCCTCGACCGGCAGCGGGTAGAGCTGCTCGACCCGGACCAGCGCGGTGTCCTGCGCCGACCCGTGCTGCTCCCGCTGCGCCGACAGGTCGTAGAAGACCTTGCCGGTGCACAGGATCACCCGCGTGACCGCCGACGGGTCGACGGTGTCGTCCGCGATAACCGGCTGGAAGTGCCCGGAGGTGAACTCGCCCGGGGCCGAGACCGCGGCGCGATGCCGCAGCAGCGACTTCGGCGTGAAGATCACCAGCGGCCGGTGGAACGGACCCAGTGCCTGCCAGCGCAGCAGGTGGAAGTGGTTCGCCGGCGTGGTCGGGATCGCGACCGTCATGTTCCCCTGCGCGCACAGCTGCAGGAAGCGCTCCGGGCGGCCGGACGAGTGGTCCGGACCCTGACCCTCCATGCCGTGCGGGAGCAGGAGCACGACGCCCGACGTCTGGCCCCACTTCTGCTCACCGGAGGAGATGAACTCGTCGATGATCGTCTGGGCGCCGTTGACGAAGTCGCCGAACTGGCCCTCCCAGCACACGAGCGCGTCGGGCCGCGCCACCGAGTAGCCGTACTCGAAGCCGAGTGCGGCGAACTCGCTCAGCAGCGAGTCGTAGACGTAGAACGTGCCCTGGTCGGGGGACAGGTTCTGCAGCGGGTTGTACTCGGCCGCGGTCTTGCGGCAGACGAGCACCGCGTGGCGCTGGGTGAACGTCCCGCGGCGGCTGTCCTGCCCGGCCAGGCGGACCGGACGGCCCTCCAGCAGCAGGGAGCCGTAGGCGATCAGCTCGCCGAAGCCCCAGTCGATGTTGCCGGTCTCGATCATCGCGGCGCGCTTCTGCAGCAGTGGCGCGACGCGGGGGTGGACGGAGAAGCCCTCGGGGACGTTGACCTGGCTCTCGACGATCCGCTTGAGCGACTCGCTGCTGATCGCAGTGTTCACCGAGGTGGCCGGCGCCTGGTCGTTGCTGACGGGCTGCGCCACGGTCGCGGGCGTGCTCGAACTGCCGCGCGTCTCGGCGAAGACCTTCTCGAGCTGCTCGCGGTAGTCCTTGAGGGCCTCCTCGGCCTCCTCGAAGGTGATGTCGCCGCGCCCGATTAGCGCCTCGGTGTAGAGCTTGCGGACCGAGCGCTTCTGGTCGATCAGGTCGTACATCAACGGCTGGGTCATCGAGGGGTCGTCGCCCTCGTTGTGGCCCCGTCGCCGGTAGCAGATCATGTCGATGACGACGTCCTTCTTGAACGCCTGGCGGAACTCGAACGCCCACCGCGCGACGCGCACGCAGGCCTCCGGGTCGTCACCGTTGACGTGGAAGATCGGCGCTGCCACCGTGCGCGCGACGTCGGTCGCGTACAGGCTCGAACGGCTGGACGTCGGTGAGGTCGTGAACCCGACCTGGTTGTTGACGACGACGTGGACGGTGCCGCCGGTGCGGTAACCGCGCAGCTGCGACATCTCCAGCGTCTCGGCCACGACACCCTGGCCGGCGAACGCGGCGTCGCCGTGGAGGAGGACGGGCAGGACGGTGAAGCCGCTCTCGCCGCGGTCGATGATGTCCTGCTTCGCGCGGACGATGCCCTCGAGGACGGGGTTGACCGCCTCCAGGTGCGACGGGTTCGCGGCGAGGTAGGTCTTGACCGTCGAGCCGTCGTGTGCCGTGTACACGCCCTCCTGGCCGAGGTGGTACTTCACGTCGCCCGAGCCGTGCATCGACTTCGGGTCGATGTTGCCCTCGAACTCGCGGAAGATCTGGCCGTAGCTCTTGCCGACGATGTTGGCGAGCACGTTCAGGCGGCCACGGTGCGGCATGCCGACCGCGACCTCGTCGAGCCGGGACTGCGCCGCGGCGACGAGGAGCGCGTCGAGCAGCGCTATGACGGACTCGCCACCCTCGAGCGAGAACCGCTTCTGGCCGACGTACTTGGTCTGCAGGAAGGTCTCGAAGGCCTCGGCCTCGTTGAGCTTGCGCAGCACGCGGAGCTGGTCGTTGCGCGGGAGCCGGTCCGGGGCGCGCTCGACGCGCTCCTGGATCCAGAGCCGCTCCTTCGGGTCGGCCATGTGCATGTACTCGATGCCGACCGTGCGGCAGTACGAGGAGCGCAGCACCCCGAGGATGTCGCGCAGCTTCATCAGGCCCGACAGGGAGAACGTCGTGCCGGAGACGAACTCGCGGTCGAGGTCCCACAGCGTCAGACCGTGCTTGACGATGTCGAGGTCGGGGTGGCTGCGCTGCTTGTACTCGAGCGGGTCCGTGTCGGCCATCAGGTGGCCGCGGGTGCGGTAGGCCTCGATCAGCTCGTGGACGCGGGCCTGCTTGGAGACCTGGTCCTCGTGGCTGGTCGCGATGTCGGTCTCCCAGCGGATCGGCTCGTACGGGATCCGCAGCGCCGCGAAGACGTCGTCGTAGAAGTTGTCCTCGCCGAGGAGGAGCTGGTGCAGGCGGCGCAGGAACTCACCGCTCTGCGCGCCCTGGATGATCCGGTGGTCGTAGGTGGACGTCAGCGTCATGATCTTGCTGACCGCCATGTTCGCCAGCGTCTCGGGCGAGGCGCCCTGCCACTCGGCCGGGTACTCCATCGCGCCGACGCCGATGATCGTGCCCTGACCCTGCATCAGACGCGGCACCGAGTGGACGGTCCCGATCGTGCCCGGGTTGGTGAGGCTGATCGTCGTGCCGGCGAAGTCGTCGACGGTGAGCTTGTTGTTCCGGGCCCGGCGGACGATGTCCTCGTAGGCCAGCCAGAACTGCGCGAAGTCGAGCGTCTCCGCCTTCTTGATCGAGGGGACCAGCAGCGACCGCGAACCGTCGGCCTTGGTCACGTCGATGGCGAGACCCAGGTTCACCGACTCCGGCGTGACGAGGGCGGGCTTGCCGTCGATCTCGGTGTAGCCGCAGTTCATCGCCGGCACGTCCGCCAGCGCGCGGACCACCGCGAAGCCGATCAGGTGGGTGAAGGAGACCTTCCCGCCGCGGGCCCGCTTCAGGTGGTTGTTGATGACGATGCGGTTGTCGATGAGGAGCTTCGCCGGGACCGCGCGCACCGACGTCGCGGTCGGGACGGTGAGGCTCGCCTCCATGTTCGTGACGACGCGCGCCGCCGGGCCCTTGAGCGGGCTGACGTTCTCCGCCGGGGCCGCGCTCTTCGCGGGGGCGGGGGCCGCGCTCTTCGTCGGGGCCGGAGCCGCGGGCGCGGCGGACTTGGCCGCGGGAGCCGGGGCCGCCGGAGCCGGAGCGGGGGCCGCGGGAGCGGGGGCCGGTGCGCCCTGGGCGGGGGCCGGTGCGCTCTGGGTGGCGGCCGGCGCGGGGGCCGGGGGAGCCGCGGCGGGGGCGGCGGAGGCGGCCGGAGCGCCGGTTGAGGCGCTCTCACCACCGGCCGGGGTGGCGGGCCGGGTCAAGATTCGGTGAATTCCGGTGTCGGAACTCGGGGTGTAGTCGGCGAAGAACTCCCACCAGGCGGGATCCACGCTGTTCTTGTCCCGCAGATACGCCTGGTAGATCTCGTCGACCAGCCACTCGTTGGTCCCGAACCCGGACAGCGGATTGGACTGCGGTGACGACACGGTTTTGATCAACCTCTTCCGGGCTGCGCACAGGGACCAGACGGGACCTCGAACCACTGGTTCCGCCGCTCTGACCAGCGTAGTCGCCGTGTTCGTCCGGTCACAGGTCGGTATGGGTGGCCCAACTCACCTGCCCGCTTCCGCGCGTTCCGGCCCTGCGAATTGGATGTGCCGCCTGACCTTCGTGGTCTACCGCTCACCCGTTCGGCGTGGATGTTTGCCACCGTTTTGGGGGCATTTGTCAGGTTTCGGCGGATCCTGACGGGCACGTGAAATCCGTTCGAGACCCCTGGGGGGTTCTCGGGAGATGGGGCGAGGACTCATGGTTACTCGACGTTTCACCTCGGCCGCTCTGGCCGCCGGGGTCGCCACCGCGGTGGGCGTCACCTTGTTCATGGCCGGCGCGCCGAGCGCCGGCGCGGCCGTGGCCGACGACGACCTGCGCGGCCGCGCACTGCAGGACTACACGGTCGACACGGGGCGCAACGGCCCCAGCGTCGGTGACCGGTACGTCTTCTCGGAGCGGCTGTTCAACGAGGACAACAAGCGGGTCGGCATCCTCGCGGCGACGTGCGACGTCACGTACGTCAACCGGAGCTCGAGCGGTCGGGTGAAGAACGTCCTCACGCAGTGCACGGGCACCTTCCGCCTGGACGACGGCCAGATCACCGTCGCCGGCACGATCACCCGGACGGCGAACAGCGCGGTCCTGGCGGTCACCGGCGGCACCGGCCGCTACGACGACGCCCAGGGCGAGGTCGGACTCAGATTCGTCAACGACAAGCGGACGGACTACGACTTCGACTTCGAGAACAACGGCGGCGGCACGATCGTCGGCTGACACATCGGCTGAGTGTGTTGACAAGGGGTGACACCCCTTGTCAACACCGGTCGACCAAGGGGTGACAACCCCCGGTCGACGTCGACGACTGGGGACGTGGGTCGGTCAGGCGAGTGCCCGGCCGAGGTCGGCCAGGATGCGGACGGCGGCGTTGTGTCCCGCCGCCCCGATCACCGACCCGGCCGGGTGACAGCCGGCCGATCCGGCGTACAGCCCGGGCAGCCCGGTCGCGTACGGCACCCGGTCGGCGAACGCCACGGTGTTGTCGACGTGGTGGATGTGCCCACCGGTGATGCCGAACCGGGCCTCGATGCCCGGCGGGGGGAGCGCGAGGGTGTCGGCGACGCTCGCCGACGTCCCCGGGGCGAACCGGTCGCAGACCTCGAGGAGGTGCGCGACGTAGCCGGGTAGCTCGGCGTCCCAGTCCGAGCCCTGCGGGACGTGCGGCACCGACTGCACGAACAGCGCCGACGAGTGGTGCCCGGCCGCGTCGTGCAGGCTCGGGTCGACGGTCGTGTGCACGTACCACTCGATCGTCGGGAACGTCGGGTATCGCGGCAGCCGCCCGGCCTGCACGTCGGCCCACATCGCGCGCACCGCCTCGAGCGGGCGGTCCTCGCCGGGCAGGAGGTGCACGGTCGCCCCGCCCGTCGCGCCGCCGCCGGGGGCGTTCGCGAGCGCCGGGAAGTGCGGCACCTCGCGCAGCGCGAGGTTGAGCTTCAGCGTGACGCCCGGCCGGCGGATCCGTTCCAGCCGGTCGGACAGGTCCGCGGGCAACGCGTCGCCGACGAGGTCAGGGAGGCGGAACGGGTCGCAGGCCGCGAGGACCACGGCGGTGTCGATCCGGCCCCGGTCGGTCTCGACGCCGCGGACGACGCCGCCTGTCGTGTCGATCGCGCGGACCGGTGCCGACGTCCGCACCTGCGCCCCGGCCGCGCGGGCGGTCTCGGCGAGCGCGCCGGTGACGGTGCCCATACCGCCGCGGACGATCATCCAGGTCCCGTCCGACCCGGGCAGCCGGCCCATGTTGTGGGCGAGGAAGTTGTGGCCGGTGCCGGGATCGTCGACGCCCGCGGTCAGCCCGGAGATCCCGTCGGTGACCGCGTACATGGCGACCAGACGTTCGGAGGTGAAGCCGAAGCGGGCGAGGTGGTCGACGACCGAGCCGCGGCAGAGCGCCACGAAGATCTCGCGCAGCGCGGGGCGGATGTACCGCTCGGCGGTGTCCTCGACCGACAGCGGTTCGGCGAGCCAGGCCGGCGCCAGGTCGGTGCGCAACTGGTCGAGCTCGGCGTTCAGGGCGGCGTCGGCGCGGGCGTCGGCGGGGGAGAAGGCCGCCTCGATCGCCGCGGCGTTCGCGGCTGCATCGGCGCCGAGGAGCACCGAGGGCAGTGACGATCCCGCCGGGGCGGGCAGGGCGTAGTGCGGGTTCCGGCGCAGCACGGGCAGGTCGAGGCCGAGGGTCGCGATCAGCTCCGGCGGCATCAGCCCGAGCAGGTACGCGCCCGTCGAGTGGCGCAGTCCCGGCACAGCGGCGAAGGGTTCCTCGGTGCGCGCCGCACCGCCGACGACATCGGCCGTCTCGCAGACCACGACGTCGAGTCCGGCCCGGGCGAGCAGGGTCGCGGCGACCAGCCCGTTGTGCCCGGCTCCGATCACGACGACGTCGGCGCGTGCAGTCACCCGGCCGAGTCTGGCAGGACTAGGGTCGCAGCGTTCGGACGTCCCGCGCGGGACGCGAAGCCCCGTGAGGCAATGCCATGGCCGAGATCCCGGTGACCGCCGTCCGGCGGGCGCGCCGGCGGGCGCCGGTGCGGTTGCCCGGGCCGGTCGACGCGGGTCTCGTCACCGTCGGACGGCTGACGACGCTGGCGATCGCGAGCGTCCGGTACCTCGTCACGGACCTGGTGCGCGGCCGCTTCCCGTGGCGGGAGTTCCTGCTGCAGGCCTGGTTCGTCGCGAGTGTCTCGCTGCTGCCGGCGATCCTGGTCGCGATCCCGTTCGGCGTGATCGTCGCGATCAACGTCGGCAGCCTCGCGCAGCAGGTCGGGGCGTCCTCGTTCGTCGGCGCGGTCAACGGACTCGGTGTCATCCGCGAGGGCGCGCCGGTCGTGACGGCGCTGCTGCTCGCCGGCGCGGCCGGGTCGGCGATCTGCTCCGACCTCGGGTCGCGGACGATCCGCGAGGAGATCGACGCGATGCGCGTCATGGGCATCTCGCCCGTCCGCCGTCTGGTGGCGCCGCGCGTCGCCGCTCTCGTCGTCGTCGGCGTGCTGCTCTGCTCGATCGTCGCGATGACCGGGGTGCTCGCCGGCTACTTCTTCAACGTCTACGTCCAGCACGGAACGCCCGGGACCTACCTGAACTCGTTCACCGACTTCGCCACCGCCGGCGACTTCGTCGTCGCGGAGATCAAGGCCGCCGTGTTCGGGTTCCTTGCCGCGATCGTCGCCGCCCACAAGGGGCTGAACGCGCGCGGCGGGCCGAAGGGCGTCGCCGACGCGGTGAATCAGTGCGTCGTCCTGAGCTTCCTGCTGCTGTTCAGTACGAACATCCTCATCACCCAGGCGTACCTGCTGATCTCGCCGCCGGTGGTGGTCTGAGGTGGTCGTGCTCTCGCCCGCGGCGCGGGCTCGCCGCGGCGCGAAGCGGGTCGGTGATTCGTTCGCGAACCTCGGCGAGCAGGCGACGTTCTTCGCCAAGGCCGTCGGTTACCTGCCCTACGCCGTACGGCACTACCGCGGCGAGATCTGGCGGCTGCTCTCGGACATCAGCTGGGGCAAGGCGTTGCTCGTCGGCGGCGGAATTCTCGGCGTGATGCTGCTGCTGTCGGCGTTCGTCGGGACGTCGGTCGGCATCGCCGGGTTCACCGGGCTCGACATCATCGGCCTCGCGCCGTTCGCGGGTTTCGTCTCGGCGCTGGCGAACACCCGCGAGTTCGCCCCGCTGATCGCGGCCCAGGCGTTCGCCGCCCAGGTCGGCTGCCGCTACACCGCGCAGCTCGGCGCGATGCGGATCTCCGAGGAGATCGACGCGCTGCAGGCGATGGCCGTCCGCCCGGTGCCGTACCTGGTGAGCACCCGGCTGATCGCCTCGATGCTGGCGATCCTGCCGATGTACGTCGTCGGCCTGTTCGGGTCCTACTTCGCCACGCAACTCGTGGTGACGACGTTCTTCGGGCAGTCGGCCGGGACCTATCAGCACTACTTCCTGGCGTTCCTGAACCCGTTCGACATCGTGCTCTCCACGGTGAAGGTCGCGATCTTCATCGTGCTCGCGACGCTGATCCACTGCTACTTCGGCTTCTACGCCTCGGGCGGCCCGGAGGGCGTCGGCCGCGCGACCGGGCGGGCGATCCGCGCCAGCATCATCCTGATCATCGTCTCGGACATGTTCCTCACGCTCGCGTTCTGGGGTTACGACCCCGGGGTCCGGATCTCGGGATGAGGGGACCCTCGTGAGGCCGGGTCTGAGACGGGGACGGCTCGGAGCGAGCCGCGGTGACCTGATCGTTCGCGGCGTGGCCTATGTCGTCGTGATCGCGCTGGCGATCGGGCTCGTGCTCGCGCGGTTCTCCGGGGCCTTCGCCGACCGCGTCACCGTGATCGCCCTGCTCACCGAACCGGGCGACGCCCTCGCGCCCGGGTCGGATGTGAAGATGCGCGGCGTTCTCGTCGGCCGCGTCGGCTCGATCGCACGGCAGCTCGGCCGGGGCGGGGCCGAGGTGGAACTACGGCTCGACCCGGGCACGGTCGACCGGATCCCGGCCGAGGTGACGGCACGCAGCCTGCCCGCCAACTTCTTCGGGCAGTCCTTCGTCGACCTCGTCCCGCCGCAGCGCTCCGCCGGCCCGATCCGCGGCGGCGCCCGGATCCCGGCCGACACCTCCGCCGCGACCGTCGAACTGCAGGACGTCTTCGGCAAGCTCTACCGCGTCCTGTCGGCCGTGCAGCCCGCGAAGCTCGCGACGGTGATCGGGGCGCTGTCCGAGGCCCTCGACGGCCGCGGCGCGCAGATCGGTCAGCTCGTCGGCCGGACCGACGCCTACCTCCGGGCGCTGGCGCCGTCGCTGCCGGCGTTGCGCGCCGACCTCACCGCGTTCAGCCGCTTCGCCACGGACCTCAACCGGCGGGCGCCGTCGCTGCTCGACTCCGTCGACGACGTGCTGGTCCTCGCCCGGACCCTGGTGGACCGTCAGGAACAGTTCCTCGCGCTCCTCGGCGGCGGGCTCGGCCTGACCGCGAACGCGCGCACGCTGGTGGGCGAGAACGAGACGCGGCTGATCCGGGTGAGCGGGCAGACCCGGCAGATCGTCGACGTCCTCGGCCGGCACCCGACCGCGTTCTCCCGCGGGTTCGTCGACCTCGGCGCGTTCCTCGGCGGGCTCGCGACCACGGACGCGGGCCGGATCGGGCTCGACACCCGCCTCACCACGACGCCGCTGCCGACCTACACCGCGGCGGACTGCCCGCGGTACCCCGGGCTCGACGGTCCGAACTGCCCCGGCGGCGGCGCGCGCAACGTCGACTACGGCGGGATCGGGTCGGTCGGCAGCGTCTCGGACCGCCTGGTGCTCTCGCAGATCCTCGCCGCGCTCGAGGCCGGACGCGGGTCGAGCGGTGACATCGGCCTGCTGCTCGCCGGATCGATGGTGCGCGGGTCGACGGTGGTGATGCCGGGATGAACGCCATGAGCGTGCGGGGTGCCGTGGTCCGCCTCGTAGTGTTCGCCGTCGTCGCGGCGTCCATCGGGATGCTGCTGCACAACACCCTGACCAACCGCCTCGGCGGCCCGACCACCTCGTACTCCGCGACGTTCACCGACGCCTCCGGACTGCACCCGGGCGACAACGTCCGCGTCGCCGGGGTCCGGGTCGGCCGGGTGGACGCGGTGAAGCTGCGCGAGAACGTCGCGTGGGTGAAGTTCACGGTGCGCTCCGAGCAGCCCGTGCTGCGGAGCACCGGGGCGGCGATCCGCTACCAGAACCTGATCGGCCAGCGGTACCTCGCGCTGCTGCCCGGCCCGGGTTCCGCCGACCCGCTGCCGCCCGGCAGCGAGATTCCCCTGACGCAGACTCAGGACGCGTTCGACCTCACGGTCGTCACCAACGGGTTCCAGCCGTTGTTCGAGGTGCTGTCCCCGGCCGACATCAACCGGCTCGCCGCGCAGCTGATCCAGGTCCTCCAGGGGGAGGGCGGGAGCATCACCAGCCTGCTGCGGACGACCGCGGAACTCTCGGGCCGGCTCGCCGACCGCGACGAGGTGATCGGCCGGGTCGTCGAGAATCTCGCCCAGGTCGCCGGTGACATCGCGCAGCGGGACACCGAGGTCGACGCCCTCGTCGGACAGCTGCAGCGCCTGTCCGCCGCGGCGGCGAAGGACCGGACCCGGATCGGGTCCTCGATCGCCGCCCTCGCCGACCTCACCGACGCGACCACCGGCCTGCTGACCGACATCCGGCCGTTGCTGCGGGAGGACGTCGCGAAGCTGAACCGGGTGCTCGGCACCTACGCCCGGGCCAGCCAGCCGTTCGGGGAGGCGGTGCGTGGGTTGCCCGTCGCGCTCTCGGCGTTCGCCCGCCAGATGCAGTACGGCTCCTGGATCAACATCTACATCTGCAACCTGACCGCCGGTCAGCAACGGGTGCTCGACTCCGGGGCGAACTCGGAGGTGTGCGCGTGAAGCAACTTCCCGGTGCGCTGCGCGGCCTCGTGGGCCGGCTCGTGCCCCGCACCCCGCGGGCCACCGGCATCGCGACCGTCACCGTCCTCGCCGTGCTGGCCGGGCTGCTGTTCGTCCCGAGCGGGCTGGCCCTGGGCAAGCAGACCTTCGCCGCGGAGCTCGCACGGTCGGGCGGGTTGCTGCCGGGCGACTCGGTCCGCATCGCGGGGATCTCGGTCGGGCAGGTGACGTCGTTGAAGATCCGGGACGCGAAGGTCCGGGTCACGTTCCGCGTCGGCGACAGCGTGAAGCTGGGTCGGGACACCCGCGCCGACGTGAAGATCGCGACGCTGCTCGGGACGCACTACCTCGGGCTGACCCCGTCCGGGGCCGAGCCGCTGCCGAACCGGACGATCCCGATCACGCAGACCAGCGTGCCGTTCGAGGTGCAGGACATCATCGAGGCCGGCGCCCCGGCACTGGAACAGCTCGACGGCGACCGGCTGCGGCGGGCCCTGCGCGTGCTGGCGGACGGGTTCCGGAACACACCGGCGCTGACGCGCGAGGCCGTGGAGAACATCGCGCGGCTCTCGGACGTGGTCGTGACGCGGCGCGAGCAACTCGGCGAGCTCGTGTCGCGCACCGCGGCGGTGACGGCGAACCTGGATGCGAACCGGGACACCCTCGTCGACCTGCTGGAGCAGGCGAGCGCGATCTTCGCGGAGATCTCCACCCGGCGGGCGGTGCTGCGGGAGCTGCTCGCGGACACCCGGGCGTTGGCGCGGGTGCTCAGTGCGCTGGTCCGGGAGAACTCGGCGCAGATGACACCGCTCCTGCGCAACCTCAACGTCGTGCTGGAGACGTTGCGGGCGAACGACGCCGCGCTGCGCCGGGTGGCCGTGCTGCTCGGACCCGCGGCCCGGTACTTCGGCAACGCCGCCGGCAACGGGCCCTACGTCGACGCGAACGGGCCGAACGCCGTCCTGCCCGACGCCGCCCTCTGCAAGCCGCAGGGGACGTGTTGAGCCGCCTGCGGTGCGCGCTCGCCGCCGCCACCGCGTCCGCCGCGCTCCTCGCGGGCGGTGGCTGCGGTGTGCTGGGCGAGGACTCGATCACGATCACCGCGCACTTCACCGACTCCGTCGGGCTGTTCCCCGGCAACCACGTCGACGTCCTCGGGGTGCCCGTCGGCACCGTGACCCGCATCGAGCCGCAGGGCACGAGCGTCGCGGTCACGCTGCGCATCCCGGCCGATCTCAAGGTGCCGGCGAACGCGGGGGCGCTGATCATCCCGCCGACCGTCATCACCGACCGGTACGTGGAGCTGACCCCGGTGTGGACGTCCGGCCCGGTGATGGCGGACGGCGGCGTCATCCCGCTGGAGCGCACGCGCACACCGGTGGAGTTCGACCGGGTCATCGCGGCGCTGGACACGCTGGCGAACTCGCTGACGGCCGACTCCCGGACCCTGGGCGCGATCCAGGACGCGCTCGGCGTGGCGGCGAAGAACGTTCGGGGCAACGGCGCCGAGATGGCGAAGGGCATCGCCGGGCTGTCCGCGGTGATCGACACCGTCGCCGAGAACCGCGGCGACCTGACCGCGCTGATCCGCAGCCTGGACTCCCTGTCCGCGACCTTCGCGCAGAACGACGCGACGCTGCGCCGGTTCGGCCGGAACGTCGCGCGGGCCACGACCGTGCTCGCGGACAACGGGGCGCTGCTGCGGCAGACCCTCGACGCGCTCACGACCGCGCTCGCCGACGTGCGGCAGTTCGTGAACACGAACGCCGGAGCGGTGCGGACCGGGGTGCGCGACCTGACCGCGGTGCTCGACGTCCTCGTCGACCACCGCGTCGAGCTGACCGAGGCGCTCGACGTGCTGCCGCTGACGCTGCAGAACCTCGCGCGGGCGGTGGACCCGGAGCAGCGCCGGGTCCGGTTCAACGCCTCCGCCGCCGCGAACCTGCTCAACCCGGTCGTGCTGCAGCAGCTGTGCGACGCCGTCGGTGCGCTGTGCCCGAATCGCGGCAAGCCGATCGGGGCGCTGTCCGACGTCTTCGGGCCCGCCGCCGCCCGCGCGCCCGGGGGTCCGCGATGAGGCGCGCGCGGGTGGTCGGCGCCCTGCTCGCCGGTGTGCTCGTGGCCGCGGGGCCGGCGGGCTGCAGCGTCACGCTCTCGGACCTGCCGCAGCCCGGGGCCGGCGTCGCGGGTCCGACGTACGAGATCACTGCGGTGTTCTCCGACGTGCTGAACCTGCCGGACGGGGCGCGGGTCCGGGTGAACGGCGTCGACGTCGGCCGGGTCGTCGGCATCGAGACCCGCGACTTCCTCGCCCAGGTGCGCCTACGGCTGCCGACGCGGGTGGTGCTCACCGACCGGGCGACGGCGGAGCTGCGGATCACCACGCCGCTCGGCGAGGGGTTCGTCGACCTCGACCCGGGTCGCGGGAAACGCACGCTCGCCGACGGGGCGGTCCTGCCGCTGACGGCGACGAGTACGACCGCCGGCGTCGAGGACATGCTCAGCGCGGCCTCGCTGCTGCTGACCGGAGGCGGGCTCGGGCAGCTGCGCACGGTGATCACCGAGCTCAACGCCGCGCTGGACACCAAGCGTGGCGACGCCGGGCAGCTGCTGCGCTCGCTGACCACGGTGCTGGACGCGTTCAACGACCGCTCCGCGGACATCGACCGCACGCTGACCGCGCTCGACGGGCTCTCCGGGACGCTGGCAACCCGCCGCGACACGCTCCTCGCCGCGCTGCGCGACGCCACCCCCGCCGCGAAGCTGCTCGCCGACTCGACCTCCCGGCTGACCGAGTTGCTCTCCCGGCTCGAGGAGCTCGCCCGCGTCTCCGACCGCGTCGTCCGGCGCACCCGCGCCGACCTGGTCGCCACCCTGCGGGAGATCCAGCCCGTGCTCGACGCATTGATCTCGATCTCCGACGACGTCGAGCCGACGCTGCGTCAGCTCGTCCGGTTCGGGGAGTTCCTCGACGACGCCACCCCCGGCGACTACCTGACCGGGGACATGGAGCTGACCGACGGCTCGGTGGGGGCGTCGTCCGCTCAGGGACGGACGGGGGGTCGGCCGTGACCGCCGCGCTGCGCCGGCACGGGACGCTGCTGGCGAATCTCGCCGTCCTCGTCGTGCTGGTGGTCGGGGTCTACCACGTCGGGATCAACGTCCTGCGGCTGCAGATCGGGCGCGACCCGTTCACCGTGCGCGTCGAGCTCACCGCGGCCGGGGGCCTCTACGAGCGCTCCGAGGTCAACTACCGCGGCAAGCTGGTCGGCCGGGTGACCGCCGTGCGGCTGCGGGACGGCGGTGCGGTCGCCGACCTGCGGCTCGACGAGGGCACGAGGATCCCCGCGGACACCGACGTCGTCGTCGCGAGTCTGTCCGCGGCGGGGGAGCAGTTCGTCGACCTTCGGCCGCGCCGTAACGACGGGCCGATCCTGCGCGACGGCGACGTCATCCCCGTCGAGCGCACGTCGGTGCCGATCTCGACCGCGGCCGTCGTCCGGGACGTCACGAAACTGCTGGACCAGGTGAACTCCGACGACCTGGCGACCGTCGTGGAGGAACTGGCGATCGCCCTCGACGGTAACGGGGACGCGCTCGGCCGGCTGGTCTCGTCGTCGAGCGAGCTGATCGAGGCGCTGCGCGGGAGCCTGCCGCAGACCGTGCGCCTGCTCGCCAACGCGCGGCGCAACCTCGACACCGCCAACGCCCTCTCCGGTGACTTCGAGACGTTCACGACCCAGCTGCGGCGCCTGACGCGCGAGCTCCGCGGCACGGACCCGAACGTCCGGCGTTTGCTCGACACCGGCCCGGCGGCGGTCGCGGACCTCGACACCTTCGTCACCGCGTTGACCTCCCCGGTGGGCGCACTGCTCGGCAACCTCGTCGTGCCCGGCGACCTGATCACGGCGCGGCTGCCGGCGCTGGAGGCGCTCGTCATCGCGTTCCCCGACGCCACCGGGGCGCTGCGCACCACCGTGCGGAACGGCAAGCTCGCGATCGACCTGCACCTGACGAACAACCCGACGTGCAGTTACGCCGGGCCGCGGCGCACCCCCGTCGACCCGACGCGCGTGGAGCCGGACCGGAAGCGCACCTGCACGAGTCGGTTGCCGGGCGTCCAGGTGCGCGGGTCGCAGAACGCGCCCAGGCCCGCGCCGTCCGGCCCGGGCGCGCCCGGCTATCCCGCGGTGGTGCTGGGTTATCAGCCGGCGAACGGGCTCGTCACGCTCCCGGACGGGACGCGCTACTCGCTCGGTCCGGTTCGCGCCGACGGCTCGATGACCGCCGCGATCGCGCTGCTCGTCGCGCTGCTGCGGACCTGAGCGGCCCCGTGACCCCTACGATCGGCACGCCATGACCGACGACACCACGACGCCCGCCGTCCCGACCGAGGTCGAGCCGTCGCGGCCCGCAGGGCGCCTCGCGCGGGCGAGCCGGCCGATTCCCCTGCTGTCGCTGGCCCTGGTGGCGAGCCTGCTGTTCTCGGCGTTCCTGCTGCTGCGGGGGAGCGAGGACGACGAGGGCGAGCGCGGCGAGCTGCTCGCGATCGCCGAGACCTACGCGGTGAATCTGACGACCTACGACTCCGCCCGGCTGGACGCGGATTTCGCGCGCGTCATGGACGTGGCGACGGGCCAGTTCCGCAGCGAGTACGAGGTCGCGCAGGACTCCCTGCGCGAGCTGATCGTGAAGTACCAGGGCAAGGCGACGGGGAAGGTGCTCGCCCGCGCCGTCCTGAGCCTCGACGGCGGGCGCGGCGAGGTCGTGCTGTTCGTCGATCAGACGGTGACCAACACGAACTCGGACCAGCCCAAGATCGACCGCCTCCGGATGCGCATGGGACTGGAGAAACAGTCGGGGCGCTGGTTGATCAACAAGTTGGATCTGGTCTAGAGCAACGGAAGTGGCGGACCGTCAGGTCCGAGCGGGTTGTCGGTCCTTTTGCGTACCGGCGGGCTGTTGTTGGCTTGATGTCGGGGGTGCGGGACGTCAGCCGATGGAGGCGGCGGGGACGACGCCGGCCATCCAGATCCCGAAGACCACGGTGACCGCCGCGCAGACGACCGCGAGGCCCAACAGCAGTGCGGAGCCCCGGTTCACACGGCGGGACTCGACCTCGGCGTCGTAGCTGCCGAGGACGGTCAGCGACGCGGTGCGGTGGCGCGACATGGCGGGAATCGTGCCCGAAAAGACACGCTGCGGAACGCGGCGCGCCCAGTCATGGACGAGGTTTGACATCCCGTTTTCGTCGGAATCATCTCGGATAACCGAGCGTCGATCCGCCCTGACGCAGGGGAACGAGACACGCCTCACTCGGGGCGGGGATCGACACGGTACCTACGGTTACGTAACCTTAAGTTATGACGGTCGAAGCACTCTCCGACGAGGCCATCCTCCGCGAGCTCGAACCCGTCGTGGAACGAGAGCTCGAACGCCACCTGAAGACGGCGAAGGAGTGGTTCCCCCACGAATACGTCCCGTGGAGCGAGGGCCGGAACTACGACGGCCTGCTCGAGGGCGAGGCCTGGGCACCGGAGCAGTCGAAGGTTCCGTCCGCCGTCGCCACGGCCCTGGCGGTCAACCTCCTGACCGAGGACAACCTCCCCAGCTACCACTTCGAGATCGCCGTCCTGTTCGGCCGCGACCGCGCCTGGGGCGAGTGGGTCCACCGCTGGACCGCCGAGGAGGGCCGGCACGGCCAGGCGATCCGCGACTACCTCCTCGTGACCCGCGCCTGCGACCCCGTCGCGCTCGAGCGCGAGCGCATGGTCCACATGGCCCAGGGCTTCCAGAACGACAACCCGGGCGACGCGATCGCCTCCATCGCCTACGTCTCGTTCCAGGAGCTCGCGACCCGCGTGTCCCACCGCAACGTCGGCAAGGCGACCGGGGACCCGATCGGCGACAAGCTCTTCGCGCGGATCGCGACCGACGAGAACCTGCACATGGTCTTCTACCGGGCCCTGCTGGAGGCGTCGCTGGAGCTCGCCCCCGACCGGACGATGCAGGCCATCACCCAGGTCGTGAAGAAGTTCCAGATGCCCGGCTACGACCTCCCCGGCTTCCAGCGCAAGGCCCTGGAGATCGCCATGGCCGGCATCTACGACCTCCGCCAGCACCGGGACAACGTCGTCATGCCCGTCCTGAACCAGTGGCGGGTCTGGGACCGCGACCTCGGCGCCGAGGGCGAGAAGGCCCGCCTCGAGCTCGACGCGTACCTGAGTGAGATCGACGCCGCCGCCTCCCGCTTCACCGAGCGCCGCGAGGCCCGCCTCGCCCGCCAGGCCGCCCGTCAGGGCTAGCTCTCGGCCCGCCCCTGCCGGGGACCGCGGCCGGGTTCGGCCTGTATCCCGCCGCCCCTCCCCGGGCCGTGCCGTTCTGCTCATGCATGAGCGGAGTGTCGATTTTCGGGCATCCGCTGTCCGAATTTCGACCACCCGGTCATGCAAGAGCCACCACTCGCTCATGCATGAGCGGACTGCGGGCTCGGGCAGCGCGTCCCGGGCGGGACGGTGCCAGCGGGGACGGGTGAACGGGGACGGGCGAGCGGGGACGGGTCAGCGGGGACGGGTCAGCTCAAGTAGCGGCCGCGGCAGCGTTCGAGGGCGCGGGCGAGTCCAGCGTTGATCTTGGCGGCGAGGATCTCGGGGTTGTTCGCCTCGTACCAACCCCAGCGGATGATCTCGGCGCCGGTGTCGAGGAGTTGCTGATGCCGGTACCGCTCGGCGCGGATCCGGCGGACGGTGTCGAGACGGTTGACGCCGACGGACTTCTCGGTGCCGTCGGCCTCCCCGATCACCAGGATCGGGAGGTGGTCCCACAGGCAGTCCACGAGGTAGGCGTCCTCGCCGTTGTTCACGATGACGGCCTGCTGCCACTTGGGCAGGATCACGCCCTTCGCGTACATGCCGACGTGGGACACCGACTCCAGGACCGACTGCGTCCATGGGCTGGCGAACGTCAGCGCCTTTCGGGCCTGTTCGATGCCGGGGCGTCCCTCCGACGCCTCGAGGATGGCGTCCAACTCGGGCTTGGTGGTGAGCCCTTTCCGCAGGGCTGACTCGGCGAACACGACAGATCGGTTGAACGGCAGCGCGGACGACAGGTCGAGCAACGTGCGCGCCGGGGAGGTCAGGGGGACATCGTGACGCCGGATCACGTGCTCGGCCGGCAAGGGCGCTGAGCGCAGGTAGTAGTCGTTCTTGTGGGTCCCGGAGACGCCGGGGTCGTCGGTGCAGACGATCAGCGCGGGCGGCGGACGGTCGAGGAAGTCCAGCCCGAGGATCTGCGCCGCCGACGTCCCCGCCGCCACGACGTTCTGCCGGTGCAGCGCCAGGCGCAGTGCCTGGATGTCCTGCGCGTGCAGGGTTTCGGACCCCGCCGCAGCCGCGGCGCGGTCCTCGGCGGAGACGAGCACGCCCCGCCGCAGAACGACGATGCGGTTCCGCTTCACCGCCGTCCGCAGCGTCGCGTGGGTGAACCCGAACTCGGCCGCCCGCCGGCGCAGGAACGGCCCGGTTCCGAGGGGTACCAAGGGCTCCAGCATCGGGCGAGGGTGCCATAACGACCTGTCGACGACCCCGACTTATCCACAGGCCCGCCCCGCCCGCCCTTGTCGCTCTGCTCATGCATGAGCGGGTGGTCGAAATTCGGACATCGGGAGCCGGGAAATCGACACTCTGCTCATGCATGAGCAGAGCGACGGGCCTCGGGAGCAGCGGGCGGGGGCGCCGGAAGCCGGGGCCGGGGCGGGGGGCGGGGGCGGGGAGACGGCAGTGGCGGTGCCGCTGGGGCGGGGTGGGGCTGCACTAGGTTCGGCGCATGGCCGAGACCGAAGACTTCGCCGCGCGCATCGCGGCCGCGTACACCTCCTCCGGACCGGCGCTCGAGCTCGGGCGCGGGATGCTCGGGGGGACGACGCACCCGGGGGCGACGGTGCGTCTGCCGGCCGCGATGGCGAACCGGCACGGGCTGATCGCCGGGGCGACGGGGACCGGGAAGACCAAGACGCTCCAGCTGCTCGCGGAGCAGCTGTCGGCGATCGGGGTGCCGGTGTTCGCCGCCGACATGAAGGGCGACCTCTCCGGGCTCTCGGCCCCCGGCGAGGAGAACGACAAGGTGAAGTCCCGGGTGACGGAGCTCGGGGTCGAGTGGACGCCGACGGGGTATCCGGTCGAGTTCCTCGCCCTCGGCGGGCTCGGGCCGGGCGTGCCGGTGCGCGCGACGATGGCGAGCTTCGGCCCGCAGCTGCTCGCCAAGGTGCTGGGTTGCAACGAGACGCAGGCGTCGTCGCTGACGCTGGTGTTCGCCTACGCCGAGCAGAAAGAACTCGCGCTGCTCGACCTCGCGGACCTGCGGGCGACGCTGCAGTACCTCGTCAGCGACGAGGGCAAGGCGGAGCTCAAGACCATCGGTGGGCTGTCGACGCAGACCGCGGGCGTGCTGCTCCGCAAGCTCGTCGAGCTCGAGGCGCAGGGCGGGGAGGCGTTCTTCGGTGAGCCCGAGCTCGTGGTCGCGGACCTGATGCGCACGACGCCGGACGGCAAGGGCGTCATCAGCTGCCTGGAGCTCGCGGCCGTCGCGGACAAGCCCAAGCTGTTCTCGACGTTTCTCATGTGGCTGCTCGCCGAGCTGTACGAGACGCTGCCCGAGGTCGGCGACCTCGACAAGCCGAAGCTGGTCTTCTTCTTCGACGAGGCGCACCTGCTGTTCGAGGACGCGTCGAAGGACTTCCTCGACCAGATCGCGCAGACCGTTCGCCTGATCCGGTCGAAGGGTGTCGGCGTCTTCTTCGTGACGCAGCTGCCGGACGACGTGCCCGGCGAGGTCCTGGCGCAGCTCGGCAACCGGGTGCAGCACGCGCTGCGCGCCTTCACGCCCCGGGACGCGAAGGCGCTCAAGGCGGCCGTGACGACGTATCCGAAGACCAGCGACTACGACCTCGAGGAGGACCTCACCCAGCTCGGGACGGGCGAGGCCATGATCACGATCCTGTCCGAGCGGGGCGCGCCCACACCGGTGGTGTGGACCAAACTCTGCCCGCCGACCTCGCTGATGGCCGCGATCCCGACCGACTCGGTGGCCAACGCGGCCAAGGCCTCGCAGCTCTGGGCCCGCTACGCGGAGGAGGTCGACCGCGAGTCCGCGCGCGAGCGGCTCGAGGCCAAGGTCGCGGCCGCGACCGAGCCCGCGCCGGCCGCCCCGGCCGAACCGAAGGCAGAACCGAAGGCGGAACCGCAGGGCAAGCGCAGCAAGCCCGGCAAGGGTGACAACGCCGTTGTCGACTACCTGAAGAGCCGCGAGGGCCGCAGCATGATGAACACGGTCGTGAAGGGCGTGTTCGGGATGCTCAAGAAGAAGCGCTGAAGAAGAAGCGCTGAGCCGGACCCCGGGCAGCCGGGCTCAGACCTGCCAGCGGGGCTTGCGCTTCTCGATGAAGGCGTTCATGCCCTCCTTGGCCTCCTCGGAGTCGAAGAGTCCGGCGGAGAGCTTGGCGATGGCCTCGCCCTTGGCGTCGATCAGGTCGGCGATGTCGCGGCCGAGGAGCTTCTTCGTCTCGGCGAGACCCTGCGGCGAGGCGAGCTTGAGCTGGGCGATGACGCCGTCGACGGCGGCGTCGAGCTCGGTCGGCGGGACGGCTTCGGAGATCAGGCCCGCGGCGGCGGCCTGCGCGGCGGTGAACGTCTCGCCGGACAGGCACCAGCGGTGGGCGAGGCGCGGGTCCATCTTCGGCAGCGTCGTCAGCGAGATGATCGCCGGCGCGACGCCGATCCGGGCCTCGCTGAACGCGAACGTGACGGTGTCGTTGGAGATCACGACGTCGGCGGCGCCGACGATGCCGAGGCCACCGGCGCGCACCGGGCCGTCGAGGCGGACCACGACCGGCTTCGACAGCGTCACGAGCTGCTTGAGCAGCTTGAGGATCAGGCCCGAGGTCGACTCAAGGCCGACGACGACGGCCTCCTTGAGGTCCATGCCCGCGGAGAACACCGGGCCGTTGTGGGTGAGCTTGACGACGCGGGCGGCGTCATCCGCCTCCACCGCGTCCATCGCCTCGGTCAGCGCGGTCAGCATTGCCACGGACAGCGCGTTGCGGTTGCCGGGGGAGTTCAGCGTCACGGTGGCGACGCCGTCGGCGGTGCTGACCAAAACCAGGGGCTCGTCGCTCACGCAAGTTCCTTCCGCGCACACAAGACTGATGGCCCCGCCCGGAGGCGAGGCCATCAGTCTTTCAGCGGAGAGGATCAGCCCTCGAGGCGGGCCTTGCCCTGCTTGGACGCCTCGATCAGCGACGCCGGCGGGGTGAAACGCTCGCCGTACTTGGCGGCCAGCTCCTCGGCGCGGGCCACGAACGCCGCCGGGCCGGTCTCGCCCGCCGCGTTGGTGTAGCCCTTGATGTACTGCATGACGCCACCGGTCCACGGCGGGGTGCCGATGCCCATGATCGAGCCGATGTTGGCCTCGGCGTCGGAGCGCAGGACGCCCTCGTCGAAGCAGCGAACCGTCTCGATGGACTCGATGAACAGCATCCGCTCCTGCATCTCGCGCAGGACCTCGGTGCCGACGACCTTCTCACGGCCGGTGTCGAAGGCCTCGCGGACGACCTGCGAGATGCCGGCCTTCTGACCGTTCTCGTAGTCGTAGAAGCCCTTGCCGGCGGCGCGGGAGGGACGGTCGAGCTCGTCGATCATCTTGTCGACGACCGCGTCGGCCGGGTGGCCGTGGCCGCCCATCACCGAGTTGTCCTTGTTCGCCTCGCGGATCTTGCGCATCAGGGTGAGCGTCAGCTCGTCGGACAGCGCGAGCGCGCCGACCGGGTAGCCGGCCTGCAGGCAGGCCTGCTCGATCGTCTGCGGGTCGATGCCCTCGCCGACCATCGCCAGCGCCTCGTTGAGGTACGTGCCGATCACGCGGCTGGTGAAGAAGCCGGGGGAGTCGTTGACGATGATCGGCGTCTTCTTGATCTGCTTGGCGAGGTCGAGCGCCTTCGCCAGCGTGGCGTCGGAGGTCTGCTCGCCGGCGATGATCTCCAGCAGCGGCATCTTGTCGACCGGCGAGAAGAAGTGCAGACCGATGAAGTCCTGCGGGCGCTGCACACCCTTCGCCAGTTCGGTGATCGGCAGGCTGGAGGTGTTCGAGCCGAGTACCGCGTCGCCGGCGACCAGGCTCTCGATCTCGCCGAAGACCTTGTGCTTGAGCTCGACGGACTCGAAGACCGCCTCGATGACCAGGTCGGCGCCCGCGACGTCCTCGGCCTGGTCGGTCGGGGTGATCAGGGCGAGGAAGGAGTCGGCCTGCTCCTGCGTCATCTTGCCGCGGGAGACGGACTTGCCGACGATCTTCTCCGAGTAGGCCTTGCCCTTCTGGGCGGCCTCGAGCGAGACGTCCTTGAGGACGACCTCGATGCCGGCCTTCGCGCAGACGTACGCGATGCCGGCGCCCATCATCCCGGCGCCGAGGACGGCGACCTTCTTCGCCTTCCACGTGTCGTACCCCTGCGGACGGGCGCCGCCGGAGTTGACGTACTGCATGTCGAAGAAGAACGCCTGAATCATGTTCTTCGCGACCTGGCTGGTGGCCACGTCGATGAAGTACTGCGTCTCGATCTTCAGCGCGGTGTCGAGGTCGACCTGCGCACCCTCGATCGCGGCGGCGAGGATGTTGCGCGGGGCCGGCATCGGGGCGCCCTTGATCTGCTTGCGCAGGGTCGCCGGGAACGCCGGGAGGTTCGCGGCGAAGCCCGGGTTGTTCGGGCCGCCGCCGGGGATCTTGAAGCCCTTGGCGTCCCACGGCTGCACGCCGCCGTTGGGGTTCGCCTGGATCCAGGCCTTCGCGTTGGCGATCAGCTCCTCGGGCGTGGCGACGACCTCGTCGACCAGGCCCTTCTCCAGCGCCTGGGCGGGGGAGTACCGCTGGCCCTGGAGCAGGACGTTCAGCAGCGCGTCCTGGATGCCGAGCAGCCGCGTGCTGCGCACGACGCCGCCGGCGCCGGGGAGCAGGCCGAGGCCCACCTCGGGGAGGCCGATCTGGCTGCCGCGGGCGTCGAGGGCGATGCGGCGGTTCATGATCAGGCACATCTCGTACCCGCCACCGAGGGCCGCGCCGTTGATGGCCGCGACCTTCGGTACGGGCAGCAGCTCGAGGCGGCGCATGTTGCGCTTCATCTCGTCGACCTCGGCGGTCCAGGCCGCGGCGCGGTCCGGCGTCGCGGCGAGGATCTCGCCGAGGTTGCCGCCGGCGAAGAAGGTCTTCTTCGCCGACGCGAGCACGATGCCCTTGATCGAGTTCTTGTCGGCCTTGTACTCGGCCTCGAGCGCGTCGACCACCTGACCGAGCGAGGTCTGGAAGTCCTGGCTCATGGTGTTCGCCGAGCCGGCCGGGTCGTCCATCGTCAGGGTGACGATCCCGTCGGCGTCCTTGGCGATCTTGAACGTGCCGATCGTGTCCTGCAGCGTCATGGGTTCAACAATTCCTTCTCGGCAGTCCGTACCGGGGTCAGAGGCGCTCGAGGACGGTGGCGATGCCCATGCCGCCGCCGACGCAGAGGGTGACGACGCCGAAGCGCTGGTCGCGCCGCTCCAGCTCGTCGATGATCGTGCCGACCAGCATCGCGCCGGTCGCGCCGAGCGGGTGGCCGAGCGCGATCGCGCCACCGTTGACGTTGACCTTGTTCTCGATGTCGTCCGAGTTCAGGCCCATGTCCTTGGCGAACCGCAGGACGACGGCCGCGAAGGCTTCGTTCATCTCGAACAGGTCGATCTGGTCCACCGTCATGCCGGCTTTGGCGAGCGCCTTGCGGGTCGCCGGGGCGGGGCCGGTGAGCATGATCGCCGGGTCGGCGCCGCTGACGGCGGTGGCGAGGATGCGCGCCCGGGGGGTGAGGCCGAGGTCCTTGCCGACCTGCTCGTTGCCGATCAGGGTCAGCGAGGCGCCGTCGACGATCCCGGAGGAGTTGCCCGGGGTGTGGACGTGGTCGATCTTCTCGACCCAGTGGTACTTCTGCTGGATGACGGCGTCGAAGCCGCCCATCTCGCCGATCATCTCGAAGCTCGGCGACAGCTGGCCGAGGCCTTCGAGGGTGGAGTCCGCGCGCACGTGCTCGTCGTGGTCGAGCAGGACGACGCCGTTCCGGTCGCGGACCGGGATGAGCGAGCGGTTGAAGTAGCCGGACGCCTGCGCCTTGGCCGCGCGCTCCTGGGAGAGCAGCGCGTAGCGGTCGACGTCGGTGCGGGAGAAGCCCTCGATCGTCGCGATCATGTCCGCGCCGATGCCCTGGGGCGTGAAGTAGGTCTCGAACGCGGTCTCGGGGTCCATCGCCCACGCGCCGCCGTCGCTGCCCATCGCGACGCGGGACATGGACTCGACACCGCCGGCGAGGATCAGGTCCTCGAAGCCGGAGCGGACGCGCTGCGCGGCCTGGTTCACGGCCTCGAGGCCGGAGGCGCAGAAGCGGTTGAGCTGAACGCCGGCGACGGTCTCCGGCAGGTTCGCGAGCAGCGCCGCGGTCTTGGCGATGTCGGCGCCCTGCTCCCCGACGGGGGAGACGCAGCCGAGGACGAGGTCGTCGATCCGCTGCTCGTCCAGGTTGGGGTAACGCTCGCGCAGCGCGTCGATCAGGCCCACGACCAGGGAGATCGGCTTCACGCCGTGCAGGGAACCGGTCTTCTTGCCGCGCCCGCGGGGGGTGCGGATCGCGTCGTACACGAACGCTTCGGTGCTCACGGCTGCCTCCGAACGATAAGTGACTCGCCAGTAGCTTAGCGGCCCGACGTGGGCGGCCCGCCACCGGTCAGCATTGACTGCCTGTGCCGTGCAACACCCACATCGGTCGCCGAATTTCCGCGGCGGGCTAGGTTCGGCGCATGCATGATGCGCGCGAGTTGATCTCCCTCGGCGACGCGGCGGTCGCCGCCCTGGCCCGCCGGGGGTACACCCTGGATCCGGGCCCCGTCGCCGAGCTGCTGTCCGCCCGAAATGCGGCGATCCGCACCGGGGACGAGATGCGCGCGGAGTCCAAGCGCATCGCGGGCGAGGTCGGGAAGGCGGCCAAGTCCGGCGCGGACCGCGACGCGGTCGAGGCGCTCAAGGAGCAGGCGCGGACGCTCAAGGACCGGGTCCGCGAGACCGAGGAGGAGGCCGACCGGCTCAGCGCCGAGCTCCACGAGCTGATGCTCGGCATCCCGAACCTGCCGTCGCCGGACGCGCCGGACGGGCTCAGCGAGGACGACGCCGTCGAGGTCCGCCGGGTCGGCACGCCGCCGCCCCTCGAGGGCGAGGTGCGCGACCACGTCGACCTCGGCGAGGCCCTCGGGATCCTCGACTTCGGCCGGGCGACCAAGCTCTCGGGCCCGCGGTTCGCCGTCGCCCGCGGCGCCGGCGCCGCCCTGGAGCGTGCGATCGCGACCCTGTTCCTCGACCTGCACACCCGCCGCCACGGCTACACCGAGTTCTCGGTGCCGACGCTCGTCACCCGGGAGACGATGACCGGGACCGGCCAGCTGCCCAAGTTCGAGGCGGACCTGTTCGCGACCGCGGCCGGCGACCGGGAGCTGTTCCTGATCCCCACCGCCGAGGTGCCGCTGACCAACCTGCACGCGAACGAGATCCTCGACGCGTCCGCGCTGCCGCTGGCCTACACGGCCCACACGCCGTGCTACCGCTCGGAGGCCGGCTCCTACGGCCGCGACACCCGCGGGATCCTCCGGCTGCACCAGTTCTCGAAGGTCGAGCTCGTGCGGATCAGCACGGCCGAGACGTCCAACGCCGAGCTGGAACTGATGGTGTCTCACGCCGAGGCGTGCCTCGCCGAGCTCGAGCTGCCGTACCGCGTCGTCCGTCTCGCCGCGGGGGACATGGGCTTCTCCGCCCAGCTGACCTACGACCTCGAGGTCTGGCTGCCGAGCCAGGACCGGTACCGCGAGATCTCGTCCTGCTCGGACTGCGGGACGTTCCAGGCCCGCCGGGCCGGGATCCGCGTCCGCGGGGCGGACAACTCGCGGCAGCCGGCCGCGACCCTGAACGGCTCGGGCCTGCCGATCGGCCGGACGCTGGCCGCGATCCTCGAGAACTACCAGCAGCCCGACGGATCGGTGGAGATGCCGAAGGCGCTCGTGCCCTACCTCGGCTTCTCCGCGCTGGCGGCCGACGGCTCGCTCGTGTCGTGACGCTCTCGTCCCTGCTGCGCGCCGCGCCGACGGTCGACCTCGCCGCGATCGACTCCCGGTCCACGCCGGGATTCGCGGGGGACAAGGCGGCGGGGGAAGCCGCGCTCGCCGCGCTCGCGGCGCCCCTGGCCGACGTCCAGGAGCGGCTCTTCGCCGAGGGGGTCAGCGGGGGTCGGCGCTCGGTGCTGGTCGTGCTCCAGGGCATGGACACCTCGGGCAAGGACGGGACGATCCGCAAGGTCGTCGGGATGGTCGACCCGCAGGGCGTGCGGATCTTCTCGTTCAAGCGGCCCACCTCCGAGGAACTCGCGCACGACTTCCTGTGGCGGATTCGGCGGCGCCTGCCCGAGCCCGGGCTGATCGGGGTGTTCAACCGGTCCCACTACGAGGACGTCCTGATCGTGCGGGTGCACGACCTCGTGCCGCGCGAGGCCTGGGAGCGGCGCTACGACGCCATCAACGCTTTCGAGGCCGAGCTCGCCGAGGCCGGGACCACCGTGATCAAGGTGTTCCTCCACATCTCCGCGACCGACCAGGAGGAACGCCTCGCGGCTCGGCTCGAGGAGCGGGCGAAGCACTGGAAGTGGGACTCGGCCGACCTCGACGAGCGTCGGTACTGGAGCGCCTACCAGGAGGCCTACGAGGCCGTGCTGACGCGCTGCAACCCCGACTCCGCCCCGTGGTACGTCGTCCCCGCGGGCCGGAAGTGGTACCGCAACTGGGCGGTCGCGACCCTGCTGCACGAGACGCTGACGGCGATGGGCCCGACCTGGCCCGACCCGGGACTCGACGTTCCGGCGTTGCGCGCCCGGTTGCAGGACGAGAAGCCTGGTTGACGGGTGTCGGTCGAAGGAGGGTGACGGCATGCGGATCGCGATGAACGTCGGAGGAGACGTGCTCGGGGCGCCGGTCGCCCCGATCCAGATGGCCGCGGACGCGCAGACGGCGGAGGAGGCGGGTTTTCCCGCGGTCTGGACGACGCACGTCGCCCGGGGCACCGACACCCTGGCGGCGATGGCGGTCGCCGGCGCGCAGACCCGGTCGGTCGAGCTCGGCATCGGCGTCGTGCCGACCTACCCGCGGCACCCGCACGCCCTCGCGCAGACGGCCGCGACCGTGCAGTCGCTGTGCGGCGGGCGCTTCACGCTCGGGATCGGGTCCTCGCATCGACCAGTGATCGAGACCGCGCTCGGCCTGGAGTACGCCAGCCCCGCCGCCCACATGCGCGAGTACCTGCAGGTGCTCACCGCGCTGCTCAGCACCGGCGAGGTCAGCCACTCCGGCCGGTTCTACCGCGTCGAGGCGAGCTTCACCGTCGTCGGTGCGACGACGCCCTCGGTCCTCGTCGCCGCGCTCGGGCCGAAGATGGTCGAGGTCGCCGGGACGTACGCCGACGGGACCGTCACGTGGATGACGGGGGCGCGGGGGATCGGCGAGCAGATCGCACCGGGGCTGGCGAAGGCGGCGGAGGCGGCGGGTCGCCCGGCGCCCCGGATCGTCGTCGGCGTCCCGGTGGCGGTGTGCGACGACGTCGACGCCGGTCGGGCGGCCGCGCTGGCGACGTTCGCGCGTTACCACACCCTCGACAACTACCGCGCCCAGTACGACCGCGAAGGGTCGTCAGGTGTCGTGGACCAGACGATCTACGGGCCGGAGGAGACCGTGCTCCGCCGGCTGCGGGAACTGCGCGACGCCGGCGCCACCGAGCTGTGGGCGGTGCCGTTCGGGGCCGGGCCCGACCCGGCCGCCGGCATCGCGCGGACTGTCACGTTCCTCGCGTCACTCGCTCCAGAGCTCTGAGTCGACTGACTTCCCGTCAGTTGGCCGGACCGGTGGTCGAGGTGAGAACGGACCGGCGCTGACCGGGGATGCGCCGCGCGAAGTTGGCCTCCTGCAGGAGCTTGTGCTCGGTGCAGAACCACATCGTCGCGCGGTAGAGGGGAGTGGTCACGGTGACCTGGTGAGGCGCCGGGGCGCCGCACTCCGGGTGCTCGTTCGAGCTGAACCAGGAGCAGGTGTGCATGTCGTCCTCCGTGCAAAGGGTCGCCGGTGCAGGCGGTGTGGTGCGGGTCGCTCCATTCCCCAACTCAGACGGGCGCGCATCCAAACCGGTTTCCTGGGGAGGGGAAATCCACCGGTCGACCGGCCTTGAGTCAGCCGAACGGCCGGTTTCGCGGGGACGTACCCGGAAAAATCGGGCCGCCGGCGGCTGGACCTGGCGTCGGAAGCACGGTGTGCTGGACCCGCCGGTCGAACGTCAGGTCAGGAGTCTTTGATGCCGCAGCCCGAAGGTGCCGAACTCGAGGCGGTCCGCGCCCGTCGCGAGGAGTTGAAGGCCAAGTACGTGCGCCCCCGGGCGGAGCGGCCGGCGCCGCCGACGGGCGGGATCCACCACCTTGCGCTGATCTGTCGCGATGTCGAGGAGACCATCCGCTTCTACCAGGAGTTCCTCGGCTTCCCGCTGGTCGAACTCGTGGAGAACCGCGACTACGCCGGGTCGAGCCACTTCTTCTTCGACCTCGGCAACCGGACCCTGCTCGGGTTCTTCGACTTCCCCGGGCACGAGCACCCCGAGTTCACCGAGACCCTCGGCAACGTCCAGCACATCGCGCTCTCCGTCACCCCCGAGCGCTTCGACGAGATCCGGGCCAAGCTCGACGGCGCCGGCGTCGACTACCTCGGCCCCGACCGCGGCGTCCACAACAGCCTGTACATCCGCGACCCCAACGGCACCGGGATCGAGTTCTACCGGGAGCGCCAGGGCTGGTTCGAGGACGTCCACCTCGTGGACTGACCCTCGTGGGCTGACCCTCGTGGACTGACCCGGACCCGGGGGATCCGGTTGCACAGTTCGAACGCGTGTTCGACAATGGTGGGGTGAGTGCCACCGTCGCCGACCTGCGGGCCCTGCTCGAGCGGGCACAGCCCGGAGCGGTGCGCGTCGCCACGGAGACGCAGGCGACGAGTGGGGTGCTGCCGGTCGCGGCGGCGCTGCGGCCGCTGTTCCCGGGTGGCGGGCTGCGGCGGGGAACCGCCGTCGAGATCGGGGTCCGTGAGGACGCGGTCCCGGTCGGCCCGCGCGGTCGGCGGCCGTCGGGTTCGCCGTCGGGTTCGCTGTCGGGTTCGCCGTCGGGTTCGCCGTCGGGCGGGTACGACGAGCGGCCCGGGGCCGGCGGGTGCTCGCTGGTGCTGGCGCTGCTCGCGGAGGCCTCGGCCGCGGGCTCGTGGTGCGTGCTGGTCGGGGCACCCGGGCTCGGGCTCGCCGCGGCCGCCGAGGTGGGCATCGACCTGAGCCGGTTCGCGCTGGTCCCGGCGCCGGGGCAGAACTGGGCCCGCGCGGTCGGGGCGCTGCTGGACGGCTTCGACCTCGTCGTCGCCCGGCCGCCGGCGGACCTGGCCCCGGCCGAGGCGCGGGCGCTGACCGCCCGGGCCCGCCACCACGGGACCGTCCTGGTCTCGCTCGGTCCGTGGCCGGGTGCCCAGGTGCGGCTCACGCCCGTCCACTCGCGGTGGGAGGGCCTGGGGAACGGGCACGGCCGCCTGAGTGCGCGCCGGCTCCGGGTTTCCGCCACCGGTCGCGGCACCGCGGGCGGCCGGACGCGCAGTGCCGAGCTCTGGCTCCCGGCCGCCGACGGCACGCCCGCCGCTCTGGAGGCGGCGTTCGTCCCGCCGGTCGAGGCGGCCGGGTGAGGCGTGGCGGGGCGCGGTCGGGTGGGGTTCAGCTGCCGGGCGAGGGGGCTCCGGCCTCCGGGAACAGCTCCGGGCGCAGCCAGCCGGCCTGGACGAGCAGGTGGACGTACTCGGGGTCGGCGATCGTGACCTCCGGCGGCAGGCCGAGGGCGACGGCGCGGTTGCGGACCTCCTCGAGGCGGCGTAGAAGCGTCTCGGTGGTGACGCGCAGCTCCCGCGCGACCTGCTCGATGCCTGGAGGCCACTCCGTCAGCAGCGGGGGCCACTCGAGCAGGTCGGGGAACAGCAGGCGCAGGGCCTCCAGTTCGGCATGCGTCGGGTCGCCGGGGAGGCCGCCGGAGGAGTTCGAGCGGCCGGGGCGGGCCGAGGCGAGCCGGGTGTCGTCCTCGAGAAGCACCCAGTGCTCGCGCACGATCGAGCCGACGACCCGCAGGGCGACCCGGGGCGCCGAGGTCGTCTCCTCGCGCTGGGCGTACCGCGGGGGCTGGCCCCAGGGGTGGATGAGGACCCCGTTGCGGTTGGTGGACTCGAACGCCCAGCCGTCCTCGGTGCACGTCACCGTGAGCGCCAGTCGGGAGATCCGGGCGTCGTGGGTGTGCCCGATCGGGAGCTCCGCGGCGCGGCCGACGGTCACCGAGTCGCCGGGATGCAGACCTCGGGTGCCGAGGGTGTGCAGTACGTCGTCGATGCGTTCGACCACGACCAGTCGACGATCGCCCAACACGACACCTCCGGTTGTGCCCGATTTGGGCCCAAGTGTCGGTCACCTTAGGGCGAGGTTCCCGCGTGTGGCCACTGTGCGGCGCGTCCCGACTCGCCGAACCGCTTGACTTGCTCGAACATGCGTTCGAACATCGAGGTATGGGACGTGCGGCGCGGACGATCGCGATCTGGTCGCCGGACTGGCCGGTGGTGACCGCCGCCGCGGCCGCGGGGCTGGACCCGGCCGCCCCCGCCGCGGTGCTCGCGTCCGGGCGCGTCCTCGCCTGCACGGCCTCGGCCCGGGAGGCCGGGGTGCGGCGCGGGTTGCGGCGGCGCGAGGCCCAGTACCGCTGCCCGAACCTGGCGATTCTCCCCCGCGACCTCGCCGAGGAGTCCCGCGCGTTCGAGCCGATCGTCGTCGCCGTCGAGTCGCTGGCGCCGGGGGTCGAGATCGTCCGGCCGGGGCTGTGCACGGTCTCCGCCCGGGGGCCCGCCCGGTACTTCGGGGGCGACGAGGCGGCCGCCGCGCGCCTGGCCGACGAGGCCTCCGCGGCCGGCCCGGGCGACCTGTGCCGGGCCGGGGTCGCCGAGGGCGCGTTCGCCGCCGCCCTGGCCGCGCGGGTGGGCCGGATCGTGCCGGCGGGGCAGACCCCGGAATTCCTCGCCCCCTACCCGGTCGACGTCCTCGACCGGCCCGACCTCGCCGATCTGCTCCGCCGGCTCGGCCTGCGGACCCTCGGGGACTTCGCCGGGCTGCCGCCGGCCGACGTCACGGCCCGGTTCGGGGCCGACGGCGGCTTCGCCCATCGGCTGGCCCGGGGCGAGGACCCCCTGCCGCCGGACGGGCGGACCCCACCGCCGGACCTCGTCGTCACCACCCACCTCGACCCGCCCGCCGAGCAGGTGGAGCGCGCCGCGTTCGCCGCCCGCCCGCTCGCCGACCAGTTGCACGCCCGGCTGACCGCGGTCGGCCTGGGTTGCACCCGGCTCGTGGTGGAGGCCGAGACCGAGACCGGCGAACGCTACGAACGCATCTGGCGCTACGAGGGCGTGCTGGACGCCGCGGCGATCGCCGAGCGCGTCCGCTGGCAGCTCGACGGGTGGCTGACGGCCAGTCAGAGTCGTGCCGGTCAGGTCAAGCACCGGCCTCGCGGTGGGATCGCCGTCCTGCGCCTGGCGCCGGACGAGGTGATCCCGCACGGGGGTGACCAGCTCGGGTTCTGGACGCACGGCGCCGACGCCGAGGCCGCCGAGCGCGCCGGCCGGGCGCTGGCCCGGGTGCAGGGGATGCTCGGCCAGCCGGCCGTCCTCACCGCGGTGCTGGCCGGCGGCCGGGGCCCGGGGGAGCGGATCCGTTACGTCGCGTGGGGCGACCCGCGCGGCCCGCTCGAGCGCGAGGCCGAGGAGACGGGCCCGTGGCCCGGGCGGATCCCCGCCCCCAGCCCGGCCCTGGTCCCGCCGTCCCCGGTCCCGGCCCAGCTCGTCGACGACGGTGGGCTCCCGGTCGCGATCAGCTCCCGCTATGCGATCTCCGCCCCGCCCGCAAAGCTCCGCGTGGGCGAGGAGTCCCCGCGGCCCGTGCTGTCCTGGGCCGGTCCCTGGCCCGCCGAGGAGCGCTGGTGGGACCCGGCCGCCCGGGCCGACGGGACCGCTGGGGTGAAGGTCCGCGTCCAGGTCGCCACCGCCGACGGCACCGGCTGGCTGCTGATCAGCCAGGGCGGCCGCTGGTTCGTCGAGGCGGTCTATGACTGACGCGGGCGGGGGCTGAGATGGGGTGGGAGAACCCGCCGATGCCGTGGCGGGAGCTGGAGAAGCGGCTGTCGGGGAAGTTCCCGCCGACTGGCCAGAACCGGGCCCCTGAGGACCAGGCTGAGAACCGGGCACCCAACGGGCAGAAGCTGGCGTTCGGGCCGGAGGTGGAGCGGCCGGGGAGTTACCGGCGGGCGCCGTACCGGCCGAAGGAGATCGAGCGCGCGACCGACGTCGTGCCCTACGCCGAGCTGCACGCGCACTCGAACTTCAGCTTCCTCGACGGGGCGAGCCACCCGGAGGAGATGGTCGAGGAGGCGGTGCGGCTCGGGTTGACCGGGCTCGCGATCACCGACCACGACGGGTTCTACGGCGTCGTCCGGTTCGCGGAGGCGGCCGAGAAGCACGGCCTGTCGACGATCTTCGGCTCGGAGCTCTCGCTCGGTCTGACGAAGGCTCAGAACGGCGTGCCGGATCCGGAGGGGACGCACCTGCTCGTCCTCGCGCGGGATCCGGACGGGTACGCCCGCCTCTCGACCGTGATCAGCGAAGGTCACGCGCGGGGTGGGGAGAAGGGCCGACCGATCCATCACCTCGAGGAGGTGGCCGCGGCGGCCGACGGGCACTGGCTGATCCTCACCGGGTGCCGGAAGGGCGCGGTGCCGGCCGCGTTGACCAGGCCCGGGCCGCACGGCGGCGAGGAGGCGGCGGCGCGTGAGCTCGACCGCCTGGTCGCGCTGTTCGGCCGGGACCACGTCGCCGTCGAGCTGACCGCCCACGGCTACCCGGACGACGACGCGCGGCTCGATGCGCTCGCCGGCCTGGCTCGCCGCTTCCGGCTCCCGGCCGTCGCGACGGGCAACGCCCACTACGCGACGCCCGAGCGGCGCCGGCTCGCGACCGCCCTCGCGGCGGTGCGGGCGCGGCGCAGTCTCGACGAGCTGGCCGGCTGGCTGCCCGCGGCCGGGACGGCGCACCTGCACTCCGGGGCGGAGATGGCGGCGCGGTTCGCGCGGTACCCCGGCGCGGTCGCGAGCGCCCACGCCCTCGGGCAGGAGTGCGCTTTCAACCTCTCGCTGATCCGTCCCCGGCTGCCGGACTTCCCGGTCCCGGCCGGGCACACCGCGATGAGCTGGTTGCGCGAGCTCACCTACCGCGGGGCGCGGGAGCGCTACGGCCCGCGGGAGGCGGAGACCCAGCCGGGCGCCTGGGCGCAGATCGACCACGAGCTCGCGATGATCGAGCGGCTGGACTTCCCGGGCTACTTCCTCATCGTCCACGAGATCGTCGACTTCGCGCGCAGCCAGAACATCCTCTGCCAGGGCCGCGGCTCGGCCGCGAACTCCGCGGTCTGTTACGCGCTCGGCATCACCGCCGTCGACGCCGTCTACTACCAACTGCTCTTCGAACGCTTCCTCTCGCCGGAACGCGGCGAACCGCCGGACATCGACATCGACATCGAGTCCGGCCGCCGGGAGGAGGTCATCCAGCACGTGTACGAGCGCTACGGACGCCGGCACGCGGCGCAGGTCGCGAACGTCATCTCCTACCGGCCGCGGTCGGCGGTGCGCGACATGGCCAAGGCGCTCGGGTACTCGACCGGTGCCCAGGACGCCTTCGCGAAGGAGGTGCACCGTTACAGCGGTGACGTTTCCGACACCGACGACATGCCCGCGGACGTGCTCGAACTGGCCGGGCAGGTGGCGCGCTTCCCGCGGCACCTGGGCATCCACTCCGGGGGGATGGTGATCTGCGACCGTCCGGTGGTGGAGGTCGTCCCGGTCGAGTGGGCGCGGATGGAGAACCGCACCGTCATCCAGTGGGACAAGGACGACTGCGCCTCGCCGCTGGTCAACCTCGTCAAGTTCGACCTGCTCGGGCTCGGGATGCTCTCGGCGCTGCACGGCTGCTTCGACCTGATCCGCGACGTCCACGGCACGGAGTGGACGCTGCAGTCGATGCCGAAGGAGGACCCCGAGGTCTACGAGATGCTCTGCCGGGCGGACTCGGTCGGGGTGTTCCAGGTCGAGTCCCGGGCGCAGATGGCGACGCTGCCGCGGCTCAAGCCACGCTGCTTCTACGACCTCGTGCTGGAGATCGCGCTGATCCGGCCCGGGCCGATCCAGGGCGGCTCGGTGCACCCGTTCATCCGTCGCCGCGCGGGCAAGGAGCCGATCACCTACCCGCACCCGTCGCTGGAGAACTGCCTGAAACGCACGCTCGGCGTCCCGATGTTCCAGGAACAGCTCATGCAGATGGTGGTCGATGCTGCCGGCTGCACGCCCGAGCAGGCCGACCGGGTCCGGCGCGCGGTCGGGTCGAAGCGGTCGCCGGAGCGGGTCGCCGAACTGCGCGCCGAGCTCTACGAGGGCATGCGCCGCACCCACGGCATCACCGGCGAGACGGCGGACACGATCTTCAACCTGATCGCGGCGTTCGCGAACTTCGGCTTCGCCGAGAGCCACTCGATCAGCTTCGCGCTGCTGGTCTACGCCAGCTCGTGGCAGAAGTTGCGCTACCCGGCCGCGTTCTGCGCCGCGCTGCTCAACGCCCAGCCGATGGGGTTCTACTCACCGCAGTCGCTGGTCGCCGACGCCCGTCGGCACGGGGTCGAGGTGCGGCGGCCGGACGTCAACCTCTCCGCCGCCGGGGCGAGTCTGGAGCCGGCCGGGCCGGGGAACCGTGAGCCGGAGACCTCCTGGGGGAGGGCCGCGATCCGGCTCGGGCTCTCCGGGGTCCGCTCGATCGGGGACGATCTCGCCGAGCGGATCGAGTCCGAACGCCGCGCGAACGGCCCGTACGTCGACCTCGCCGACTTCGCGCGGCGGACGTCGGCCGGCGCCGCGCACATCGAGGCGCTCTCCACCGCGGGGGCGTTCGACAGTCTCGGCCTCGCCCGGCGCGAGGCGCTGTGGGCGGCGGGGGCCGTCGCGCAGACGGGGCCGGATCAGATCGCCGGCACGGTGGTCGGGCACCGGGCCCCGCGGCTGCCGGAGCTGGAGCAGGTCGAACTGACGATGGCCGACCTGTGGGCCACCGGCATCACCCCGGACGGGCACCCGATGGAGAACATGCGGGCGCACCTGAACCCCGACATCCTCCCGATCTCCGCCCTCGCCACCACGCCCGACCGCTCGAAGGTTCGCGTGGCCGGTGTGGTGACGCACCGTCAGCAGCCGCAGACCGCGGCCGGCACGATCTTCCTCAACCTCGAGGACGAGACCGGCATGCTCAACGTCATCTGCTCCCCGGGGGCGTGGGCCCGGCACCGGCGGATCGCGCGCGACTCCGCGGCGCTGGTGATCCGCGGTCGGTTGGAGCGCTCCGAGGGGGTCATCAGCCTGGTCGCGGAGAACTTCGTCCGCCTCGAGATGGCCGTCGGCTCCAGATCCCGCGATTTCCGCTGACGCACCGCTAGGTTCCGCCCATGAACACGCGCGCGCAGGTCGCCTGCGCCTGGGCCGGGGCGATCGGCATCAGCCTCACCCTCGTCGCCCTGCTGACCGCCGACCTGCTGCCGGCCCCCGCGGCCGCCTGGAGCGCCGAGGAACTCGCGGCCTGGTACACCGAGAACCGGAACCGGATCCGGACCGGCGCCGTGCTCGGGGTGCTCTCGACCGCCGGCTGGGGTGCGCTGATGGCCGTGGCCTGGATGCAGTTGAAGGCCCGGTCCGCGACGTTGGCCGCGCTGCACGGCATCGCCGGGGCGGTCACCTACGTCGCGCTGATCCTGACCTTCACCTGCCTGGGCGTCGCCGCGTTCCGTCCCGACCGGGCTCCGGACACCACTCAGGCGCTGCACGACCTGGCCTGGTTCTGCCTGCTGTTCACGGTCGTCGCGCCGGCCACCCAGGCCATTGCGGCCGGGCTGGCCATCCTGACCGGCGGGGGAGCCGAGGCCGGGCCGGAGTTCCCGCGCTGGTTGGGCTACCTCGGCTGCTGGGCCGGGGCGCTTTTCGTCCCGGGCATCCTGCTCGTCTTCTTCCAGGACGGGGTGTTCGCCTATCAGGGCGTGATCCCGTACCTCATTCCCCTGGTCGCCTTCGGAACCTGGGTACTCGGCCTGGCTTGGGGGTGCCGCCGAGCCGCCCTGGCCCAGTAGGTTCCGGTCATGAATACGCGGAGTCAGATCGTCTGTGGCCTGGCGGGCATCCTCGGGGTGCTGGTCATCCTCCCCGCCTTTCTCATCGCGGACTACTTCGTGCCGCCGGCCGCGGACTGGACCCCGCAGGAGTTCTCCGACTTCTACCGCGGGGAGACGGACCGGATCCGGGCCGGGTTGCTGATGTTGCTGCTCGCGGTCGTCGGCTGGGGTGCGGTGGTCGCCGTCATCACCGTCCAGATGCTGCGGTACGAGGGCCGGCGTCCGGTGCTGACCGCGCTGTTCGCCCTCTCCGGCATCACCACCTATGTGCTCCTCACGCTGTTCGGTGTCTTCCTGACGGCGGCGGCGTTCCGGCCGGAACGCTCGGGGGAGGACATCCAGCTGCTGCACGACGTCGGCTGGTTCATGGCGTTCCTGACCGCCCCGGCGTTCGCCACTCAGGCGTTCGCCCTCGGTGCGACCGTGCTCGGCGCCCGGACCGCGGTGCACCCGCGCTGGTTCGGGTATCTCAACCTCTGGATCGGCGTCCTGCTCCTGCCCGGCGTGCTGCTGCTCTTCTTCCACGACGGCCCGTTCGCTTACCACGGCGTCATCTCGTACTGGATCCCGCTGTTCACCTTCGGCGGCTGGATGGCCGTCATGGGGATGATCGCGGTGCTGACCGCGCAGGCGGAGGCGAAGGCCGGGGCCGGGCTCGAGGCCCGGGAGGCCGTTCCGGTCTAGGTGCCCTCCGGCATGCCCTTCGTCAGGCGCGCGATCTGCCAGGCGTGGGCGACGGTCCGGCCGGCGCTGTCCCGGACGACGGCGCGCTCGTCGAACCACCCGTCCGCGGGTGTCACCTGGCCGGCGGAGACGGTCACCGCGAGCGGGCCGGGGGCCGGTTGCGTGCGCAGGTGCCAGGTCATCGAGACCGTCGGCGACCAACCGACGTAGCCGAGCTGGAACGGTGTCGGGACCAGGGCGTCGGCCGCGACGATCGCGATGAACGGGTCGGGGTCCTCGCCGGTGAGCAGCCGGACCCAGGCCGTCACGACGGCGTCCGGACGGTCCGGTCCGACGACGTCGCGCGGCCCGAAGCCGAGTGGGTAGCGGACCGAGACGCTGTCGAGGATCGACGGGCCTGCTCCGGGGCGAAGGCCGGGCGGTGTGCACTGGCTCTCGTCGACCGGGAGGACCGACGGGTCCGCCGGCACGTCGTCGGTCGGGGTGTCCGTGCAGACGACCGTCGACTCCAGGATCATGACGCCGTTCTGCCGGAGCAGCACCCGGGCGTTGGACAGCGTCCGGCCGGTCCCGTTGACGGTCACCTCGAGCTCGGCCGGCCCCGGGCGGGAGGCCTTGAAGAACGTCGTGGAGACGGACTGGGGGTGCTCGCGTCCGGTCTCGGCCAGGGCGGCCCGCGCGGTGATCGCCGCCAGATACCCGCCGTTGGGGTTGCCGAACGCGCTCCAGTACGGAGTGAGCTCGGCGGTGTAGCGGCCGGGGCCGGTGGCGGAGACGGCGGTGGCCTCGGCGAAGGTCATGGGGTCGAAGAGTACCCAGCCTCGCTCAGCCCGACGCGGAGTCCTCGACGCGCCGGTGGAGACCCTCGATGAGCAGGTCGAGACCCGTGGTGAAGGCGCGGGGTGAGGCGCCGCTGCCGCGACTCGCCTCGACCAGTGCGGTGCCGAGGACGTAGTTGACCAGCACGCTGATCGCGTCCACGGACTGGGAGCGGGTGAAGCCCGCCGGCCGCAGCAGGCCGACCAGTCGGTCGCGGACCGCGATCACCCACGGTCCGTCGAGGGAGGTCGTGATGATCAGTTGCGCGATCCCGGGCCGGGCCACCAGCGCGTCGTGGATCTCGACCAGCACCTCGCGCAGGCTCTGGGCCCAGTCTCCCTGAGGGTGCGTCAGCTCCGGGACCTCCAGGGCCCGCCCGACCATGACGTCGAGCAGGGCCTCCTTGGAGTCGAGGTAGCTGTACAGCGTCATGTGGCTGACGCCGAGTTCGCCCGCGACCCGGCGGAAGCTGACGGCGTCGAGACCTTCGGTGTCGAGCAGGGTCAGGGCGGCGTCGGCGATCTCGGCCACGGTGACCTTCTTCGGTCGGCCACGTGGCCGGCGCGAACCCGTCGTTGACACCGTCACCCTGCGAGCCTACGGTACGAACAGATTTATTGATACAGCGTAAATAAATCCCGCCGACAACCCCCGAGTCGAAGACGGTGCCCGCGACATGACCACTGCTGACCGCACCCGCGAGATCGTTCCCGAGGACGACTCCTGGGCACACCACCCGCGTCCGGAGGACCCGTTCTGGAACGAGTCCGGCCTGTTCACCTTCATGGTCCCCGAGTTGGACATCAACGGGTACTTCTACGTCTGGCACCGGCCCAACATGAAGCTGACCTCCGCCGGGGTGGCGCTGTGGGATGCCGTCGGCACGGAGACCCACAACTGCCTGTACTCGGAGTGGTACCACTTCAATCCGATGGCGCCGGACACCGATCTGTTCAACTTCCGGCTGGGCAACGGGATGAGCTGCGAGCTGCTCGAGCCGCTCAAGCGGTACCGCCTCGGCTACGCGGGTGACGAGCTGCAGCTCGACCTGCTGTGGGAGGGCGCGTACCACCCGCCGAACCTGCACTACTCCAACAGCGACGCCGACGGCTTCGAGGTCTGGGGCTCGGTGCACTACGAGCAGCTCGGCTCGGTCACCGGCACGATCACGCTGCGCGGCGAGACGATCCCCGTGGACTGCCACGCGTTCCGTGACCACTCCCGTGGCCTGCGGCCGGGGCCGGCGCGCAACCAGTCCGGCGGCGGCTTCGACTACGGCTGGGCGTCGGAGCGGACCTCGTTCGCGGTCACCTCGGCGCGGCCCGACCCGACCGCTCCCGTCACCGCGCGGTCGGTGGACCGCATCGGCTACGGCCACTTCATCCAGGACGGCAAGCTCGGCCAGATCACCGGCGGTCAGCGGGTCGTGCTCGAGCGGGAGCCGGACGGCCGTCCGCGGCGCGTCGAGCTGCTCCTGGAAGACGAGCACGGTCGCGAGATGCGTGCCGTCTCGCGCGTCCGCAACTGCCTGAAGTGGCACAGCCTCTGGCACATGCAGTGGTGCCTGGCCGAGTGGGAGATCGACGGCGAGCACGGGTGGGGCGAGAACCAGGACTGGTTCGACATCAACGTGATCCGCCGTCACCAGCGCGAGAACCTGGGCGCCGCCCGATGACGAGCCCGCGAGTCGAGGACCCGCTCCACGGTCGGTCGCGGCCGGGTTCGTCCTGGACGACGACCAACGTCGGCGAGGCGGTGCCCGGTGTGCAGACGCCGCTGGGCTGGTCGATCTGGGGTCCCGCCGGCGAGGAGGGCCTGCGCCGCGCGTTCCACACCCTGGGCGCGCTGAACCGGGACGAGACCGCCGTGCCGACGGCGTCGGAGGACCGGCTGTTCTCCGCGTTCTACGGCCGGATCGCGCTGCAGTTGGACATCCTCTGCGCGTGGGCCGACCGCATCCCCGGCACCAGCGGCGATGCGATGGCCCGTCAGATCTTCACCTTCGTCCCACCGGGCTACGTCTCGCGTCCGCAGCGGCGGTACTACCCCCGCGTCGCGGCTCGCGCCGGCGTCCCGTGGGTGCGCGGTCCGAAGGCGATCCGCGCCAGCCGGACCCGCATGCAGGGCGTGTGGTCCGACGCGGTCGCGCGCGTGAACGGTCTCGACGAGGCCGGGGCCCGGGCGCTCCTGGTCACCGGCGCGGACGAGTTCCGGCAGGTCATCTACCACCACACGGTGCTCACCCTCGGCGCCGTGCAGCCGGTGTACGACCTGCTCGCCAAGATCTGCGCCGGCACGGACCTCACGCCGCAGGACCTCGCCGGAGGACACGGCGGGCACGAGGAGACCGCGATGGTGCGCGACCTGTGGGCGTGCTCGCGCGGCCGCCTGCCGGTCGAGCGGTTCGTGGCCGACTACGGCTACCACGGGCCGCGCGAGGGTGACATCTCGATCACGACGTGGCGCGAGGACCCGACGCCGGTGCACAAGCTGGTCGAGGCCTACGCGGCGCAGCCGGAGTCCGAGAACCCCGAGGCCGTCGAAGCGGCCCAGCAACGGCGGCGGCACGAGCTGGAGGCGAAGCTGCTGGCCGCGACGTCGGCCGCGCGCAAGCCGCTGGCCCGCACGGCGCTGAAGCTCGCCGGCAAGTACCTGCCGCTGCGCGGCGTCGGCAAGGTGGCGTTCCTGCAGGGCGTCGACGTGACCCGCATGGCGGCCCGCCGGCTCGGTGAGCTGGCTGTCGCGGACGGCCGCCTGCTCGACCGCGAGGACATCTTCTTCTTCACCCTCGACGAGCTTCGGACCGGCTGGCCCGCGCACGCCATGGAGCTGGTCGCCGAGCGTCGGGCGGCGTACGAGAAGTACCGCACGCTCGACCTGCCCGAGTTCTGGGTGGGGGAGCCCGAGCCGGCCCCGGCGCCCGAGGCGACGACGGGCACCATCACCGGCATCGGCGCGAGCCCCGGTGTGATTGAGGGCCGAGCGCTCGTTCTCGAGGACCCCGCCGGGGCCGACATCGAGGACGGCGACATCCTGATCGCCCGTCACACCGACCCGGCGTGGGCGTCGCTGATGTTCCTGTCCGGCGGCCTGGTCTCCGACATCGGCGGCCTGATGAGCCACACCGCGGTCGTCGCCCGCGAGCTCGGAATCCCGTGCGTGGTCAACACCCGCACGGCCATGCACACCCTGCGTACCGGCGACCGCATCCGCGTCGACGGGAACGCCGGCACCGTCGAACTCCTCGGGAGAACTTCGTGAAGCTCGGACTGCTGATGCCGACCGTCCACTCGATCGCGCTCAACGAGATGGCCCTCCGTGGCGCGGAGGCGCTCGGGGTCGACGACGTCTGGGTGCTCGACCACATGATGGGCCTGACCCACCCGGCCCTGTGGTCCGAGTTCCCGGCCGCCTCCGCGCTGCCCGACCCGGACGCGTTCCTCGACCCGTTCTGCGTCGCGGCCGCCCTCGGTGGTGGCACGGACCTGCGCTTCGGGCTGTCCGTCACCGACGCCGTCCGCCGTGCCGGGCCGGACCTGGCCCGCGCCGCCCTGACCGTGAACGACGCCTGTCGGGGCGGGTTCGTCCTCGGTCTGGGCTCCGGCGAGGCCGAGTCGCTCGTGCCCTACGGCTACGACTACCGGCGCCCGGTCGACCGGCTCGAGGCGGCGCTGCGCGACATCCGGTCGCTGCTCGACACCGGGAACATGCCGACCGGTTCCGGTCGCATCGGTCTCGACCGTTCGGGGCCGAAGGGAGTGCCCGAGGTCTGGGTCGCCGCGAAGATGCCGCGGATGCTCGAGCTGACGGGCCGTTACGCCGACGGGTGGCTGCCGCTGCCCAGCCCGCCCGAGGAGTACGCGGCGCAGTATCAGGCCGTGTGCGCGGCCGCCGAGCGCGCGGGCCGGCCGGCGCCGACCGCGTCGATGGTTCCCGCCGTCATCTTCGGTGACTCCCGGGACTCCGTGCTCGGCGTGCTGGAGGACGTGCCGGTCGTCAAGCTGATCGCGTACTACCTGCCGGCGTACGTGTGGGACCGCTACGGCGTCGAGCACCCCGGCGGCCCGAACTGCCGTGGCCAGATCGACCTGATCCCGCACGACCTCGACCCGAAGGCCCTGCGCGAGACGGCCAAGCGCATCCCGGTCGAGCTCGTCGAGGAACTTGCCTGGTTCGGCAACGCGGACGAGATCGCCGCGCGGCTCAAGCCGTACGCGGAGGTCGGGTTGGAGCACATCGTCCTCGGTGACGTCACCGGAACCACCTACGCCCCGGAGGAGACCGCCCGCGTCCTCGGCGGTCAGCTGCCCCGACTCGTGGAACTGATGCACGCGCTCTGAGAGGAGACGTTCCGTGTCGAGATCACTCTCGCGAGGGCGCCGCGCGGTGATCGCAGTGGTCGCGGGCGCCCTGGTGCTCAGCGGTTGCGGCGGGACCCGGGTCACCGACGAGGCCATTCAGGCCGCCGTCGGCATCCGGGCCGACGAGGCTCCCGTCCCGGCCGCGGTTGCCGGGGCAGCCGCCCCCGCGCCGGACGTCGCCGTCGCTCCCGCGGCTCCGGACGCGGTCGACGTGGGTTCGGCCCCGAACACCGCCGACCCGGTCGCACCGACGGGCGCAGCGGCGACGACCGCCACCCGGGGCGACATCGCGGCAGCGGGTCGCCCGGCGGCGCGGCCGTCCGAAGGCCGCACCGCGACGGGCCCGAAGTCGGTCGTGCGCCTCGGTGCCGTCGGCACCTTCTCCGGCCCGGTCGGGTCGTTGGTCAAGGACACCGTCACCGGGCTGCGCGTCTGGTCGCAGGCCGTCAACGCGGCGGGTGGCGTCAACGGCCACCCGATCGAGCTGCTCGTCGGCGACGACGGCGGCGACCCGGCGCGCTACTACGCGATGCAGAAGCAGTTCGTGGAGCAACAGGGTGTGCTCGCGTTCCTGTTCAACACCGTCGCCTACGCCCCGGCCGGGAACAACAAGTACCTGGACACCGAGAAGATCTACACCTTCGGCACCGACGGCGGCCTCGAGCTGCCGTACACGAATCCGTACGTGCTGACGGCAACGCCGGCGGGCCTGACTCTTGCCGACGGGATGATGCTCGCGCTCAGCAAGGCGTTGAACGCGAAGGGTCGGTCGCAGGGACCGGTGAAGCTGGCCGCGTTCGCCTGCAGCGACTTCGGGCTGTGTGACAACTTCGACCGGCGGTGGAGCAACCCCGACGTCCTGCGCAAGAGCGGATTCGAACTCGTCGCGCGCGGTCGGCCTTCCCTGACGCAGCCGGACTTCACCTCGCAGTGCCTCGCGGCCGAGCAGGCCGGGGCAACGACGATCCTGCTCGGGATGGACAGCGCCTCGATCCGCCGCTTCGCCGGCAACTGCGCCCGGCAGAACTACCGCCCGCAGTTCGCCACCGCGGACATCGTCGTGACCCGGGACCTGCCGCTGGACCCCACCGTCGACGGCCTGCTGGTCGCCACAAAGATGGCCCCGTTCACCGACCTCCGCGTGCCGGGCGTCGCGGAGGCTCACCGCGCGTTCACGCGCTTCCTGCCCGGACAGGTCGTCACGGGCGGCATGGTGAACGGCTGGATCATCGGGGAGTTCTTCGCCCAGGCGGCGAAGGATCTCCCGGACAACCCGACGCGGGCCGACCTGGCTGACGGTCTCTACCGACTTCAGAACAACGACCTCAAGGGCATGACGTACCCGATCACCCTGACGCGCGGGAAGCCCGCGCCGCGGCACCTCTGCTACGGCCTGGTCGCCATCTCCGGGAAGAAGTTCACCACCGCGCCCGGCCCGTCACTGGACTGCGTCAAGAACGGTCGACCGCTCGCGTCGCTCGACGACTACTGAGCTCCCGGACCGCCGACCGCGGGGTGCTGACTCTGCGTCAGCCCCGACCCAGCACCCGGTTGAGGGCCGGTGCGACGTCGCGGTGGGTGCGGATCGGGGCGGTCATGCCCTTGCCGAGCTTGGCCATGTCCCGGGCGAGGTCACGGTCGTGCTCACCGTCGGTCTGCAGCAGGACGTGCAGTTCCCGGAACCGGCGGGCCACGTCCCGCGGGTCGGGCCCGGCGTTGTGCACGGCGTCGGTGAGCAGCACGCCGACCTGCCGGCGGGCGCCCGAGGTCTTCAGCACCGCGTCGCCGACGGTGAGGGCGAAGTGGACGTTCGTCAGCCCGCGTGCGGGGATCCGCAGCAGGCGGTCGAGCAGGACGACGGGGGAGGTGTTGCCGGTCAGCGGCTCCAGGAGTGCGGCGTCCGACCAGAACCCGACGAGGGCGAGGCGGTGCCCGGCCCCCGGGCCGGAGAGAGCGCTCGACAGGGCCGCGACGGTCGCGGCGGCGACCCGCACCTTCTCTCCGCGCATCGACCCGGACACGTCGACCATGAGCACGACGTCGATGCTGCGGCGGACCGACTCGCGCACGATGATGTCGGTGTCCTCGGGCACGGGGTGCTCGGTGAGGACCTCCAGCGTCCGGTCGAGGTCGATCTCGTCGGAGCGGTAGTGGTACGGCACGGAGATCGGCCGGCCCGAGCCCGCGGCCACGTCGGCGTCCCGCCAGGTCCGGCGCAGCGCCAGGTTGCGTGAGATCTGACGGGCCATCCGATCGATCTCGGGGTCGGGTTCGCGCTCCTCGAGGAGGTCGCCGACGTCCCGCCAGGAACCCGACTGCGCGGTGACGACGGTGCGCTGTGACCCCGGCGGGGGAGGGCCGCCGGTCTCGGCGTCGCGTTCCGCGCCGAGGTCGAGCACCAACGGCTGCCCGCCGCCGCCGAACAGCGACGGCATCTCCGTCAGCTTCTTGGGCCGACGCCGCAACGGCCCGAGCCCCTCCCGCGGTGGATTGTCGGACGGGAGGCCGTCGGGGTCGTCGAGGAGAACGCTGTTCCCGCCCGGGCTACGCCGGGCCCTCAGAAAAAATGGCGCTCCCAGATGTCCCGGATGACGTCCTCGGGCGTGCGGTCGCTGGCCTCGTCGAGCGAGATGCGCGCCGACAGCGCGAGCAGCCCGGCGTCGAGGACGCGGTTGCGGTGCGCCTCCTCGGCGTCCGCGCCGGCGGCCAGGCCCGTGAGCTCGGACGCGATCGCGGTCAGGTCGATCGCCCCGCGCACCGAAGACCCGCGCCGCAGTTCCTTGTGCCCGCGGGTGGCGCGCGTGATCGCGACGGCGTCGGCGACCAGGCGGGCGTCGGTGCAGCCGGTGCGGGTGGCGACGATCGCCTCCTCCTCGGCGGCGTCCTGGTAGCCGACGGCGAGGCGGCACCAGCGGTCGTAGACCGAGTCGGAGATGCGGGCGGTTCCGACGGAGTCGTACGGATTCATCGAGGCGACGACGCGGAAGGTGTCCTTCGCGGTGATCAAACCCACACGCGGGACGGCGATCTGACGCTCCGCCATGGCGGCGAGGAGGACGTTGACGGTGTCCTCGGGCGCGCGGTTGAACTCCTCGATGTAGAGGAAGCCGCCGCCCTGCATGGCTTCGAGCAGCGGACCCGCGACGAAGTTGTCCGCGCTGTAGTCCTCCTTGAGCACCCGCGCCGGGTTGTGATGCCCGACCAGGCGGGCCGCGGTGAGTTCGGCGTTGCCCTCGACCAGGACGAACGGAACGCCCCAGTTCGCGGTGATCGCCCGCAACAGCGTGGACTTCCCCGTGCCGGGCGGGCCCTCGAGCAGGATGTCGCGGCCCGCGGAGACCGCGGCGAGCACGAGATCGAGCTCGCGGGACCGTCCCACCACCTTGGCCGCGATCGCGTCCCGGCGCGCCTGGTCGATCAACGCGTACCTCCTCGTCAACGGTCCTCGTGGCACGTTACCTAATGGGTTTAGCCACGGAGGCGTAACCGCACGTTCGGCAGGTCCGGGGCGGGCAGCGTGTGCGTCCACGCGGCGGGGAAGCGGCCGAACCGGCCGTCGCCGGCGGGGTGGTGGTGCTGACGCTGCCACTCCTCGCGGAAGGAGACGATCTCCTCGTGGCTGCGGCCGACGAAGTTCCACCACATGACGATCTGCTCGCCGAACGGCTCGCCGCCGAGGACGAGGAACCGGGTGGGCACGTCGCCGGCCCGGACGCGGATCGCGTCGGCGCCGGTCGGCACGAAGGCGATCTCGCCGCGCGTTGCGGTCACGGTGCCGCCCGGCGCCTGCGCCGTGACGGTGCCGGTGTCGCAGAGCAGGCCGTGCTCGTGGGTGCGGGGGACCGGGATCTCCAGCGTCGCGCCGGCCGGCAGCACGACCTCGGCGCCGGTCAACGCGGTGAACGTGGGCACCGGCGAGCTCGTCCCGAACAGCGACCCGAGGAAGACGCTGACGCGCGCGCCGTCCACATCGAACGGCGTCGGGGCGTAGTGGTCGAAGTTGCGGTCGGTGTCCCGGTGGGTGGCGGGCAGGGCGACCCACAGCTGGGCGCCGTGCAGTAGCGAGGTGTCCGGCGTCGAAAACTCCGAGTGGGCGACGCCGGAGCCGGCCGTCATGAGATTGAGCTCCCCGGCCCGGACGACCTGGTGCGCGCCGGTGGTGTCGCGGTGCTCGAGCTCGCCGGCGAACAACCACGAGACCGTCTGGAGCCCGGTGTGCGGATGGCCCGGCAGCACCATGCCGCCGGTGACGGCGACGTCGTCGGGCCCGTAGTGGTCGACGAAGCACCAGGCCCCGATCAGCGACCGCGCCCGCTGGGGGAGCGCCCGGCGCACCGTCATCGCCCGTGGGCCGCCGAGCGGCACCTCGCGCTGGCCGAGTACGACGGGTTCAGTCATCGCCGCAGCGTAGCTCGCGGCCAGCCCGCGAGTAGCCTGCGTGGATGAGTGAGCAGAGCAGCCCCGACGTCACCGTTCGCAACGCCCCGCAGGAGGGGCGGTTCGAGATCCACGTGGACGGCAAGCTCGCCGGCGTGGCCGAGTACACCGAGGAGACCGGTCACCGGACCTTCGTCCACACCGAGGTCGACGACGCGTTCTCCGGGCAGGGCCTCGCCGGCGTCCTGGTCCGGGCGGCGTTGGACACGACGCGGGAGGACGGGCTGCGCATCCGCGCGACCTGCCCCTACGTGCAACGCTTCCTGGAGAAGAACGACGACTGGGCCGATCTCGTGGACACCGCCGAGGACGCGAGCTAAGTTACCGGCGAGTACGCTCTCCCGACCCGAGAGGCTCGCCGTGACGACGCTCGACCGGTCCCGCTCCACTCACGAGGTTCTCAACCAGGTCCCGCCGCTGGTGGGGCACAACCTCTACGTCGGTGACCCGGCCCTGGCCGAGGCGATCGCCCGCGAGGGCGGGGAGTGGGGGACCGACCGGCTGCTCTCGGCCGGCGCGGCGGCGGGCAGCGCCGAGGCGCAGGCGCACGCCGAGCGGGCGGAGCGCCACGAGCCGGTGCTGCACACGCACGACCGCTACGGCAACCGCGTCGACACCGTCGAACTCGACCCGTCGTGGCACTGGCTGCTCGGGCAGGCCGTCGAACGCGAGATCACGTCCCTGCCCTGGCGCTCGCCGGGTCCGGGCGCGCACGTCGTCCGCGCGGCGCTGCTGCGGATGTGGATCGAGCTCGACATGGGCGTGCTGTGCCCGGTCTCGATGACGTACGCGGGCGTGCCGGCGTTGCGGCGGCAGCCGGAGATCGCGGCGGAGTGGGAGCCCCGCCTGACGTCGACGAGCTACGCCGACGGCGCGCTTCTGGGCATGGCGATGACGGAGAAGCAGGGCGGGTCCGACCTGCGGGCGTCCACCACCCGGGCGGAGCCGATCGGCGACGGCTGGTGGGAGATCACCGGGCACAAGTGGTTCTGCTCGTACCCCAGTTGCGACGCGTTTCTGACGCTTGCTCAGACCGAGGCCGGTGTGTCGTGCTTCTTTCTCGAGCGCGCCGCGCCGGGCTTCCGCGTGCAGCGGCTCAAGGACAAGCTCGGGACGCGAAGCCTGCCGAGCTCGGAGGTCGAGTTCGACCGTGTTCCCGCGCGGATGGTCGGCGTCGAGGGTCGCGGGATCCCGACGATCATCGAGATGGTCAACCACACCCGGCTCGACTGCCTGATCTCCTCGTCGGCGACGATGCGCGCCGGCCTGACGCAGGCCGTTCACCACGCGCGGCACCGCTCGGCGTTCGGACGTGCGCTGGTCGAGCAGTCGGCGATGCGGAACGTGCTCGCGGACCTCGCCGTCGAGTCCGAGGCAGCGACGGTGCTGGCGATGCGCGTGGCCCGGTCGTACGACGAGGGTGCGGCCGGGGTCGAGGGCGCGAACGCCTTCCGTCGCCTGGCGACCGCGGTGGCCAAGTACTGGGTGTGCAAGCGCGCGCCGGGTCACGCGGCCGAGGCGCTCGAGTGCCTGGGCGGCAACGGGTACATCGAGGCGTCGGGCCTGCCGCGGATCTACCGCGACGCCCCGCTGAACTCGATCTGGGAGGGCTCCGGCAACGTCGCCGCGCTCGATGTCCTGCGCGCCCTGACCCGGGAGCCCGAGTGCCTGCCGGCGTTCCTCGCCGAGTGCGACCTCGCCGTCGGCGCCGACCGCCGCCTCGACGCCCACCTGTCCGAGACCCGCTCCCGACTCGCCGGGTTGGGGGAGGGTGACGCCGAGTTCGCCGCCCGCCGCGTCGTCGCCGACCTGTGCCTGGCGCTGCAGGGGAGCCTGCTGGTCCGCCACGCCCCGTCCGCCGTCGCCGATGCCTTCTGCGCCTCCCGCCTCGGCGGGGGTGGTCACACCTACGGCATGCTCCCCGGCTCCGTCGACGTCGGCCCGATCCTCGACCGCGCCCTCGCGGGCTGATCCCTCCGGTCCGGATTCCGGCCCCGGGGCGGCCTTGTTCGCCCCGGGAGCCTCAGGCTGCTGGCTCGTCGGGTGCGGGGCGGGGTGCTGGTCGTTCGGGTTCGGGGGCGCGGGGCCGGCCGGGTGGGTCGGGGTCGATCAGGGGTGGGATTTCGACGTCGTAGACGACACCGAGCCGGGTGATCCAGCGGACTCGGTCGTGGCCGAGCCGGATGAGTTGCCACCCGCCTTTGGTCTTGAGGTCGTGGTCGTGCTCGCAGAGCGGGCCGAGGTTCCCGGCCAGGGTGAGGCCCCCGCGGGCGTGGTTCATCGTGTGGTCGATCTCGGACCGGGCGGCGGGGAGCCGGCAGCCGGGGGCCTGGCAGGTCGTCATGCGGAGTTGGGTGTCCCGGCGTAGTCCTTGGCGGGGGAACCGCCGGGTGTCGTCGTCCGGGTCTTCCGGGGCGGTCTCGTTCTCGGCGCCGGCGGTCGCGAGGAGGTGGTGGCGGCCGATCTCGACCAGCACCGCCCGCCAGGTAGGGACGTCCTCGCCAGTGAGGGTGCCGTCGAGCAGGGCCTGCAGCAGGTCGGCGGGGATGAGCAGGTCGACGATGCCGTGGTCTTCCGCGCAGCGCTTGGGCCAGTCGATCGGCCGCGCACCGACGAGCCCGGAGGAGATCGCGTACCCGTCGGGGCCGGTGACCGCGAACCGCCACTGCCCCGCCGCCAGTCGGTGGGCGAGGTCGCGGGCGTACTCGGCGTGCACCGGGCCCTGCCCGGCCAGCTCGGCCGGGTCCCGGTCCAACTCGAGCAGGGTGGAGACCTTCGCGGTCAGCTGCACCCCGTGGTGCGGAGACACCGCGCTCGGGGCGGGCTCCGGCTCGGGCGCCGCCTCCGGCTCGGGCGCTGCCTCCGGCTCGGGCGCTGCCTCCGGCTCGGGCTCGGGCTCGGGCTCGGGCTCGGGCTCGGGTTCCTGCTCGGGTTCCGGCGGGAACTCTTCGCCCGCGTCGGTCTCGTCGCCCGCGTCGGTCTCGTCGCCCTCGTCGCCCTCGACGTCGGTCGGGCGGGTGGCGGCGAGGTGGGCGAGGATCTGGTCGTCGGTGAAGTCGGCGTAGGTGCCGTCCAACAGGTTGAGCGCGATCTCCGAGCGCAGGTGATCCAGCGGCCGCGGATCACCCGCACGCTTCGCGTCATCAGCGAGCTTCCGCACCCGGGCGATCGCGGCGGCGACGCGGGCGGGGTCCTGGTTCTGCGCGGCCAGGGTGGCAGTGCCGTCCTCGTTGCGCCAGGAGATCACCCGCCGCTCCCGGTGGGCCTCGGCGAACCGGCGCAGCGCCCAGTCGGGGTCGAGCTGGATCCCGAGTTTGCGGCACCGCGCCCCGATCTGCTCACTGGTCCACGGGCGCTCGGCGTCGATCGAGCAGTGCCCCAGGACCTCATCGATCACGGTGTTGGCGTGCTCATCGCTCATGTCCCGGACCCAGAAGTGGATGACCCGGGCCCGTTCGATGCTCAACTCGCCGGCGGTCATCGCGGCGTGCAGCTTGGGGAAGCGCCGCACGACGGCCCAGGCGAAGTCGAGCAGCTCGTTCGCGGTGTAGGCCGAGATCCGCAGCGCGGTGCGGACCTCATCGGCGCCCCAGCGGTCCGGGGCCGCCAGGCGCACGATCTCGTCCTCGGAATCCAGCCCCCGGGACCCGACCTCGGCCACCATGCCCAACCAGACCGCGTTCGCGGCGTTCAGTTGTCGTTGGCCGGCGCGCAGCACCGCGACCGACTCGGCCCCGGTCATCGACGCGCACTCGGCCTCACTCGGCGTCAGGCCGAGCGAGACCTGCCACGCACTCGGCGTGGGCGGCGGTGTCGCTGCTGCTGTCGATGTCCCCGTCATCACGATGAACCTAGCGGGCACCACCGACAGTCCATTATCGCCGGGATCGAGGCGCGGCGGCGTGGAGGAGCGGAGGAGCGGAGGAGCGGAATCCGCGGTGTCACAACGCCTCTGACGCCCCATCAACACCACGCGCCCCCGTTGGAGATGTCATCTCCAGTGGGTTGTGGATAACCCCGTCGAAAGGGTGATACCCCATTACTCGCGAGTAAGGGGTGTCACCCTTTCTTGACGGCGGACGCCGCGGACGCCGCGGGCGAAGCGGCGACGGCTCAGGACGATGCGCGCTGGACGAAGCCGCCGAGGGCGACGGAGTACTCGTTGGTCGCGGAGTCGAACCGGACGCTGTAGGTCGTCGGCCAGAGGCCGGTGCGCTGGTAGGCCTGCGGTTGCTTGATCGCCTCGTTCAGCGTGGGCTTCGTCAGCAACCACTCGCGCGTGATCATCGGTTCGATGAAGGTGACGGCTCCGTCGTAGGAGCCGTGAATCATCGTTTCGGTGAAGGTGTACTGCCCGGGCACCGGCGGCTCGGTGCCGTCCAGCCAGTGCAGCCCCATACCGGGGATCGTGTTGTCGACCGCGGTCCCGGGCGGGGCGACGAAGTCGGCGGCGATGTACTTCGCGTCCGGGATGTTCGCCGCCTTTGTGGCGAAGTCCGGTGCGGTGGGGACGATCTCCTTCACCGCAGCCTCGTCGGTCAGGTAGAAGTGGTAGTCGAAGTGGGGCTTGTCCCACACGCCCGGCGGCTCGTGCCCCTGCGGATTCCAGTAGAGCTCGACGTGGTCGAGCACGCCGGTGGCCACGTTCGTCGGGAAGCTGAGCACCATCCCGACCGGGTGCAGGTCCCCGTGCGTGTCCGAGGCGAGGCCCTCCAGCGCGGCGGCGGAGAACCGGACGCCCACCTCGACGGGCTGCCCGGCCGAGGAGGTGACGTACGTCCAGACCTTGCCGTTCCCGAGGGTCTGGCTCGGCCCGTCGCCGGCGGACACAACCGGGGCGGGGCTGTCCGCCGCAGCGGGGACGAGGCTCTCGAGATCGTCGTCATCGTCGTTGCCGCAGCCCGCCAGCACGAGCACTGCGGCGGCCGCCAGGGTGGCAGTGCGGTTCATGGGTCCTCACTTCGAAAGCAGTGGACGCTGCGGCGAACCTAGGCCGGTCCGTGACCGGCCGTCGTCCGTGTTGGCACGGATTCCGCGGTCGGCCCGGCGCTCGCGCGCAGGTGGGCGAGGACGGCGAGGACCCGGCGATGGGTCGCGGGGTCGGTCTCCAGCCCGAGCTTGCTGAAGATCCGGCTGGTGTGCGTCTCGACGGTGCGGGCGGTGACCATCAGCCGCTCCGCGATGCGGTCGTTCGAGTACCCCTGCGCGACAAGTGCCAGCACCTCGCGCTCCTTGGCGGTCAGGCGGTCGAGTGGGTCCGCGCGCCGCGGGGTCGCGAATACCGCCTCGACGACCTCGGCGTCGACGACCGTTCCGCCGGCCGCGATGCGGTGCAGCGCGTCGACCAGGTCGGTGGAGCGGGCGACGCGCTCCTTGAGCAGGTAGCCCACGCCGGTCCGGCCCTGCGCGAGCAGGTCGACCGCGTGGCGCGTCTCCACGTACTGCGAGAGCACGAGCACGCCCAGATCCGGATAGGCCCGCTTGAGTTCGACGGCGGCCGCCAGCCCCTCGGTGGTCCGCGTCGGCGGCATCCGGACGTCGAGGATCGCGACGTCCGGCCGCTCCACACCGACCGCGGCCAGCAGGCCCGTGGCGTCGGGGAACTGGGCCACGACGTGGACCCCGTCGGCGGTCAGCAGGCGGGCGATGCCCTCCCGGACCAGGCCCGCGTCGTCGGCGAGCATCACCCGCACGGAGCACCGCCGATTGTCATGGCGACCCGAGCAGGAACATCGGGCCGGAGATTGTCGCGTAGCGCCGACGACGGAGAGCGTGCTCGTCCTCGACGATGCCGCGGATCTCCTCGACGACCTCGCGCGCGATGCCGAGGCCGGCGGCCCCGTCAGTGATCCGGTCGTGCTCCTCGGTGGTGAGGGCTCCGTCGGACGCGCACAGCCGCAGTGCGTCGTGCACCATCCCGCGCACCGTCAGTTGCATGCTCGGCAGCGCACCGACGTCCTCGATCCGGTCGGTGTCGTCGTAGTTGCGGACCGCGTCGAGCACCCAGTCCGCGTCCCCGCAGGCGGCGCGGTAGCCGTCGTACCAGTCCCGCTCCCGCTCGGTGAGCACGGCGCGACCGCCGGCACAGAGCAGCGTCCCCTTCGCGAAATTCAGGTTGTCCTCGTCGGTGATCTGCAGATAGACCTCGGCGGGGATCTCCCAGTTCTCCCACCCCATCCACCGGATCGCGGCGAGGTGCCGCGCCGGCCGGCCGGGGGCCTCGGTGAGGACGACCGGGAGCCACGCCGCAACGGTCGTGCCGTGGTCGGGCGGGCTCTCGACCGCGAACCGGCCTCCGAGGGCACTGATTCGGTCGGCCAGACCCTCCAGCCCTGAGCCGGCGGCCGGGACGGCGCCGCCGCATCCGTCGTCGGCGACCGACACGACCAGCGCGTCGTCCACGATCGCCGCCCGAACGGTCACGCCGGTGGCCTGCGCGTGCTTGCGGGTGTTGGCCAGCGCCTCGGCGACGCAGTAGTAGGCGGCGACCTCGACGGCGTCGGGCAGGCGGGTCGGAACGTCCACCGCCAGGTCGACGGGCAGCACCGATCGTTCCGCCAGCGACTCCAGCGCGCCCGGGAGGCCGGCCTCGGACACGATCGCGGGGTGGACTCCTCGGGCGAGCCGGCGGAGGTCGTCGAGCGCGTCGTGGAGCTCGTGGAGCGCGTCTTCGAGCAGGTGGGCCACCGCGGGGTCGAGCTTCTCCCGCTCCGCCAGACGCAGCGTCAGGGCCAGTCCGACGAGCCGCTGTTGGGCACCGTCGTGCAGGTTGCGCTCGACGCGCTGCCGCTCGCGGTCCGCCGCCTGGACCAGCCGGGTCCGCGACGCCTGGACGTCGCCGAGCTGGTCGCGCAGCTCCGCCCGCAGCCGCTCGTTCTCGATCGCGAGGGAGGCGGCCTCCACGGCGGCCCGCAGCCGCTCGGCGTCGCGCGCCAGCCCGGGTGGGTGCAGCAGCGCGGCGATCGGCTTGCCGTCCCGCTCGATCGGCGTCCGCATCCGCCCGTTCTCGGGGTGGGAGCCCAGCGCGTCGAGGAAGGCGGCGCTGCCGACCCGGGTGTAGATCACCTCGACGGTCGGATCCACCGGGGTGCGCCGTGCCGCATCGCGCAGCAGCGATACGGCCTCCTTGACCAGGCGCGCCCGGGCGGTCGTCATCGCCGGCTGGGAGGACCGTTCGGGACGAGCTCGAGGATCGCCCCCAGCGACAACTGATCCTTGGGGAGATACCCGGCCGCCAGCCCCGCGGCGAGGCGGCGGCCGTGAGCCGCGTCGCGCGTCGAGATCAGGATGACCACGGCCTCAGACTCCTCCGTCTGCAGCCGCCGCGCCACTTCCCGGCCGTCGATGTCCGGCAGATTCATGTCGAGCAGGATGACCTCGGGGCGCCATTGGGCAGCCGCGGCTGCCACGTCGAGGCCGTTGTCCACCTCCGCCACGACCTCGACGCCGTCGGCCGCGAGCGCTCGGCACGCCGCCGCCCGGAAGCGCTCGTCGTCGTCGACGAGCAGGACGCGCAACCCCATCGGGTCATCGTGGTCGGCCCGTCCGGCCCATGCATCCGTGCCCGCACGGACCACCCACCGGCGTGCGATAACCTCTCCGGGTTCCCGAGCCCCCGTAGCTCAGGGGATAGAGCATCGGCCTCCGGAGCCGGGTGCGCAGGTTCGAATCCTGCCGGGGGCACAATATTTATGCAGGTCAGAGTCATATTGCTTCCCTCGTAACCGTGTTCGTGCCCTCCATGTGCCCTAGAACGGTTCAGTTCGGTTCACTCTGATGACGCGTTGTTCGCGCCGCTTGGGTAGGTCTCCTGGCTCCCCACCGAGAATCGGCGCGTGGGCCCCGGGCGTCTGTCAGAGCGCGTCGCGCACCGTAGGGATGGGGCGAAGCAGAGCGAGTGCGTCGCTGCGGCGAATCCTGACAAGCTTTCCGCCCAGCTTGTAGGCGGGTAGTTCGCCGGAGGCGATCAGCTTCTCCACGAACCGGTCGGTCGTGCCGTACAACTCGGCGATCTCCTGCTTCGTCAGCAGCGGGTCTGGCTCAAGCTCACTTCCGCTGTTGCGGTCTCGCGCCTTACTCACGGGGTCCCCCTCTGGGCTCTGTTCGCTGGTCGACAGGCGGGTATGGCGCCGATCGGAGGTGCCCGGCAGCCTCGAGGCCGTGCAGTCGAGAGGTCGGGGATCATCGCGTGATACCGCCGGCGTTCGGTGGTCGGTCCGGCGGGTGGATCCGAGCGGCCGACCGTGTACGGGGAGCGTGTGAGGTCTGCCACTGATCGATGCGGTGGGGAGGGTGGATGTGCGCAGCCTGACGCCGGCGCCACGCGCTCATCGCCGAAGTGTCGGAGCTTGGCGACCGCAGAACCGCTTCGAGAATTTGCCGTGCAGTTAGGTCGTCGGTCGGCACGTGCTCTGCCGCGGCCGCATCCGTCGCGATGTAGGCGTGGTTAGCGTGGCGGCCGCGGGTGAGGCCGACGTAGAGGGCTTCCCGGCTCATGCGGGCGTCGGCGATGAGGTGCCCGCTGTCGGCGGTGGCGCCTTGGGCACGGTGGATGGTGGAGGCGTAGCCGAGTTCGACGTGATCGCGAACGTAGTGAGCGGGCAGGCGAACCAAACCTTGGGCTGACCCGCCGGCAGAGGCTGTCGGTGCCACGTCGAGGGCTCCGTCATGATGGACGGCGATGACGTGCCATTGGTCGCCGTTGCGGACGTATCCACCGCCGGGGCGCTGAAGGTGACGCTGGTTGCGCCGGGTGAAGACGACGTCGCCCTGGGCCGCCGATGTGCCGTCGTGGAGCCGGACTTCGCGTCCTAAGTCGACGTACCCGGCGCGGACACGGTCGGTGCGGGCGCGGGTGTTCAGTGCGGTGACGGTGGCGTGATCAGAGGCGAGGAGAAGGCTGTGCCGTCCGGCGGTGATGTCGGTGGCCCAGGCGCGGTAGGCGGCCTCGATCATGGCTTCGGTCGGGCCGTCGTGCAGCCGCCCGTGGGCGGTGTAGGCGTCGAGGCAGGCGGGGTCGCCGACGCGCAGCTGGCGGGTGGCGGTGGCTTCCCAGACGTGGGTGAATCGGTGGAGGGTGTCGAGTTCGACGGTGTGGCCTTCGCCGGCGAGTAGGGCGAACGCGCCGCCGGCGTCGACGGCGCCGAGCTGGGCGTGGTCTCCGATCAGGACGACCTTCGCGCCCGCGGCGCCGGCCTGGGTGATGAGGTGGTCGAGGTCGGTGGTGGCGGTCATGGCGGCCTCGTCGATCAGCACGAGCTGCCCGGCGCGGAAGCGCCACCGTTCACCGGCCGCGGCGCCAGCACCCGTGTCGGCGGCGGATCCGGAGACGACGCCGGGCTGGGAGTGGTGGATCCATTTGGCGACGGTCTCGGCCGGAATCCGCAGCGCCAGACCGAGTTGTGCGGCGGCGGTGGCGGAGGGAGCGAGCCCGATCACCGATCCGGCGCCATGGGCGTACTCCCATGCGCCCCGGACGAGGGCCAAGGTCGTTGTCTTGCCGCTGCCAGCCGGCCCGACCAAAACGTCGAGACGACGCGCGGACGCGATGATCGTCGTGGCTGCGGCGAGTTGCTCGGCTGAGATCCGGCGCGTGCCGGGCATGGGCCGCGCCGCGGTCGCGTGGAGCGGGCCGGGATCCGCAGTCGGGGCGGTGGTGTCGTCGTGGGCGGCGAGCAGTCGCGCTTCCGCGGCGAGGATCTCCCACGTGGTGTAGGCGGGCTCGGGCGCGTCTGCATCCGGACGTACCACCTGAGGCGCTTCGCCCGCCTGCTGTAGGCCGTTGCGACGCGCGCCTGCTGCGGCGGTCGCGGTGGTCGGCGTGGATGTGACACCGTCCGTCGCGGTGGTCATCAGGGCCGAGCCGGTCGCTGGTGGGTCGAGCGCGACGCACCGCTCCAGCGCGGCGGTCACGACCCGGTCGAGCAGCGCAATCCGAGTGGCGGGGTCGGGCTGGCGCAGGGCGCGGGTTGCGCGCGCAGCCTGAGCGAGCAGGTTCGCGTGGGTCCAGGTTGCCCGCCGGGTGGACACGCCGGCGACGGTGGCGTCGGCGTAGCGGGCCAGGAGCGCGCCGGAGACGTCGACTGGAGGGGGTGTGGGGTCGGTTGTCAGGATGCTTGCCCCGCCGCCGTCGGTGCTGGTCAGGGCGCCGCGGACGATCGCTTCGGCCGGTTGCCCGGTCACGGTTTCGGCGGTTGCCCGCCACCGCTGCCGGAGCTGGGCAAGCGCGGTGACGTGCTTGTCCGGGCGGGTGGCGAGGGTGGCCTGCTGGCGTAGCCGCACGACCTCGACGCGGTTGGGTTCGCGGCCGTGGGTGTCGGTGAACGCCGCGACCAGGTCCTGCAGATGCACTCCGATGGCCTGGGAGCGGGAAGAGAAGGCGTGCAGGAGTGGGTCGGGGATGCCTTCGATCTCGAAGGCCGGGGTGCGGCGGGGTCCGCGGTCGCGGTAGCCGAAGCGGACTGCCAACCGGGTGGCAAGGGTGTCGGCAATCGTGGAGTCGTAGATCTCCGAGCACGCGACCGCTGCGGCGAAGAGGACTTGGCCGTCGATGGCTCGCCAGCGCCCGTCTGGGCCCTGGACCTTGTTGGCGAGAACCAGGTGGGTGTGCAGGTTCGGATCGCCGGCGCGGGTGTCCCAGTGATCGAACGCCGCGGCGACCGCGCCCCGGGCCGGGACGCGGATCTTCGACCCCTCGCCGATACGGGTGTGCAGGAACCGCTCCTCGATCAGGCCCAGCACGGCGGCGACCGCGTCCCGGTGGGCGTCTTCGACCGCTCGACGGACGGCGGCGTCGCCGAGGGCCCACAGCACCGACACCGACTTCGGGACAGTGAAGGTCAGGTCGTAGCCGGCGACCGCGGACCGCTGCGGACGGGCCCTCTCCTGGGACTCGATCTCCGCGACCGCTGCCGCGTGCTCTGCGGCGGACAGGTTCTGCGGCAACCGGGCAACGCGCTCACCGATCCGCTCCTCGACCGTCTTGAACTTCGGGTAGGACAGCCCGAGGCGCCCGCCGGTGATCGGGTCGTGCCCGGACCCGAACAACCGGCCCATCGCCTCCTCGGTCACCAGCGTGCCAGGCGTGATGTCGGTGCCGTCGCCGGTGCCGAGGCCGGGTAGCCCGGCGCCGGTCCACCGGCCCGGCGGCAGCCCGGTCGCGGCGTAGTAGTCGACCAGCGCCTGACCAGGCTCGCGCGCGATGTCCCCGGTGGCGGTGTGGCGCAGCAAATACCGGTAGCCCGACCCGGCGGACATGACCGCCAGCGACATCACCGTGGCCACCCCACCCGGTGTTCACCCGCGCCTGCGGGGACGCCGGACCGCCCGGCGTCACCCTCTATGTGGGTGACTTGGGCATACGTAACCTGTCCGGTCGAGTTTCGCCGCGCTCGTCGCACGTTGTCCTGTGTGCGCGTTCAACGCCAGATTCGCGGCCGCCGCAGGCCCCGGCTCGGCACGAGCAAGAGGAGTGGCTCGCTGGCGATCTTGCGATCGCTTGGCCGTAGGGATTGAATGCGCGTGTGCCGTCCGGTGGACGTCGTCATTACTTTGATGCTGCGGGTACAGCTCGCAGATGAGTGTGAGCGCGGCGACCGTTGGGTGAGCCGGATTGCTGCCATAGAGCGCGTGGACCTGTATCCACTGGCTGAGGTCGCTACCGGACGGCACGCTCCGCCCTGTCCGCGCGCAGCGCGAACACGGCGGAGCCCGCCCTGGGTCACGCTGGAATCGCGCCTGATGCGGCGTCAGCGCACCCTTCGGGCGCGCTCTGGCTGCTGCGCGGTGGTCGGTGTCATTCAGGACCAGTAATCGTTTGGCGCTCTTCGATCGCCTGTGTCGGGGCCTGAGAATTGGCGGTCAGCTGCGGGTCGCTGGTGGTGGCGGTCGGGGCGATCATGGCGGGGTGTCGCCCGGCGACGTCGCTGCACTCTGGTGCTGTGGTTCGAGCCCGCAGAGCGAGTATGGCGTGGGGTCCTCGGGTGCGTCGGATTGTTGCCATCGAGCACGCGGGCCTGTGTCCATTCGCAGAGGGCCCTGCGGGCGGCACGCCGACCGCGCCGGCCGGCGCGGCCGTCGGAACCTCGGTGGAGGTGAACGGCGTGGACGTGGTGGTGGACCGGGTCGCCGGACTGGACATCGGCAAGGACTCGGTGACGGTGTGCGTGCGGGTGCCGGGGACGGGTGCCCGGCGCGTCAGTGAGACCCGCACCTATTCGACGATGACCCGTCAGATCCAGCGGATGGCGGAGTGGCTGGATGAGTGCGGGGTGGAGCTGGCGGCGATGGAATCGACCGCGACGTATTGGAAGCCGGTGTTCTACTGCCTGGAAGAACACACCGAGACCTGGCTGCTCAACGCCGCCCACATCAAGGCCGTGCCCGGACGCAAGTCCGATGTCCGGGACTCGGAGTGGATCGCGCGCCTGGTCGAGCACGGGCTGGTCTCCCCGTCGTTCGTTCCGCCCCCGGAGATCCGCCGCTTGCGGAACCTGACCCGCTACCGCCTGCAGTTGACGGGCGACCGAACCCGGGAAGCCACCCGGGTGGAAAAGTTGCTCGAGGATGCCTCGATCAAGCTCTCCGCGGTGGTCTCAAATATCGCCGGGGTCTCGGCGCGGGACATGCTCGACGCGCTAGTGGCTGGGGAGCGGGACCCGGCGGTCCTGGCGGATCTGGCGCAGAAACGGCTGCGGGTCAAGATCCCGGCCCTGACCGAGTCACTGACCGGGCACTTCGATGACCATCACGCGCTCCTGATCGGCGGGATGCTCGAACGGCTGCGCCAGGCCGAGGCCTCCCTCGCCCAGGCCGACGCGCAGATCTTGGCCGAGATCGCACCCTGGCAGCACGAGTACGAACTGCTGCAGACGATGCCGGGGATCGGGCCCAAGACCGCGCAGATCTTCATCGCCGAGACAGGCGCGGACATGTCCCGCTTCCCGAGCGCGGCGCATCTGGCGGCCTGGGTCGGGGTCGCGCCCTCGGTGCACGAGTCCGCCGGGAGGTCCTGGTCGATGGGATCGCGCAAGGGCAACAAGTGGTTGTGCTCGGCGATGGTCGAGGCGGCTGGATCCGCTTCCCGGATGAAGACCAACTATCTGGGCGCGCAGTTCCGTCACCTGGCCCCGCGCCGTGGCATCAAGCGGGCGATCATGGCCGTCGCGCACTCGATGGTGGTCTCGGCCTACTACATGCTCGAACGTGATGAGCCCTACCGCGACCTCGGGTCGGACTACTTCACCCGGCCCGTCGACCCGCAGGTCCAGACCCGCCGGCTGGTGGCGCAGCTCGAACGCCTCGGCCACTCCGTCTCACTTCAGCCCGCGAGCTGACACACCATCAAGGACATCCCGGGGCGGCGGCGGACGAGAACGGACCGGCGGCAGCACCACCGCTGAGAGACCGTCCAGGCTGCGCCCGGACGCTGCCGCGCGTCTGGTTCCGGTTATTCACGGGCCAGTGCGACTTGACGCTGTTCCTGTGAGGCGTGATTCGCCGAGCCCGCTCTGTAGAGGAAGACGTGCGACCGCCAGTCGCGGCCAGCGCTTACGGGGTTGGCAGATTCTTGCGGATCCGCTTCAGACGCTGCCAGCGGCTGGCGGTGCGCCGGAACTCGAGCTCACGCTCAACCGACCCCCGAGTGACGCCAACGTCGCCTTGCCGATTCTGCGCACCCTGGAGGTGGTTGAGCACGAGAAGCCGCGCATGGGTCAAGCGGAGCCTCAGCATCGCCTCGTCTGGCATCTTTCGGTTTGCCCTCCGGGCGGCGCTCGTCAGCGGAGTTAGGTCGCTCGAGGCGCACTCCTTTGGAGGACTACTCCCGAGGAGGACCGATGGGGCGGCTGTACAGGGGACATCCCCCTTCGGATTGCCGGAGCTGACCGCGCAGGAAGACCTGATCCGCGCCTGGCGAAGTGAACGTTCATGGGCGCCCACGCGTCTTCGATAAGGATCGGTTGGCGAAACCGGGAGGCGTTTGTGCGGACGGAGATCGTGCTGACATTGCTCGGTTTGGCTGCGGCGACCGGGTGCGGCGCGGAATCGAGCTCGCAGGTTGCGGCCGGAGGGGTTAGTTCCCCGACCACAGAACCGTCGCTCCGCGCGGACACCGTGCTCAGATGTGGGAACGATGAGGTTCCGCTTGACCGCTTGACGAACCCGAGGCCCGCGACGAGCGCGGAGAGCGCACCTAAGCGTGTCCTCTACAAGTTCAAGCCGGGAGACATCGGCGACCTCGGCGACTACTGGATCGTGGATGACGAACCCGAGCGCGTGTCAATCATCCGAGAACACGTTCGCGGGGAGGGTCAGCCGTCGACGGAGGTCACTTACGACTTCGCGTCCTGGGAGTACGTTGCGGACGCTCCAGGAGCCACGACGGACTGGATGTACTTCGGTGGCGCGACGTCGTGTGTGCTCAAGCGAGCCTTCGAGGGGCTGAACGACGCGACAATCACGCTCGACCCGAGTGCGCTGCCGCAGCCTGGCGACCGGGTCGTCCGGCTGCTCGTCGACGAGCGTGCGTGCGCCAGCGGTCAACAGGCCACAGGCCGGGTTCGCGTCCCGGTTCTGGAGCTGTCTGCTGACAAGGTGCGCGTGGCGATCGGCGTTGCGACGCAGCAGGGCGGCCAGACCTGCCCCGGCCACCCGCCCACCCCTTACGTCCTGGAGTTGCCCGAGCCGCTGGGCAACCGCCTGCTCATCGACGCGAGCGCCTACCCCGAACGCGAGATTCAGGAAGGTCAGGAACGTCAGGCTCGACGAGCTGGCGTGCAGTCGTGAGTAGCGCAGCGGATCGTGGGGCGCGGAAGGTGACAGCGGTTAGAGCTTCGACCCCGAAGCTCGCCCTGCCGCTCGCAATGCTCCTACTCGGCAGCGCCGCCTGCTCAAACGATGACGCGAACTTGCGGTTGGAACTCACGCCCACAATCGCATGCAACGAGGCCGCCTCTCACTCAGAGGCGATCGGACTTGGCGACCGGGTCGAGCTCGTGCGAGCAGAGAGGACGACGGGGAAAGGTCTTCGCGCGTGGCTCGTCGTCCGCCACGGCGCGGCCGGGCCCGCCCAGACAGCCTCGCCCACGATCAGGTCCGACGACCTCGTCGATGTCTGCGTGTTCCGCGGCTCCTCTCCGCGGCCCATCTCGGTGCCCCCAGGATCGAGCATCGACACTGCCGGCGTGAGGGTGCTCGTGCGCTTCGGCGGCGTGACCTTGGACGCCGTCGGTGCCCCCGATCAGCTCGCGAGGGAACTCGACAACCTCCCGGGAAAATCGCGTTAGAAGACCGATCTCCTAGGCCGCTGCCCTCGTGCATCACGCGTCTTCTGTTCCCGGAGGTTTCGCGGATGTTCGCGCTCCGAGGTTTGCGCCGGCGGATCGACGGCGAGTCCCGCTGACCCTCCGCGCCGATTAGGTGAAGTCCGAGTAGGCGAGGTGCTCGCCGCAGTGCAGGCACCGGAAAAGGTACGCAGCCGGTTGGCCGTCGGCGCTCAACGCGTGTAGATAGCCGTCGAGCTGCTGCTCCGACCAGCCCGTCCCGGCAATGTCCGCGCGGAGCGACTGCACCGCGTCCGGCAGATCCGCGACCTGCGCCCATCCGACGACGCCGAGGAACGCTGCCGCGTCATTGCAGTGGTATAGCCACCGCTCCTGCTGCCAACCCGAGAAGCCCGGCGTGCGCACGGTGATCGTGTCGACGATCTCCCGCGCGACCCCGGCCGGCGCCCCGTAGGCGTCGGTCAGGGATGCGTCGTGCATGGCGAGGGGCCGTCGGCGATGCACCACGGGCACACCGTCTCGAACTCCTCTTCGGCGTAGATGTTCGCCGTGTACCGCCAACCCCGCGGGAGGTCGCAGAACTCGCAGGTGTCCTCGGTGGCCTCGATCGACCCGGTGCCGACGGGATCGGGGTGGTAGCGGAATACCGGCAACTCGCTCATTTGCCAATGTTGTCGCACCGCCGGGCCCACGTGGGCGAGCAATTTCGGTTCACGGGCTGAGTGACGAACTGAGTGACAATCGCCCCGTCCGACCCGGCACAATCACGCACGCCGGAGGACAGGCCAACCGGGACCTGACTTGTGGTTCTCACAGGTAGTTGCACCAGTTTCTGTAGATGGCATGGAACTGCTCCCCACCTCCGCCGTCGGCGGTCGCGGTCCCGTCACTCTGCATCCGGGCAGCGCCGCTTCCGAGGTCGCCTCGGCGACCTGATGCCCGCCGCAACGAGTAGGGACGTCTGTCGGCCTAGCCTGGAGTGGTGCTCGACGACCTAGCCGGCGCCCTGATCGGCGGAATGATCGGTGAGGGAATCGCCGTGGGCGTCGCACGTGGTCGGGCCAAACGCAAGGCCCGGCGATTCCTCGCCGGGGAGACGGTCCAGTTCCGGGCGCACCTGAGGTTCGACGGAGAGCATTCACGCCGCGGTCGGTTGCGCGTCAGCCCTGGGACCGAAGAGGCCACTTGGACGCGATGGCCGCGGTGGGGGCGGCCTGAGGTGGAGCTGATGCTTCTGGGCGGCAAGGGCTTCCCAGATCACATCCGGTGGGGATCGATAACTGGCAACATCCCCGCGCACGGCTGGCGGGTCCGGACCGGCCCCGAGGCGTTCGCAACACTCTTACTCGAGCGGAACTACCTCGCTGTCTTTGCACCCCTCGTAAGCCTCGGCGACGTGCCGTTCGCTAAGTCGCACCGTCGGCACAAGCCGAGCTGACTCTCATAACGACCCAAGTGGTTTCCGTTGTCTGCGGTGCGCTCGCTCGGCTGAGGGGTTGTCGAAGTCGCGTGCGTATCAGACACGCGCCCCGAGCGTGGAGTGGGCGGCCAACGACCTTGGCGCGAATCGACGGGTCACTTACGGACACCCGCGGGGTGAGCAAGTCCACGACCGGCGGGGCCCCAACTTGCAGCTCAGACCCAGTGCCCGGAGCTTGCCTTCTCTAAGCAGCCGATCAGCGCGGGCGACCACCGCGCCGCAAGCTATGTCTGCGGCGGAACGTCGAACGCCAGGAGTCGCACGCCGCCCTCGGCGCCGTGCACGATTAGGACGCCTGGCCTTTCCATTGTCGCCTCGCGCCCGGACGCCGAGTGGGGATCGCGGAGCAGTTCCGCGATCTCTCGGAGCAAACCTTCCGCCACCTCGCTCGGAGCCTTCGTCGGGAGCGGTCCGGAAGGGCAGCCGGGAACGCCGCAGTCGACATCGGGGTCGGCAGCGGCCCCCAGCTCGTGCTCGAACTCGTAGTGGAAGCAGACGTAGTGCATCCCCTCAAAGATGCTGTAGTCGGCCGCGTAGGTGACGACGGCGCGGCCGCATCGCCGGCAGATCGGGGACCCAGGCTCGGACACGTCAGAACCCTAGTTCCTGATCGGCCCGGGCCGACCAGGTCCATCCCGCAACCTCGAGCAGCCCTCCAGCCGTGCAATTAGCTGCGATTACGGAGGCGCATCCGGGGTCTCGAACGGGCGACGTCGTGCGGTGCGGTGAGCGTTGCGACTTCGACATCTGGGCGCAAGAACGGTCTGAGCGCCGAGGTGACGGCAACCCTGACGGCAACGTCCCGGGGTCGAATGACATCGACCCCGGACGCCTATGGACTGCACGCTTGCTCGCGGTCACCTAGCCGTGAGGACGGAACCGGCCTGATGAGGAAGCGGCCCAGCGCGCGTACAGCGAAGGGCGTAACACGGCGCGGTGCGCGCGCTGGTCTTGTTCACTGGCAGCGCGAGCGCCCTGGCCGACCTTGCGTACTGGGATCCATGGAGGGAACCTGTGGACAGACGATTGACAGCGCCCCGCGAGGGGGTGGACCGATGAGGATGTGGATCGCCGCTGCGGCGATCGTCGTGCTGAGCGGCGCCGGTGTCGCCGTCGCCGCCACCCAGGACGACCCGTCGCCGACGCCGGGCAAGAAGAACTCGGTTGGCTGTGTTCCGTCCACCGACGGCCAGCAGGTAACCGGGCCGGACGCCTGCGGCCCGGGGAACTACCCCATGTCCGCGTTCCACAAAGACGCGGAGGGACTGATCGCCCTCAGCTGTGGTGACGACTTCGGCTTCGGTCGGCCGAAGGGTGCACCCGAGCCCACGCCGGCGCCCAAAGGCGAGCCGGATCCGAGCTGCCACCCCATGAGTGAAGCCGACCTGGAGAAGGATGCCGAACTGGCGAAGAGGGCCGACGAGGATTACGCAAAGGGCCTCAACCAGGGCGTCGCACCGGTCGAGGGCCCGACGCAATAAGGGCCAAGCTAACTGCGCGGACTCGTCCCCGCACTAGCTGAACGGTTGCCAAGCGGTTGCCTACAGGCCGGGCCCCGGCGGACTGTGTCGCACGTGAGCACACTGGAGGCGCGGTCCGGCTGACGCGGTGGACGCACATGGACAAGCCGCGGCGATTTTGCAAGGCCGGGCGGAGCGGGCGGGCAACGTCGCGTTTCCCGATGTCAGGCCGATGTCACATCGCCCGCCCATTCTCACCGGACGCCGCTGGATCTCGCTCGACGTCAGCGGAACGAACACCCAGGTCAGCAGGCAGATCGCCGGACCGCGGCGGACCGCAATCGACGCTAGTGACCGCTTGTGACGGAACTTTGTAATCGGATGGTCGCATGGGTCCGAGACGGTTTCGGTCTGCCAAGGACCTCCGGCGCGCCGACCTTGAGCATTCATTCCTACGTCTTACTTTCGCGGCATGGTGCAGATCGCTCTCGAGGACAACACCTTTCTGGGCATTGACGCGGACTGGGTGTCCGTGGCCGCTGCAATCGTTGCGCTGGTCGCGCTGACCGTCACCGTGTGGCAGGCGATCGTGGCAACGCGCGAGGCCGGTACGGCTAGAGACCAAGCCGAGTACGCCAAGCGGCAAGCCGAACAAGCCGAAGAGCAGACCCGGTTGCACCGGAAGCTCGCGGAGGACGCAACGCTCCCTTATGTGTGGGTGGACGTTCGCCCCGACATGGCCCAGGGGGTCCTGCTTCGGCTCGTGTTGCGAAACGAGGGCCCCACGGTCGCGACGAACGTCCGAGTTACCTTCGAGCCGGCTTTGCAGGAGGAGCCCGGTCTGCGCAGCCTCGCCCCAGTGGAGGGACGTCTGCGGGATGGCATCCCATCAATGCCACCCGGACGTGAGCTGCGTTGGGTGGTGGGGAGAAGCTTCAATCTGCTCAGCGACATCAGCGTGCCGAAGGCCTACACCGTCACGGTCGACGCCAACGGGCCCGATGGTCGGCCCGTGCCCACTTTGCGATACACCGTCGATATGACTGACTATGAGCTGGCGCACGGACTACCAGATGGGTCCCTGCACGTGTTGACCAAGGAGATCCACAAGCTCGCTGGTGAAATGGCTGCCCGACGCAGCGGGCTGGAGCCGTCGACAAACCTCGATCTGGACGTCACGGAACATCAGGAGGACTGGGTCCGACGCCTCCGATCAGACGACTAAAGACGATGGCTGAGGTATACGGCATGCCACTCGCGGTGACGCATAGTCAGATCTTCGAGCTCGAGTCAGCAGAAAATCAGTAGACCGCCGACCACTGAGCACTACCAGCAACCTCTGGCTTGGGCAGCAAAACCCGGGCGGGCGGCCGCGGACGGCGGGGGCCGAATTAGGAGTGCGGTGGTGCAGGTTCGCCGGCGGCGCAGAATGCGCTCGAAGGCGAGGTGGCAGCTCACCTCGGTGATGCCGAACACGAATCGCGCCGAGGCTGACCTGATCGGCCGGGAAAAACGGAACGGGGCGAGCCCGAAGGTAGTCCGCATCGAGGTCGGTGAAGTCACCATCCGGGCCCCTTACGATCGGACCGGCACGTTCGAGGCGAAGATGGCGCGCCGGTTAGGCATGGCGCCCCTCGACCGTGGCAGCGCGTGCTGATCCGCGCCGGGCTGGCGGCACTTGCGGACCTGCATCTGGCTACTGTGCGAGTTGCGCAAGAGGTCTCACGCACACTACGAACGCGACCGTTCCCGGCGCATGACCCGACCTGTCACCAGATCGTGCCGCGGACCCGTGGCCCCGCAGGCGGTCTGCTGTGGGCCCACGCCCAGAGTCGCCGCCACGTCCGGCTCAATGCTTGACGACTGCTGCGAGCGGTGGTCAACGCGGGGGAGCAAGGCGGGACATCACCGGGTCCGCAACGCCGTCAATCGGGGATTGATTAGCGGAAGGATTCTGACGACCCATCAATACGCCGTCGTGCCCACATTACAGTTCGCTCAGCGCGAGGCGAGCCCGACCGCGCCTTCCGGGTTGCCATGAGTTGTTCTTCCGCGGGCTACTTGCCTGTTCCGGGGTCGGTGTTCCAAGATGACCGCGCGTGACTGGTTCGTCACCGTCGAGTGAGCGGGGAGCGGATGAGCGGGCGGGCTCGGCGGGGTGGGCGTGGTGTGCCCGGTCAGGGTCGGTTCGGAATCGGGCTCATGCCTGCGGTGGCGGTGCTTGCGGCCGCGGCGCTCGGTTTCGCGACGTTGGGGGCCCCGGCCGAGATCGCGGCGCGGCTCACTTCGGAGGGTTCCGAACGGGCTCCAGAGCCGGATGGGGAGGACCCGGGGCCGCTGTCGGAGCGGGAGGCGGCCCAGCTGGCCGCCGAGCGCGGCGCGCCGGTCGAGGCCACGGCGCTAACCGACGAACGCCGTGTGGTCATGGCGACGCCCAGCGGGGCATTCTCGGCCGAGCTCTCGCTGTACCCGGCGCGGGTGAAGAACACCAAGGGGGGCTGGGACCCGGTCGATTTGACGATCGTGGCGCGGCCGGACGGGTCGGTCGGGCCCGCGGTGGCGCCGGTGCCGATGAGCTTTTCGGGCGGGGGCGACGGGGCTGGTCTGGCCCGGATGTCGCACGCGGGCGGGTCGCTGCAGTTGGGCTGGCGGGGCTCGTTGCCTGCCCCGGTGCTGTCCGGGTCGGTCGCGGTGTACCGGTCGGTGGAGCCGGGCGTGGACCTGGTTGCGAAAGCGACCGAGCTCGGGCTGAGTACCTATCTGGTCATCCACGACGCCGCCGCGGCCCGCAATCCGAGGCTGCGGGCCATCACGTTCGACCTCAATGTCTCGGGCGCGCAGGTCACCAGCGGGGAGGACGGGGAGATCACCGTCCGCAACGACCGTGGCCCGGTCTTCCGCGCCGAGCCCGCGATGGCTTGGGATTCAGCCGGCTTGGCCGGAACCGCGACTGATGTCGAGTCCGAATCGGAGTCCGACAGCGCCCGGAGCACCGCCAAGGGGCCGGGCAAAGACCCGGGTATGGCGGGCCCGGAGATGTCCGGCCCGGGCGGCCGGAAGATCCCGGGTGGGGCGACCCGTGAGGAGGCAGCAGCGGCGGCACCATTGTCCCCGCGCGGGAACCGCCCGCCGCGACCGATCGCGGTGGAAGCGACGGCGAAGACGATCACGTTACGCCCCGGAACACTCCTCACCGATGCTTCGACGGTTTATCCGCTGGTCTTGGACCCGGTCTGGCAGGCGTACCCGGACAACGACCGTCAGCCGGCGTGGGCGATGGTTTGGTCGAACGGGCAGCAGTGGTTCAACAGCACGACGCAGGACCCGCGGGTGGGTTACGACGGGTGGTCGTCGGCGACGAAGAAGTCGCGGGTGTTCTACCGGTTCAGCACGTCGACGCTGACTGGAAAGAAGATCGACTCCGTCCAGCTCACGCACAAACTCGACCACACGGTCAACCAGGACTGCAGCCTGGACTATTACGGCCCGAAGGTCGAGATTCACCGTAGCGACGGGTTCACGACCACGACGACGTGGGCGAATCAGCCGGGCGCGATAGGTGGGCTGCTGGCGGCAAACAACCAGGCCATGGGGCACGACAGCTACTGCTCGGGAACCAAGAATCAAGAGTGGAGCCTGGGTAGCCTCGCGGGCGCCCTCGAGACCGGCATCGGAACGCTGAACCTGCGGATTCGCTCAGAGGATGAGACCAACCGCAACGGTTGGCGGGTCTACAACAACGGCGGACTGCGTCCCGCGCTTCGGGTGGACTACCGGGACTATCCGGCCACCCCGACGAACCTGTCGATCACGCACTCGAACAACTGGGGAGCCGAGGGCTGGTACACGCGGCGCACCACGCCGGCGGTGGTGGCGTTGTTCACCAACCCCAACGCCGGACCGGTGCATTCCCGGTTCGAGATCTGGCAGGGCGCCACCAAGCGCTGGGAGTACAAGGTCAACGAGGGCACCGCCCCGCAGTGGTCCTCCCGCACCGTTCCCGCTACGGCGGGGCTGCAAAACGGCGGAGTGTATCAGCTGCGCGCGTACGGGCTGGATTCCGAGGCCGGCGAGGCCACGATCGAGTCCAAGACCCCTGCGGTGTTGAACTTCCGCGTCGACACCCAAGCCCCGGCGGCGCCCACGGTGACGACCCCGGCCGAGGCGAACCCTGCGCAGAAGTGCGTGATCGGGCACGCCTGCTCGTTCACGATGAGCGGTGGGTCGGATGTGGTCGCATTCCAGTACGGGATCAACACCGACACCCCGGTCACCAAGGTCGCTACGAGCGGCGGCGCGCTCAAGACCGTAACCCCGACCCCGGCCACTTTCGGGCCGGGTTGGTTCACCGCCTACGCCCTGGACAAAGCTGGCAACGTGTCCGCGCCGAGGGTGGCGGACGTCCGGGTCGAGAGCTCGCGGCTGGCTCATAAGTGGAACCTCGACGGTGACGGCGCCGACTCCGGCGAGCACGGCGGGAACCCGGCAAAGACCTATCCGCTGACCTTCTACGGCAGCCCGGGATGGCGCGACGACACTGCCATGGAGCTCGACGGGTCCGACCGGGCCTTGAACCTGGACGGCAACGACTGGGCCGCTACCGGTAACAGCGTTGCCGGCGCCCCGACGGCTGAGGGGTTCGATCTGCGCACCGACCGAGACTTCGCGCTCTCGGCCTGGGTCCGACTGGATGACACCGGCCAGGACGCGTGGGTGGCAAGTTCGCAGGGTGACGCCGCAGGCCCGGCCGCGAACGCGGCCGTCATGGGTCTGGGTTACAGCAACGGAAACTGGATCTTCCGGGTCAGGACGCCGACCGGTGTGGTGCCGCTGGCGGACCCGGACGACCGAAGACTGGTCGACTACGCCGGACCGTCCGAGCCGCAGCTATTGCCGCCGCCAACGACGCCACCGCCCGACTCGTATCAGATCAGCGTCCCGGCTACCGGCCCGGACGGTCAGAGCGTCACGGGCCACTGGGTGCACCTGGTCGCCATGTTCGATGATCGGTCCTCCGACGAGTCAGATCTCGGACCGCCCGAGATCAGCCTGTGGGTCAACGGACGCAAGGTCGCCGCGGTCGGTGACCCCCGCCTGCCCGAAACGGTGTTCCTGAACCGGCCGGGGTTGCTTATCGGACGCACGGTCGGCTCCCCTGAGGGGTTTTGGCGCGGCGGGATCGATGACGTGCGCGTGTTCCCCGGCATCCTCGACCGCGGCCAGGTCATCCGCATCGCCAGCGAACGTCGGCCACTATGAGCAGGCACTTCAGCATCACGCAGTTCTGACTGAGCGTCATCGCGACCGGGTAAGTGGGGAGAGCCAGGATGAGCAGGATCGGCACGGCGGCGACCTCGGGCGCGGCCCGGGTCGGTGCAGCCGCGCTCGCGCTCGCGCTGTTCGCCACCCTCACCGACCCGGCCCGCGCCGTTCTGGAGGAGGACAAGCCGGGCCGCGACGCACCGGCGGTGCAGCGCACCACCCCGGCCAAGGGCAAGAGCGTCACCGGTAAGGCACCGGTCATCCGCCCGGTCGCGGACCCGGCACCACGGACCACGTGGCCGCAACCGGGGCAACGCCAGGTCACCGTCCCCGAGGCGGATGCCGGTGCGGACACCAGCAGTAAGACCCAGGAGGATGCGAAGAACTCGGACGCGCCCACACCGCCGGGGCCCGCATTCACGCGAGCGGGCGACTGGCCGGTCTGGGTGGGTGACCCGGACAGCAAGGCGGCCCGCAAGACCGGCGCCCCCGCGGCGCGGGGCCGTCGCGCCCCGGCAGCGGTCACGGTTGCCGTCGCAGACCGGAGTTCTTCGGAGGCGGCCGGCATCCCTGGGTTGTTGGTGCATGTGCGCCCGGCGGGGGCGAGTTCGGCCGGGCCAGTCGCGGTGCGGGTGAAGTACACGGACTTCGCCGGTGCCTACGGCGGGGGATGGGGTCAGCGCTTACGCGCGTTCGTTTACCCGGCGTGTGTGCTCACCACGCCGGAGCAGCCGCAGTGCACCGCGGGCCGGCCGCTGCCGACCACGAATGACGCCGACGCCGGCACCGTCACGGCCGTGCTCGACCTCGCCGGCCCTGACGCGGGCGGCGACCCTGTCACCCCCGAGGGAACGGTGGCCGATCCGGCGGCGGGGCACGTCAATAGCGGGACATTGAGCGCCCGCACGCCCCGCACCGACGCGAGATCGGCCGCCACCGGCGAGGGCGCTGTGTTCGCGGTGCAGGCGGAGGCGGCGGCGGAGACCGATGACTGGGCAGCCACGCCGTTGTCGGAATCGGCGACCTGGACCGCGGGTGGGCAGTCCGGCGCCGCCATGTGGTCACACCCGTTCCCGGCCCCGCCGGTGCCGGGTGGGCTGGTCCCGCGAGTGGTGCTCGGCTACAACTCCCAAGCCGTCGACGGGCGGACCTCGGGACGGAACAACCAGGCCTCCTGGGTCGGGGACGGTTTCGACCTGGCCCCGGGATTCATCGAACGCAAGTACCGGCCCTGCATCGATGACCAAGGCCTGCAGGGCGGGCAGGCACCGAACAACCCCGCCGTCGGCGAACCGGGCGGGGTCGCACCCACGGGCGACCTGTGCTGGAAGAGCCTGAACGCCACCCTGTCCTTCGGCGGGGGGACCTCGGAGATCGTCTACGACGAGGCCAAGCAGTACTGGCGCAAGGTCTTCGACGACGGCACCCGCATCACCCGGCACACCGGGGCCGAGAACGGGGATGACAACGGCGAGTACTGGGTGGTGTCCACCCCCGACGGGCTGGCGTACTACTTCGGCGCCGAGAACCTGTCGACCGCGGCCGGAATCGACACCGACTCGACCTGGACCGTCCCGGTCTACGGCAACCACCCGGGCGAACCCGGCTATCAGGGCGGCGACTTTGCCGGCTCGTACCGGCAGCAGGCCTGGCGCTGGAACCTTGACCACGTCCGCGACCTGACCGGCAATGCCGCCACCTACGTCTGGACGGCGGAGAACAACCACTACAACCGCGGCACCGATTACGACCATGACAGCGCCGGCACGCGCACGCAGTACCAGCGCGGCGGATTCCTGACCCGGATCGACTACGGCCTGCGGGTTCAGGGCGCACCTGCGGGCGGGGCCGTCGCCGATCCGGGAAACCCGCTTGCGCAGGTGGCCTTCACCGTCGCCGAGCGCTGCCGCGTCCCCGACGACCCGGGCGCGACCTGCGTGGCTGGCGACATCACTGAGCACAAGGAGTGGTGGGGCGACCTGCCGGCCGACCAGTTGTGCAGTGCCGGGGGGACGTGTTTGAACAATGTGGCGACGTTCTTCACCCGCAAGCGTCTGAACGAGGTCACGACCCGGTCCCGCCCGAGCGTGGGCGGGGCCCTGCAGGACGTGGACCGGTGGGTGTTCACCTACACCAACCGCGGCGTGCTCTTTCCTGCCACGCTGACGCGGACGGCGCTGGGGAACACCACGAACACCCATGGGCACGACGACGTCGACGTGACCCGGCCGCCGATCCAGTTCGACAGCGTCGCGATGGAGAACCGGATCGACACCATCGGCGATGGAGCGTCCGGGTTGAGCCGGCACCGCCTGACCACGGTGGTGGACGAGACCGGCGGGCAGGTGGCCTTCACCTACAAGGCCCCCGAGTGCACCGCCGCGATCAAGGACGTCAACCCGTGGCAGAACACCTCGCTGTGTTTCCCGGCCAAGTACACCCCACCCGGTCAGCCGTATGACGAAGACGCCAAGCCGCACTGGTTCCACAAGTACGTCGTGCGCGAGGTCATCCGCTCCGACAACTCCGGATTCGCCGCAGCCCTGGGTGGCGCGTCGGCGCGCGTGGTCACCCGCTACTCCTTCGACGGCGCCGCCTGGGCCTATGACCGCACCCCGTTCGTGCGCACCGAGGACCGGACCTGGAACGACTGGCGCGGCTTCCGCACCGTCACCACCACCGTCGGCGAGGGTGGCGAGGGCACGCAAACGCAGCAACGAACGCGGACCACGTACTACCAGGGCATGTGGCACGACCGGAAGAACGCCAGCAGCGACGACCGGCGCCACACCACCTTCGACGACACCGAGAACACCGGCATCGAGGACCACTGGCGCCTGGCCGGAACGGTGCGCGAGACCCAGGTCTTCAACGGCCTCATCGACCCGGCCGACGTCCGGGCCAACGAGGTATCGGCGACGATCACCGTGCCGTGGTTGTCCGACCCGGGCGCGGCGCAGCGCACCCCGAGTTTCGCCGCCCCAGCCACGGTGCACGGTCGGACCACCATCACCGGCCAGGCGGAGCCGCGGCGCACCAAGGCGACCTTCACCTACGACGCCTACGGCTTCCTGACGGTCAATCAGAACCTTGGCGACCTCGCCACCGCGGTCGGGCCGGCCGACGACCTGTGCACCGCACTCACCTACGCCAGACCCTCGTTGGGCAAGGACGGGCCGTGGATCCTGGACCGGGTCGCGATCGCGCGCACCCTGTCCCGGGCCGACTGCACCAGCTCGGCCGGGATCGCGGCCGCCCTGGTGTCCGAGACCCGCTCCTTCTACGACGGCGCCACCACCCCGACGGCCGCCCCGACCCGGGGCCTGGTCACCCGCACCGAGCAGGTCGAGACCTCTACCGGCTACGGCACCCCGGCCGAGCAGGTCGTCACCGGCGAAGCGAGTTACGACGCCTACGGCAGGGCGCTGACCAGCACCGACGCGCTCGGGCGCGTCACCACCACCGCCTACACCCCGGCCACCGGTCCGGTCACCGCGGTCACGGTCACCAGCCCGGACCCCGACGGCGCCGGCCTGGGCGGTGGCCCCCAGGCCCCGCACGTCAGCACGACTGTGCTCGACCCCCGCCGGGGGCTGACCCTGGCCGCCACCGACCCGGCCGGGGTGAGCACCCGGGGCGCCTACGACGCGCTCGGGCGCCTGGTCGGCGTGTGGCGCAACAACCGCGCGGTGACCGCGAATCTTGCCGGCGCTGATGTGCAGTACGCCTACGACGACACCGCCGCTGGGCCGGAGGCGGTCACCACCCGTACGCGTCTTGATGACGATCTCGGGGTCCGGACCGTCCTGAGCTCGATCGTGCTGCATGACGACCTGCGCCGTCCCGTGCAGACCCAGACGCCGGGCCGGGAGGAGGAAGGCGACCTGCGGGACGGGCGCGTGGTCACCTCCACTGGGTACGACACCCGCGGCCTGCCCGTCATCGCCACCGCGCCCGCCTTCACCACCGGTGCGCCCACCGGGGAGGCCTACTGGGCCGCCACCAGCGCCCCGCCGGCGATCACGACCACCGTCTACGACGGTGTCGGGCGCCCCACCCAGGAAACCTTCGCCGCCGGCCCCGAAGAAGACCCCGACATCACCTGGGACACCGAGACCGAGTATCGCGGCGACCGGGTCGTGGTCACCCCGCCCGACGGGGCGGTCAAGACGACCACGATCTCCGACGCCCGCGGGCGCACCGCTGCACTGATCCAGCACGGCGAGGGAAGCGACTCGCGGCGCACCGACTACACCTGGACCCCGGCCGGGCAGCTCGCCTCGATGACCGACCCCGGCACTGCTCCCGGCGTGGGGCGTAACACCTGGACCTGGTCCTACGACCTGATGGGCCGTCAGCTCATCGCCGCTGACCCGGACGCCGGGACCACCACCCGCACCTACACCAAGACCGGGCAGCTCGCGTCGGTCACCGACGCCCGCGGTCAGGTGCTCACCTACAGCTACGACAACCTCGACCGCCAGCGCGTCCGCTACGCGGGATCCGAGGCCCCGGGCAACAAGCTCGCCGAATGGACCTACGACCCCGTCATCGCCGGCAACCCCCGCCCAGGGCTGCCGGACGCCTCCATCCGGTACATCAACGACGGCACCGGCGGCACTGGCGGCACGGGGTTGAAGCAGGTGGTGCAGCAGGTCACCGGCTACGACGCGCTGGCCCGCCCGACCGAGGTCACCACGACCATTCCCGAGGTCGCTGATTTGATCCCCGAGGCGCTGGCCGGGACCTACGTCACCGGCAGCGCCTACAACGGGGACGGGTCCCTGGCGTCGACGACGCTCGGGGGGTACGGGCCCTCGTTCGCGCGGATCGAGTCGGAGAAGCTGCGGCATTTCTACGACGAGTACGGCCGCCCGCAAGCGCTGGCCGGTGCCGGCGCCTACGTGGCGGACACCGTGCGCAACGCCTTCGGTGAGGTGCTGCGCTACTCCTACGGAAACACCTTCCGCCGCGAGGTCTGGCAGCGCTTCACCTACCAGCCCGGCACCCGCCGGCTGAACCAGACCCGCATCGACCGCGAAATCGACGCCAGCGCCCTGGAAACCCTCACCTACGGCTACGACCCGGCCGGCAACCCGACCACGATCGCCACCGCCGGGCTGCTCGGGACCGAAACCCGCTGCTTCGACTACGACGCCTACCGCCAACTCACCGCCGCCTGGACCCCGTCCGCGGGTGGGTGCGCCGCGGCTCCGGACCCGTCCGCGAACCCGAGCCCGGCCCTGGGCGGGATCGCGCCCTACGGGTTCAGCTGGACCTTCGACCGGCTCGGCAACCGCACCAGCGAAACCCGCTACGCCAACGGCGCCGCCCCGGCCACCACCACCTACAGCTACGCGGGCACCCTCGCCGAACCCGCGCCCGAGCCCGATCCCGGGCCGCACCAACTCACCGGACTCGACGGCGCCCGCAGCGGCGCCTTCGCCTACGACCCCGCTGGCAACACCACCACGCGAACGCTCAACGGAACCACCCAGAACCTGGACTGGGACATCGAGGGACGGCTGGAGAAGGTCACCGGGACCGGCGGGGAACTGGCCCGCCACCTCTACACCGCGGACGGGCAGCGCCTGATCAAACGCGACCCGACCGGGACGACGCTCTACCTCGGCGACACCGAGATCACCGTGAACTCGGCCGCGACCGCGGGCAGCTGGCAGCGGCACTACGCCCTCGGCGGCCAGAGCGTCGCGGTCCGCTACGGCAACAAGATGACCGACGCGGACATCCTGCTCACCGACCCGCAGAACACCGCCCAGCATGCGATCAAGACCGCCAGCAGCCAGGTCACCAGCCGCCGCACCCTGCCCTACGGCGCCGGCCGCAGCACCAACGGCCCCACCGGGATCGATCCGCCCGCCGGCTGGGCCAGCACCCGCGGGTTTGTCGGATCCACCACCGACACCGCCACCGACCTGCTCCGCGTCGGCGCCCGCGACTACGACCCCACCCTCGGACGCTTCCTGTCCGTCGACCCGATCCTCGACCCGGCCGACCCGATCCAGGTCAACCCCTACGGCTACGCCGACAACAACCCAATCTCCTTCGCGGACCCCACCGGGATGATTGCTTGGGACTGCGGTGCCGACCCCTGGTGCGGCATGCAAGGACTCACCACCGGCAACCCCATCAGCCCCGAGCCCGCGCAGGCCGCTCCGGTCAGCAAAAGCAGGAGCAGGTTCGGCCTGCCGTCAGTGGGTGACGTGCTCGGCGCTGCCGGCGGATTCGCCAAAGACGCCTACAGCCCTGGCGTGGATCAGCTCGGCGAGATCGCGGCGGGCGTTGGTTCCGCGGGTACGCAACTGCTCGATCTCGGCGTCAACGCAGCCGCTACCCAGATCGAAAACGCGGCCTGCGCGGTCACCGGCTCGAGCCAATACCTGAACCTGTGCGGCGTCGCGATCCCCGAACTCGACACCACAGGCGCCCTCTACGGCTTCTTCCACGGAACGCAAGGCAGCGCAGGCTCCACAATCGGCCAGGTCGGCTCGCTCGCCCTAGGCGGAGCGGGCGCCATTCGCGCCGGAGCCGGAGCCGTAGCTCGCGCAGGTTCCGCGTGGCGCGCATCGAAAGCCGCAGAAACCGCAACCCGCGTTGCACCTGGCCTGCCGAAGGCGCTGACCGGTGGCACGGCGGACGTGCACGTGTACTTCGGTGTACGTGATGGCAAGAACGTTTACGCCGGGATCACGAACAACCTGAAACGACGGCAGGCCCAGCATGGTGATCGGTTCGCTCTCGATCCGCTCACCACGTCCCCGGTGACCCGGGGCGAGGCTCGCGCGATCGAACAGGCGCTGATGGTGCGCAATCCCGGCTTCGAGAACGTCCGCAACAGCATCTCGCCCGCCCACTCCTACTACGACGATGCCGTCAGGTGGGGCGAGGACTGGCTCACACGGAACGGGTATTGATGACCGCGGCCCAGACGAACCTGAGAGTGCTCAAGCCCAGCAGGAAGAAACCGCAGCCGGGCGACGTGTTCGCGATGCAACTTCCCGACGAGAGCTTCCTGTTCGGGCGGGTCGTCTCGACACAGGCGCAGTGGACTCTGGCTGCCGGTGCGGACCCGGCGAACCTGATCTACATCTACCGCGGACGTTCAGTGACGGTGGACTTGCCAGATCGGGCGGCGATGCGGCCCGACCGGTTGTTGGTGTCGCCGATCATGACAAACCAGCGACCGTGGTCGATGGGGTACTTCCAAACCCTGGCCAACCTGCCGCTGGAGGCTGCCGAGGTGCTTCCACGGCACTGCTTCCTCAGCGCCAGCCGGGGCCGCTATTTCGACGAGCACGGCCGGGAGCTGCCCGGCCCGGTCGAGCCGGTGGGCGACCACGCGCTGCATAGCTTTCGGACGATAGACGATCAGGTGAGCGATGCCATGGGTATCTGCCGGGCTCCCTGAGTCGGGAGTTTGCTCCCGCAGCTCTGGCTGGCATGCGGATCTTCTCGCCGCGTTCGGTTTAGCCGGCGACTTGGCTCCAGCGGCATGCTTCGTGGCGGAGCAGGACGGCTTCGAGGAGGGCTTTGACGAGGGTCTTGCCTTCTTCGTCGAGGCGGTTGGTGGCTTCGAATTGCAGGAGTAGGTCGTCGTCGGGGTCGCGTTCTTCGGGGTCGAAGACGAGCGCGTCCGGTGCTGACCGACAGCGCGAGGGAGAGGGTTGCGCAGGGCGTCGAGGTTGGGTGGGGGTCTGCGTCTAGTCAAGTGATCTGGCCCCAGCGTCGACATGAATTTCGGCCTGTGCGGCCCCCCGATATCTGGTCCATCTCACTTGAGAGTGTGTCGACAAGTGAGAGGACCGGTGTGAGGTAAATGGCCGCGGCTAAGAGACTGACGGCGGAGCAGATTGTCGCGAAGTTGAGAGAGGCCGAGCGCCTCCAGGGCCAGGGCGCGACGATCCCGCAGGTCTGTAAGAAGCTCGGCTGCAGCGAGCAGACGTTCTACCGGTGGCGGACCAAGTACGGGGCGCTGAAGGAAGACGAGGCGATCCGGCTCAAGCAGCTGGAGCAGGAGAACGCCAGGCTCAAACGCATCGTCGCCGAGCAGGCTTTGGACATCTCGATGCTCCGGGACTTGAGCAAGGGAAACTTCTAAGCCCGGCCCGGCGGCGGGACGCGGTCGCGCACCTGATGAAGCGGTACAAGGTGAGTGAGCGGCGCGCTTGCCGGCTGGTCGGGCAGCACAGGTCGTCCAATCGCTACGTCGCGGTGCCCGAGGACTTCGAGCTCAAGCTGGTCGATCGGATGATCGTGCTGGCTGAGGAGAACCCCAAATGGGGCTACCGGATGATCCACGCCCTGCTCGTGGAGGAGGGCTGGCCGGTCAACAAAAAGCGCATCGAAAGGTTATGGCGGGCCGAGCGGCTCCAGCTGCCCCCACGGCGCCCGAAACCTCATGGCCAGAAGGCGATCGGGAACGACGAGAACAGCATCTGGCGCCTGCCGCCCCGGTATCAGAACCACATCTGGTCCTATGACTTCATCAAGCGCAGGACCAGTGACGGCCGGCCGGTGCGGGTGCTCAACGTCATGGACGAGTTCACCCGCATCGGTGTCGGGTCCTTCGCCGCCCGGGCGATCGGCGCTCAACAGGTCCAGAAGCACCTGGAGGCCGTGTTCGCCGCGCACGGCAAGCCACGGATCATCCGCGCCGACAACGGGCGGGAGTTCATCGCCGACCGCCTGCAGGACTGGCTCGCTGAGCAGGGGGTCCGCGGGGTGTTCATTGCCAAGGCCAGCCCGCAGCAGAACGGCTATTGCGAACGGTTCAACGGCTCGATGGAGACCGAGGTGTTTGGCCACGAGGTCTACCACTCGGTGCTCGAGGTCCAGGTCGTCGTGGACGAATGGCTCGAGAAGTACAACACCCGCCGGCCGCACCGCTCGCTAGGTGGCAAGACCCCAGCCGCCTACGCGAAGATGATGCGGAACCAGGGTCGCGACGAGTGCAGTGGTGGGGGTGGCTGAGAGTGCCTACCACCACCCGACGTGGACCAGTTCGATCTTGCCCGAACCGACCACCGAGACAGGTGGTCCGAACCCCAAGCTCAAACTGCAGGTGGACCAGGCGACGGGGGCTGCTCATCCACCACAACTGCGACGTCCTCCCCACGCCGTCAGTTTCCAGTGACAGGCTTCAGAACATCGTCAACAACCTCTATAAGGGCACGACGAGCCCGAATCGCGTGGGCGACGGCACAACGATGGACGCGATTCGGCATGAACGAGCCACCGGCAATTCGGTCGGCGGCAAGTTCCACGCCACAAAAGGAAGGGAGTCACTTCGGGGCTTGGAGAAATGGCTGGACAGAAATCCGAACGCTGGTCTCCACGACCGGCGCGTAGCAGAGAGCTTGGCGGACGAACTGCGATCGGCGCTCAACTCATGAGCGCGACGACGGTCTCCTTTGCGTGTGCGCTGGTTTACCACCACCCGCAGCTACTGCCGATTCTGGAGGACCATCTCGAAGCCAACGACGGTGAGGTCCTGCCGCATTTGCTGCTGTCCGATGTAATCCGCTTTGCAGCTGCTAACTGGTCGAGTCAACCGGCGATGGCCGCCAGCATCATGAGGTGGATAGACAACGCATACGCCTGCGGCGACGAAGCCACCCAGGAGCTGATCGTGGTCAGCGGTGTCGAAATGATCCCGGATCCTGGTGAGGCAGGATCGGAGCTGCGGCACCTCCTTGGCGAGGACCTTCGAGTAATGGACCCTTGGCACGGTTCTTGACGACACCGGTTCGTGGGACGCTCTCGAAACCGATCCTCGCCTGTCTAGGCATCTTGCTCCAACGAACCTCCGGTGGCCGGCCTTCGGAGTATCCCGAGAGTGGACTGCAGCAGCGCCCGAATAGGTGGGCCTTCACACCCTCATTGAGGTGAGCGCCCGCGGATCGCGTGGGCGCCGCACTCAGGGGTGACGCGATGACGTGGGCGACCTATGCGTGGCTGGCGCAGCCGAAGGGAAGAGCCGGGTGCAGCGCCGGGCTGGTGACCCCGGGACCACGCCGAACAACAACGGACTGCCAGGCCTTGACGTCCTGCAGGAGATGGTCGGAGCTCTCCTCACCTGGGGGTCCGATCGCCTGCGTCGCCGGGCTCGTCGTCTCGGCGATCGTGCGGGCCTTCGGGCATCACCAGGGCAACTTGTCAACGGCCAGTTCGCGGTCCCCACTGGTGGCCAACTAAAAGTCCCCACCCCTCGCGGTTGATCAGCTCGCTTGGCGGCTCCTTCCCGCTGCCGGTGTGACGGCGGTTCGGGCTTCGCGCATCCGGTAGCTGTCGCCGTTGGTGATGACGCACAGGGGTTCGAGTCCCCTCAGCTCCGCCCCGAAAAGCCCAGGTGAACGGCCCTCCCCGATCCGTCGGTGAGGGCGTCGTCGTCACTGAGTGACTCACTGAGTGACTAGCATCGGTTGTCGTCAACAGGCTGAGAGCGAGTCGGCAGACTTGGGGCGCGTTTCGTCCAACCCGCGAGCCAGACGTCATGCAACTGCCATCACCATCAGACTTCCGATCACGGCGAACCCCCAGACGACGGCGAGTGCGATAGGAACCAGCGCCTCCCGTTCGGTGAACGATTTATACAGGGAGGGTTTCTCACCCTTTCCGAGAGCAATCCACTCGGCCCTGTAGATCGCCGCTGCTAGGTGTTCCTCCATGCTATTAATCACCACGAACTTGCCGCGGTTTAGTTGGCCGAAGCTGATCAGCAGAAGCCGCCAAACGATGCATACCGCAGCTCCGACAATGGACAGCACCAGTATGGACGCGGCGGCCAATACCGCCCCCTCGCCGCGTTGCAAGATAAGACCGACTGCTGTGGCCAAGGCGCCGTTCAGTGTAACGAAGTAGGTGTTCGCCGATCCTCGACGCGAGACCAGGGCCTCACTGCTCTGTACCATCAACTTGTAGAGTTCGAAGTATTGAGGCGCGTTTTCGGGAGGAAAGGCGAGAGCAGACTTCGCGGCGGTTAGCCGGTCCTGCTTCTCCTGATCGGATTCGTCGGTATCTTCACCCGAGCGCAGCCATCGAAAAATCCCACCCATCAGGGCTTCCCCGGCATGGCCCTGGCGACCGCTCGTATGGCCTCCACGTATGGCCGGTCCTGCGCTGCTACGTCCGCTGCCAAGTCCGTGTAGGGCACGAGAGCCTCGTGGCTCTTATCGAGACCCGACATCCAGGCCACCCAAGCGTTGTGCACATCGGCGGGTGAGACTTCTTGACCGCGCGCTAACAGAAGAACGGCGTAAATTCGGAACAGCTCAGCCGTATCGCCGCTCGGCATTCGGGACTCTGGAACTGCGCGCCGGATTCGCGCCGCAATCTCTTCCAGATAGTTGGATGTCACGGCCTTAGGTCCAAGTCTTCAACCAAGCGACGATCTGGTCGAAGTCCCATCGGATTACGTTGGTGGCAGGAAGGCCCAGCGGGTTAGGGTGAGTCTGGTCCTTGCTGATCTGGATCCCGAACATGTAGTGATTCTGTCGGGCTGTCTCGGCGATCTCCCATAGCACCGCCTCGGATTTGTGCGTTGTCGGCCCGACAAGGACGATCGTGCCTGTCGTACGGGCGATACGTTCTTTGCACTTAGTCTTCCAGGCCCTGTCGAACGGATCCTGAACCGAATAGTCGACGAACTCGATATCGTTCTTCTTGTCTTTGGCGTGCTGAACCAGAAAATCCCGCGCCCAGCGATCTTCCATTTCGAAGCTGATGAAGGCTCGCGGTGCCATGTTTTGCATTCCTCCGTCGGGCCGATGCAGGAAATTCACGTACTCCCGGTTCCTGTGGAAGAGCTTATCCCCGCCGACTGACGGAGGCGCAGCGCTCGTCGCGTGTGCCGTCGAATCCGGGTTAGCCACCTGCAACGTCAGGGTCGGTCACGGTCTCGAAGAAGCGGTGCATTGCCTGCGCGCCATCGGCGATCACGGGACGGATCTGCTTGCAATACACCAGTTCGGTCCACCGCGCTGCCGCTGTGCCCGACGAGGCCGGAGATGTTCTCCAGCGGAACGCTGGCGTCGGACAGCAAGGAGACGAAGCTGTGGCGCAGTTCCCGCGGAGTCCATTCCGCGGGGTCGAGCCCGGCGAATTTGGCCACCCGGCGGACGGCTCGACGGACGTTGTGGGCATCGAGCTGGGTCCCGAGGGCGGAGGCGAAGACCAGGTCCAGGTCCTGCCACCGGCTCTCCGCGGCCAGGCGGATCGCGGCCTGCCGAGGGCGGTGCTCGATCAGCGCGTCCACGCATCTTCGGGGGAGCGCCAGCGTCCGCCTGGACTTCCGCATTTTGGTGTCTCCCCCGGCCCGGGCGGACCGCCACAACATCACGGTCGGTGGGACAGGTTGGCACGAGTCCGGATTGCCGAACAGATCGACGTGCGACCAGGTGAGCGCGCGTAGCTCCTCGGTCCGTGCCCCGACAAGCAGGGACAGGACGGCGTAGGCGTGAAGGTAGCTGTGTGCCGCAGCATCGAGGAGCGCCTCGGCCTGCGCCAGCGTCAGCGCTTTCGACGCCCGCCCTCCTTGCCGGTCGGCAGCTCGGCGAGCAGCACCACGTTGCGCTTCACCTGGTCCCGGGCCTGGGCACGATCGACAGATCGCTTGGGGATCGACCGGAGGTTCCGCAGCGAGCTCGTGCTCAGCTCGGAGGCCTTCGCCGCCAACCACTTGTCCACGTCGTCGGCTGAAAGCTCGACCAGCTTGCGCTTTCCGAGCGCCGGAATCACGTGGCCATCGGCCAGGAACTTCTACTTGTCGCGGGTCGCCTGGTTGCGGTCGCTCAACCCGAGGCGGAGCGAACACCTCAGGGTTGCTCGACCCGCCCATCAGCCAACGGGATCGCGTCTACTTCCTTCAATCTCTCGCGTTACGGGAGTGTACTTATCGACGTAACCGTCTTCAGATGAATCAGCCAGACCGTCATGGTCGATGTCGTCACCCGGGGCTGGCGCGGTGGCGCGTTCAACACGTTGCAACTCCGCTCCAGCGAAGTCGTAGAAGATCAGCTCGCCACCCTGCAGGCCGAGTCGGGCCAGTCGCAGCATCCACAGGTCCACAGATGTTTCTCCGCGACTCGGCTTTGTGGCGGGGGAAAGGTTGGCGCACGGGGCCGCGTCCTCCGGCGTCCCGGCGCCGAGCGCCAAACCGTCCTCGCCCATAACCCACCGGCCTTTCGCGGGCGATCCACTGTCGTGGCCCCGCCACGTGCCGTCCGAGCGGAACTCGACGAACGGCTGGTCGCATCCCTTGGCCCGCGGGGCAACCAGCTTCCAACGGCCCAGAACGTCGGCCCGGGATGGAGCCTGCACTCCGGAGGGCAACGGTAAAGCGGGCTGAGTGTTCGATTGAGCGCGATCGTCGCGGGAGGGGTAAGGGCCAGTTTCCTGCTCGAAATACGAGGATTCGCGCGGACGATCTGCCGGCACGGACGCCCCCGCCTTCAGATGAGCGATCGGTTTGGTATTGGAGTCGAGCAGATCCCAGTCCGCGCCGTCTTTGCGGTAAGCAGCAACACGATCGAGCCATGCGGGCTGGGCACGCTCGGACGCCGGGCAGGCGAGGTTCGCGAGACTGCTTACACGCGCGGCATTGCCGAGAAACAGTCCGCCGCGCGCTGCCCACGTGCCGCCGAAGGTGGCGCAGGGTCTGAGGACGCTGAGGTAGCCGCCACTCAGATTTAGAACGGTCCCGTCCGGTTCAGCCTCGGCCTGCAAGCCCCACAGTCCCTGCAATCCGAGCTCGGCAGCCTCTCCGTGCCCAGGGTGCTGGGCCAACTGTTCGGCGGCCCCCCTGCTCGCGCCACCGCAGCCCACAAGCCCAAGCCCAGTAAGGAGCGCTGCGCAGGCGACGGCGAGAACCTTGCTAGCAGGCCGGGTGCGGACCGAGATGCTCACGGAAGGATGATCGACGTTGGGATGGGCCCTGGCGATGGCCCGTTCGGCCACAATCCACGGGCGGGATCGCGTTCGCGGAAGATCTTGTCAATCCGTACGCGCGCAGGCGACGGCCCGTATGGCCCGTCCACGTACCGCTGGTTGTCCAACGAGTATCTCGAGAATCACTTCACGGAAGGAGCCCCCTGATGTCTGTCGTCGAGCGAGTGGTCGCGGCAACTGGCTGCGACCCCGAGGCGTCTTGTCTGACAATCGTGGCCGATGCGGAAGTGTTAGAGGTGCTCGCAGGGTTCGACGCGGAACCAGAATCCTCCCCCTTGGAGGAAGGCTCGACGGCGGGCGGCCTGGGGCTCATCTGCCACCAGTTCGTCGCAGGTGTGGTGACAGTCGAGCCCCACAGCACGCTCGGGCTGACGTCTTCACTTCTTCGGGAGCTCTCTTGCGGCAGGCGTGCGAGTTCCTTCTGCTGGACATCGGACGGTGAACGGATCATTTCTCTCGCGGCAAATGGTCGGATGGTCGTGGACGCGGCTGACATCCGGTCGCTGTACGGCGCGATTCTGATTGATGGCCGGCCCTGGGACCGCCCACCCGCGACCGACGACATAGTTGAGCACGGCCTGCGGCTCCTGGAGCGGTTCGTTGGCGTGACAGTTGAGCAAAGGGGTCTGGTTGCGACCAGCACCCACCGCGTGAAAATGGCGACTCCGAGGGTGCAGTCCTCCGCGTCTACGCCGGCGCCGTCGCCGCGAACTCGGCTCTCCATGACAGCGCTCAACGAGAAGGACGTGGAGGCGATCGAGGAGATTGCGGCCCATTCCAGTGAGTGGAATGTCGGGACGACTGCCTTCACGCTGCACCAGATGGTTGAGCTCACTCACGCCGCGAAGAGCGCGACCGAAGGGGGTCGGCGCCGCGCGGCCCGATGCGCCTTGGAAGTTGCAATAGAGGCGGTTGGGCTACGTGACGACGAAGACGTCCGAGCGGGCATCATCGAACTCGAGGCCGAGCACCCGGAACCCTCTGCCGCCACTCTGCGCCTGGTGAGGCGTCACACGGAACTGCCGGACGATGTCGATGAGCCGCCGTCGTATCACGCGTTCCTTGCCCTGCATCACGCCTTCCGTGCGTCCACCGTGGGTGGGTCGCTTGACGTCCTGTGGCGGGCCGCTCTGACTTTGTCGAGAAGCGGGGCGACCCCGGATGCGCTCGACAACCTGAGACAGGACGCTCTGCGGTCGTTCGTCGCGATAGGACCGAGTTAGCGTCCGTGGGTGGCACCGTTGCTGATGCCACCCACGTGACGCGCAGTTCAGTCCTTGAACGCGACGTAGAAGCCGTCTCCGTCCAGTACCCGTTCGTTATCCTGCCAGTTTCGTCGGGCAGCGCCTTCGCCGGCGTTTTGCTTCGCGGGAACGTAGCAGCGTGTCCAGCCCTCTCGCCGGTACGCGTGCTCCGCAAGGGCATAAGGAACGCTGGTCGTAGGCGGCACCCTGCAGCCAGGGAAGGTACGCCCACCGCCGCCACTCGAGGCACCTTGGTAGGTAGCCGCGAACGGGTACTCGTCGCACCAGTACTTCACGCCATCCACCACAAGGGCCCCGAAGCTGTCGGGACAGGCGATATCCCGATTGTTCTCCCGCTTCCTCTTGTTCTTCAAGCGGGTGAGCGGTCGACCCTCAGCCGGCGAGCCGGGCAACCCAGCCTGCTGAGCCCAGTCAACATGATCGGCCACTGCCTTGTACCGATCCAACCGGATGCGGAAGGTCGGGACGTAGTCCGGGAGGATGCAACCAGGATTGCGCGTCGTGTACAAGATGTCATCGCAGCGCGTACGCGGCATGGTGTCGAGGAACGCCGCCGGAAGCTGGCCAGGCGCGGAGGCGTCGACGACTACCTGCGGCCTGAACGTCTTGGCTTGGCGTTCGCTGACGCTAACGGAAAGCTCCGCGCGACCCTCCCAGTGGTACGGGCTCGGCACGTTGTCATCAGCCCAATGCATGGAGGCCTGCTTGACCGAGCTGCATTGAGGGCACTGCACCGTCATCTTGAGGACGCTCGGAATGGCAGGCGCCTGGCTTCGGCCGGGATCGAAGCGGACGTCGAAGTCCACGTACCACTTGGTGCCCTTGGCCCACATCTTGGTCTTGAACTTACCCAACGCCTTCGCGCGTGAGGGTGAGGCGTGGTATGTCCAATACTCGAATTCGCAGGCCTTTCGACGGTCAAACTGCACGAAGCCGCGGAAGTGAGCGGCTTGCTCCTCCAGCCTGGTGGGATCACACGCGTCGTCCCACTTGGTCGGCATCGCAACGCCGGCCGCCGACATCATTTCGTCCTCGGGCTCGTTCGCATCGGGCAGGTTTTCCCAGCCTTTAGTCCAGCAACTATCGGTGCAGTCGGCGAGGCTGAGGGTGCCGACGGTCTCCTCCTCCGGCGCCAGTTGGCCGGGAAGAACTAGGATCGGGCCGTCCATCGATTCGGAATACTGCTCAACGGGCAGCGGTGGCATGTCCTCAAGTCCGGCGATGGTGAACTCGCAAAACTCGGACCACACCGGGCTGGTTGTGGAGTCCGTGCTCCGAGCTCGCCACTTGTAGGTGACTCCCTCCGTCAGGGCTATGGGGACTTGCCATGCGCCCGCTGCGCCTTCAGGGACCGTGCCTGAGCGTCCCGATGCAACCAGGGCCGGGTTGGACGCGAGGTCGTCGAGGGGCACGGAGCCGTTCAGTTCGTATACCTGGGCGTCGAAGCTGGAGGACTCTGCGCCGCCGGCTGTGTCCAGGTCTTGAATAACCGCGCTCAGTGTCGGGCTGACCGTAGGGAAGGCCGGCCGCCCCGACCCGCTAATGCAATCACTGGTCAGCTCCGGCGTTTCCTGACCCATGTCCTCGACGGGGATCTCGTTCCAGGTGACTAGGTGAGAATCCCCTCATTTCGTGGAGGGTTCCGTTATGCAGCTGATGGTGCGTCAGTGAGCATCATTTCGTATCGGACCGGTGGCAGTCCAGCCGCGGTGGTGTGCCGGCGGCGATGGTTGTAGAACTCGTAGCACCAAGGTCCGATGACCGCGCGGGCTTCGGCCTTTGTCGCGAACGTGTGCCGGGACAGGACCTCGTGTTCAAGGGTGGAGAAGAACGATTCCGCGGCTGCGTTGTCGAAACACGACCCGACCCTGCCCATCGACTGGCGGATCCCGAGCTGCTCGGCGCACAGGCGCCGGAAGTCCTTGGCGGTGTAGGTCGAGCCGCGGTCGGTGTGGAAGATGACACCCTCGATCACCGACCGGCCACCGCGCACAGCAGCGGCGATCTTGATCGCATCCGCAGCCAGCACCGCGTCCGGGTGCTCGCTCATCGCCGCGGCCAGCAGCCGCCGCGAGTACAGGTCGATCACGGTCGCCAGGTAGAGCTTGCCCTCCCCGGTCGGGACCTCGGTCATGTCCCCGCACCACTTGCGGTTCGGCGCCGCTGCGCTGAAGTCACGGCCCAGCAGGTCCGGGAACTTCGGCGCGGCCTTGTCCTGGCGCGTCAATCCCTTATACCGCTTGGGTTTGCGCCCGAACAGGTACTGGCGGCGCATCGAGTCCGCGACGGTGTTCACGCTGACCTGCCAGCCGGCCTCAACCAGATCCAGATGGATCCGCGGCGATCCGTAAATGCCCCCCGAGGCCTCGAAGCACCGCCGCACCTCAGCATCGAGCAGGGCCCGGCGCTGGGCCCGCACCGTCGGGGCCGGGTTCCCGACCCGCGCCAGCCACTTGTAGAACCACGACACGCTCACCCCGAGGATGGCGCAGCAGACCGCGTGGGGCACCCGATAGGAGGTCCTCTGGTCGGCGATGAAGCCCGCCACGCTCACTTCGTCGCCTCCTTCACCCACAGGACCACGGAGCGCTTGAGGACATCACGTTCCATCCGCAGCTCGGCGACCTCCGCGCGCAGCCGCTTGAGCTCGGCCAGGTCATCGGCCGTGAGCTGCCCGTTCCCGCCCTCGCTGGCCCGGTCCCGGGCGACCCAGTTCCCCAGCGTGCCCTCGTTGATGCCCAAGTCCCGCGCGATCGCCGCGATGGACTTGCCCGGGTTCTCCCGGACCAGCCGCACCGCCCCCTCACGGAACTCGGCGTCGAACTTCCTTCTCGTCTCTGACATGGCTACTCCTCATAGCTCATGCCTCCACGGAAGTGGGGGATTTCCAAGGCGCTGGTACGGCGTCCAGGAACTCTTGGCCCCGAGGCTGTCCACCGTCCGCATTCGCCACTCGTAGGGGTGTCCAGAAAGGAGATGGTCTGCGGGCACGGAATACGTTGAAAGCTGGCCCGATGCTACGACCGAGGATCCGATAATGTCCGAGTCCTCGTTGGGGAGCTCGCTGTTCACGAGGATCTCCCCGGTCAGGGAGTCGCGAACTTCAAACTCGCCGCGGAGTTCGCCGCTGCCCGAGACCACACCGCTTAGTTCGGGTTCGAGGCCGTCAACTTCGGCGTTCCACGTGGGCGCCAGCCCCGTCGGGGTTCCCGGGGTATCGACGACGAAGATGACGTAGCCGTCGGACCAGGCGCTGTAGTGCTGGCCGTCCCAGGCGCGGGCGCGGTAGGCGTAGGTGCCGTCGGGCAGGTCGATGGGGGGTGTCCAGGCGACTGGGGTGGCGGCGCCGGCGGTGACGGTGACGGTCTTGCTGCCATAGGTGCGGCGCGCAGTTGGGCTCTGAGTGCCGCCGTCCCAGATCTCGAAGTCCATGCGGACGCTCCCGCCGTCGTCGTCCTTTGCGTTGCCCCACAGCAACGGCCGGGGGACGTTCACGACGGTGGTGTGGGCGCACGTCTGGCAGGTGCTGACCTTCCGCCCCACCGGCTGGTAGGGGACCTTGTTGTAGGTGATGGACAGACGAGGGACGCGGGTGCCGCCGTAGTCGGCGGAGTGGAAGCGCTTCCAGGACAGGGAGTCGTTCTCGTTGCCGGCCCTGATCATGAACCCGTAGTTCGGGGTCGCGCCGCTGATCCACTGCTCGACCAGGCTGCGCAGGCCTTCGTTGTTGAAGTGGATGTAATCGGCCGGGCAGTTCGCGTTGTAGCCGTTGGCATCGGTCACGGACACGAACGGGGTCTGGATGTGCGCCGGCGCCCCGGAGGTCCAGGTCACGTTGGCCGGTGACCAGGTCTCGTAGATGCGGTGCAGCCCGACCGGGGTCTTGGTGCACGAGGAGGAGTAAGTGTTGTACAGGTAGAAATCGGCTTCGAGGACCTCGGTGCCGGCGTCCGATCGCAGGTCCGCTACGTGGAACTTGATCAGCGACCGCGCCTTGGTGGAACCGCCGTTGTATGACCCGGCCTTGAGCTCGACGCCGCCGTTCTGGTTCGAGTTGAGGTCGTTCTGAATGAGGGTGTCCGAGGACGTGTAGACCACGACGGCGGGGTCGACAATCAGGGGATAGGTGATGTCCGCGTCGGCCAAGAACGCCGGGTCGGGCTTGAGCACGACCTCGCCGCCGCTGGCCGTTGGGTTCACGGTCATGTCGACCACGGCCTGCTCGGCCGGTTCACCGCTGGTGGCGCTGATCTCGTCGCCCCACATCATCGGAACCGGCGCCACGGCGACCTTGGCACCGGTGTCGTCCACCACCGCGAGCCCGCCCTGGGTGGTCTCTTTGACGCTGACCTCGTCGCCGGTCACCGGCAGCCGGAACGTCGGTGCTTCGCCCGGCTCCGGTCGCTCCTTGATGATGAAGTACTGCTCGAACCCGGTCCGGGTGGCGGTCAGCACGAGATCGACGCCGGGCTGGACCTCGGGGTAGGTCGCGGTGAACCCGTCGATGACCGGTGTCGGCAGGGTGCCCTTCCAGCCCAGCACGACCTCGCCGCCATCGAGGGAGGCGAGCTTGTGCACGGTGTCCGCGGTCCCCCCGGCCGGGGCGAACTTCAACGACTCGGGGTGCGCTTTGGGCGCGATCGTGCCGTCCGGCCGCTGGACCAGGCTGATGTCGACATCGCGCCACTGCCCGGCGGAATCACGGAAGCGGATCGGCGCGCCGAAGTAGTCAGTTTTCGTCGTGCCGTCCGCGTTGACCCAGGTCGTCGAGGTTTCCGTCCGGTCGGCCAAGCTTTCAACGGGGCCGCCCTGACGCGCAGCAGCCTCAGCCGCCGCCGCTCGGTCGGCCGCCTCGGTCACCGGCTCACTCACCGGCGACGGCGCCACGATCGTCGTGGCCTCGGCTGGGGACGAGGCCGAGGACGCCTGCGCCATCGAAGCAAGCAGGGCAGCAGCGGTTAGCACCACCGTCCCAGGCTTGAACAGGCTGGCTTGACGACGCGCCATCGATGTCCCTCTCAGCGGAATCACAACTCAGAGGAAGATCGGCATCGCCTACCCACGCCCTTGAGCCGCTGCCCTGGGCCGAAAGACCCAAATCTGGTCAGGACCAACGGCCCACCCAAGGCGCCGCGAGGCATGGGGCGGGCACCTCGGACGATCGCCAAGATGGAGAAGGTCCGCGGCTCGGAGGGGGACCTGATGCCCGCACCCTGTGCCTTGCGGCGCGCCCACTCGCTCGCTCCCGTCTCCAGCGAACGGACCGCCGCATCCACCCATAACTCCGGCTGCCCATGCTGCTCGCCGCCCTCCGCGACCGCGGCCACCGTCCGTTCCGGTCTCCGCTGTGCCCGAGCGCAGCCCGACGGCTCACGCATCTTGCTCCAACGAACGGGTCTGCCCCGACACGGTTGACTCCTTGCCTGTGAGGATGCGTCCTCACCGGAAGGCTGATCACCATGCCCAAAGCCCTTCCCAACCGAGTTCCGGAACGATGTCGTCGCGGTGGCCCGCAAGGGCGAGGCCCCGCTGTCCCAGATCGCCAAGGACTTCGGAATCTCCGAGTCCTGCCTGCACCGCTGGCTCAAGCTCGATAACATCGAGACCGGTGTCCGCCCAGGAACGACCGCCGCGGACTCGGCCGAGCTGCGGGAGCCGAAGAAGGCAACAAGTTGCTCGAGCAGGAGATCCTGCGTCGGGCGGCGGCGTTTTTCGCACGTGAGTCGCTCCCAGAATGATGTACCCGCTGGTCCTTGACCTCCGCCGCGGCCGGCATTGCCGTCGCGGTGACCTGCCGGCTGCTGGGCTTCTCCAACAGGCCTTCTACGCCTGGCGTGCTAACCCGGTCACCGATCGGGAATGGTCTGACGCATCTGATCGAGGCCGCAAGGAACATCCATCACGACGACCCGACCTTCGGTTATCGGTTCGTCGCCGACGAGCTGCCCGCCCAAGGGCATCAGCGCAGGGGAGCACCGGGCCGCACGGCTCTGCTCGCAGGAGCGGATCTTCTCGCTGCACTCGGAGAAGCGGAGCTTGAACCGCCGACCCGGGCCGCCGGTGCACGAGGACCTGATGCACCGTCAGTTCAACCCAGAACGGCCCGATGAGGCTTGGCTGACCGACATCACCGAGCACGCCACCGGCGAGGCAAGCGTGGGAGCTCTGGGCCTTACTGAAGAGCGGCTCTCCTCATTCGCCGGGCAATCTCTTTCGGTCGGTCTTGAGCGACGCGCTGGTAGGCGAGAGCCATGTTCGGGGTGGTGTGCCCGAGACGGTCTTGGAGTTCGCGCACGGTAGCGCCCGCGAGAGCCGCCCACGTCGCCCCGATGCCCCGCAGATGATGAAACACCAGATCGTCCCGGCCGATCTTGTGCCGGGCGGTTTCGAATGCCTCCCGGAGTACATCGGCCGAGACGTTGGTCGTCGGATCCGTGGCCGAGGGGAAGACCCATCCCTTCCGGCCCGGGGCGCTGTAGCTCTCCAGGTGCTCGCGCAACGTGGGAAGGATGTCCGGATCGACGGGGACGGACCGGATGCCGGCCTCGCTCTTGGGCAGCTTCACCTCCCGGCCGGAGCGGGTCCGCCCGACCGAGCGGCGAACGTGGATAACAACCCAAGGGTCGGGATCCGCGAGGTCGCTCAGGTCGACGTCCGCGCGCTGCAGCCCGATGACCTCCCCAATACGCAGACTCGCCCATACGCCGAGGTCGATGGCGGCTCGATAGTGCGCGGGCATCGCTTCCCTCAGCGCCTCGATCTCGGCGAGCGTCGCGGTGCTCGGTTCCTTCGCACGCCGGTATTGACTCGCGCCCTTCACCTTGCAGGGGTTGGCCGGAATCACTTCGTCGGTGACGGCGGTGGCCAGGATCGTCTTCAGCAGGCTGTAGGCGTTCGCGACGGCCCGAGGCTTGCTCTTGTCCATGCTCCCGTGCCACTCGCGCACGGCGGCGGCCGTTATTTCGGCGAGGGGCACCTCGCCCCAAGACGGCAGCAGGTGCCGATCCAGCAGCGAGCGGTACAGATCTGCCGTGCGCGCGGCCAGATGCCGATCGGCCAGCCACTTGTCGGCGTAGGTCCCGAAGGTCAGCGCCTTGTTCTCGGCGGCCTCGCGGGCGGCCCGACGCTCCACCGGGGGCGTCCAGGTACCGGCCTCCAGCGCGGCTCGCTCGCGGGCGATCCAGGCGTCCGCCGCCTTGCGCGTGCTGAATGTGAGGGGCTGGTCATCAGCGGTGCGGGCGGGATACCGGACGCCGTCCGCGACGACGCGGGCCTGGAACCGCCCCGAGGGCAGCTTCCGGATGCTTCCGCTCGTGCGGCGCGGGCGGCGCTTCTGCTCGGTCATCCGCGGGGCTCCGTCCCGGCGGCAGGTTGGGGACAGGAGCCATCCTGCCGGGGGTGCCGCGTGCCCTAATTGTGCCCTAAGCAACGCACTTTGAAGAACCCTGGGTTCGTCGTGGTTCACCGTGCGAATCGGCATCTTGGCTGGTCAGAGGCGGTTTTCTCCCACTTCGGCCAAGGAGTGTGCTAGCAGCCGAAAGTAAGGTTCGAATCCTGCCGGGGGCACACATCTCTTCCTTGGCGCGGATGCGCCGAACCACCTACCGCCGTGGCCCACTGATCGCGCTGATGCTGCTCCGATGGGTGACGGTGGCGCGGCGGACGGCGGGAAAGTCACCGGGGGCGGCCGAGCGGGTGCGGCCGGACCAGAAGTCGACGGCTGTACCTCCGGTCTTCGTGTGGCCGATCTCGGTCGCAGCCCGGACGAAGACGCGGACGTTGCGCGGGGTGCGGAACTCACCGCAGCCGTTGCGGTCGGTGCGCGCCGAGCGCAGCGTCGTCTTCTTCCCGTTCACGACGCGGACGAGGTACACCGGTTCGTCGGCGTACGGGGTCCCGGAGCGCTGCACGCCGTCGAAGCCGTTGCCCTCCCAGGTGAAGCAGAACGTCACGCGGGAGGCGGCCGAGGCCGGGGGAGCGGCGACGACTGCGAGGCCCCCGATCAGCAGCGCCGCCGAGGTGGTGGCGACGACGGCGCGATGGTGACGACCAGCCATGAGACCTCCCTTGCCGACCTCCCTCCAGCACACGCGCGGAGACGACCGGCATCAATCAAGGGCGGGCCAAGCCCGGGCCGGGGGCGCGAGGCGCGGGCCCGGACACGCAAAGACCCCCGGTCGAAACCGGGGGTCTTTGGCGTGAACGACAAACGGCGGGACGAACGTCAGCTCCCGCAGTAGGAGCCGAGGATGGCCTTGCCGACCGAGTCGATCGGGTACCCGGTGCAGGGCAGCGGGTTCATCGGGGCGGCGTCGGGGGTGGCGGCCGTGGCGGCCCCACCGGAGACGAGGACTGCGGTGACAGCGGCGCCGGCCGTGAGGGCGGTTCGGGCGGCGAACTTGGCGGTCCGGGTGGGCTTGCGGTGGCGACCGGGGCTGTTGCTCTGCATGAGCCACTCCGTGGGAGAGATGTGCGTACGGGGAAACAGGGCCGTGGCGGGGGCGCGACGGTCCTTGCTGTGGATACTGCCGGGACTGTCCGGGTTTTTCCAGGATGTCCTTGCAGCTTTTCCGCAGAATGCACCGATCTCATAAATCGGGCAAAACGCCCGGACGGGGGTGCGGCCGTCGATAGTCTCCGAGAGTGCGGACACCCACCCTCCGCGTGCTGGTCGTCGACGACGACGAGCCCGTGCGGCGCCTCATTCGCCTGAACCTCGAGCTGGAGGGGTTCGAGGTCGAGCAGGCGGCCGACGGTCGGGAGTGCCTGACGATGGTCCGCACGAACCCCCCGGACGTCATCACGCTCGACCTCGTGATGCCGGCCATCGACGGGCTGACCGCCGCCGCGCGGCTGCGTGAGGCCGAACACAGTCGGCACATCCCGCTCGTGCTGATCACCGCCGCCGCGACGCCGCGGGACCGGGTCCGGGCGGACGAGATCGGCATCGACGCCGTCCTGACCAAGCCTTTTGCGCCCCAGGACCTCGTCGCGACGATCCGGCGAGTGGCGGGCGCCACGGTCCGTCCGCCGCTCCCGGCCGAGCCCGCGCGTAAGTCGGAAGAGCGCACCTCGACGGGCCACTAGGCTTCCGCGGGTGACTCCCGCCGAGCTTGCTGACGCCGTCCAGATCGCCGTGTACACCGCGGTGCAGGCCGGTGAACTCGAGGCTGAGGTCCCCCGGGAGGTCCACGTCGAGCGGACCAAGACCCGGGAGCACGGGGACTACGCCACCAACGTCGCCATGCAGCTGGCCAAGCCGGCCCGCAAGCCCCCGCGCGAGATCGGCGAGATCCTCGCCAAGCACCTGCGCCGCGCCTCGGGCATCGAGCGGGTCGAGGTGGCCGGGCCGGGCTTCCTCAACATCACCCTGGACTCGGGCGCCGCCGGCCGCCTCGCGTACCAGATCGTGCTGGCCGGGACCGCCTACGGCCGGTCCGAGGCCCTGCGCAAGCAGCGGGTCAACCTGGAGTTCGTCTCCGCGAACCCGACCGGTCCGGTGCACCTCGGCCACACCCGGTGGGCCGCGGTCGGCGACAGCCTGCGCCGGATACTGGAGGCGGCGGGCGCCGACGTCGCGAGCGAGTACTACATCAACGACGCCGGCGTGCAGATGGAGAAGTTCGCGCAGTCGCTGCTCGCGGCGGCCCGCGGCCTCCCCGCCCCCGAGGACGGCTACGGCGGGCAGTACATCGCCGACATCGCCGCCAAGATCCTGGAGTCGGCCCCCCACCTGGCCGACGCCCCGGACGCCGAGGCGCTGCCCGAGTTCCGCGAGCGGGGCTACCGGCTGATGCTCGCCGAGATCGCGGCCAGCCTGGAGAAGTTCGGCGTCCACTACGACGTCTGGTTCTCGGAGCGGAGCCTGCACGAGTCGGGTCGCGTGGACCGGGCGATCGAGACCCTGCGCGAGCAGGGTCACGTCTACGACCTCGACGGCGCGGTCTGGCTCCGGACCACCGACTTCGGCGACGACAAGGACCGCGTCCTGGTCAAGGCGGACGGGGAGAAGACCTACTTCGCCGCCGACGCCGCCTACTACCTCGACAAGCGCGGCCGGGGCTTCGACACCTGCATCTACATGCTCGGCGCGGACCACCACGGCTACATCGGACGCCTGCAGGCGCTCGCGGCCTGCGCCGGTGACGACCCGGACACCGCGGTGCTCGTCCTGATCGGGCAGCTGGTCAAGCTGCTGCAGGGCGGCCAGGAACTGAAGATGTCGAAGCGGGCGGGCACGATCGTCACGCTCGACGACCTCGTCGACCTGGTCGGCGTCGACGCGGCGCGGTACACGCTCGCCCGGTCCTCGACCGACAGCCAGCTGACGATCGACGTCGAGGAGATCACGCGGCAGGCGCCGGAGAACCCGGTCTACTACGTCCAGTACGTGGCCGCGCGGACCTTCCGGGTCGCCGCGAACGCCCGGGACCTCGGCATCGACTGGTCGGCGCCGGAGTCCTTCCGGCCGGAGCTGCTCGCCGACGACCGCGAGGCCCGGTTGCTCGCGGTGCTCGGTGACTTCCCGCGCGTCGTCGCCTCGGCCGCGGAGCTGCGGGAGCCGCACCGGATCGCCCGCTACCTGGAGGAGCTCGCCGGCGTCTACCACCGGTTCTACGACGGCTGCCGGATCCTGCCCCGCGGGGAGGAAGAGGTCTCCGACCTGCACAAGGCTCGGCTCTGGCTCAACGACGCCACCCGCACGGTGATCTCGAACGGCCTCGCGATGCTCGGCGTCTCCGCCCCGGAGCGGATGTGAGCGCATGAGCCGCTCCGCGCACCCCGCGGGGCCGCGCCACGCCGAGGTCCTGCCCACGGACGGCGTCGGCTCGGCGCCCGCGGACCTCAACGCCCTCGACCCGCTGGTCTGGCCGCAGAACTTCCGCCGCCGGGACGACGGCGTCTGCACGCTCGCCGGCCTCGACGTCCGCGACCTCGCGGCCGAGTTCGGCACCCCCGCCTATCTGCTGGACGAGGCTGACTTCCGGTCCCGCGCCCGCGCCTACGCCGACTCCTTCGCCGGCTCCGACGTTTTCTATGCGGGCAAGGCCTTCCTCTGCAGCGCGGTGGCGCGCTGGGTCGCGGAGGAGGGGCTCGGGCTCGACGTGTGCAGCGCCGGCGAGCTCGCGATCGCGCTGCGCGCCGGGTTCCCGACCGAGCGCATCGCCTTCCACGGCAACAACAAGTCCAGCGCGGAGCTCGCGACCGCGCTCGACGCCGGGGTCGGCCGGATCGTCGTCGACTCCTTCGCCGAGATCGTCCGCCTGGCCGACCTCGCCCGCGAGCGTGGCGTCCGCGCCCGGGTGCAGGTCCGGGTGACGGTCGGCGTCGAGGCGCACACGCACGAGTTCATCGCCACCGCGCACGAGGACCAGAAGTTCGGGTTCTCCCTGGCCGGCGGCGCGGCGGCCGAGGCGGTCCGGCGCATCCTCATGCTCCCCTCGCTGGAGCTGGTCGGGCTGCACTCGCACATCGGCTCGCAGATCTTCGACACCGACGGCTTCGAGGTCGCGGCCTCCCGGCTCGTCGGGCTGGCCTCGGCGATCCGGGACGAGCACGGCGTCGAACTGCCCGAGCTCGACCTCGGCGGCGGGCTGGGCATCGCCTACACCTCCGACGACGACCCGGCCGATGTCTCCGCGATGGCGAAGTCGCTGGTCGCGATCGTCGAGCGGGCCTGCGCGAGCGCCGGCCTCGCGGTGCCGCGGCTGTCGGTCGAGCCCGGCCGCGCGATCGCCGGCCCGGGCACCGTGACCCTCTACGAGGTCGGGACCGTCAAGCCGGTCGCGGTCGGCAGCGGGGGAGCGACCCGCGCCTACGTCTCCGTCGACGGCGGGATGAGCGACAACATCCGGACCGCGCTCTACGACGCCGCTTACACCGCGGCCCTGGTCTCGCGCGCCTCCGACGCCCCGCCCGCGCTGTCGCGGCTGGTGGGCAAGCACTGTGAGAGCGGCGACATCGTCGTGCGCGACCTGTACCTGCCGGCCGACATCGCCGCCGGCGACCTCGTCGCGGTGGCCGCGACCGGGGCCTACTGCCGGTCGATGGCCAGCAACTACAACCTGCTGGGCCGGCCGCCGGTCGTCGCCGTGCGCGACGGCCAGGCCCGCGTGATCGTCCGCCGGGAGACCGACGAGGACCTGGCCCGACTGGACGTCGGGTGAGCGCGGGCCCGGTGCTCTCCGCATCGGATGGAAGAATCCGCGGTATGAGTGCGCAACGCCGCAAGGGCGGCCGGTGATGGCCCCGATCCGCGTAGGACTTCTCGGGTGCGGAGTGGTCGGCACCGAGGTGGTCCGGCAGCTCCAGACGCAGGCCGACGACCTCGCGCAGCGGGTCGGCGCCCCGTTGGAGCTGGTCGGCATCGCCGTCCGCCGCGCGAAGCGCATCCCGGAGAAGGCGGCCGAGCTCGGCGTCCCCGAGTCGCTGTTCACCACGGACTCCGCCGAGCTGGTCACGCGCGGCTGCGACGTGGTCGTCGAGGTCATCGGCGGCATCGAGCCGGCCCGCTCGCTGATCCTGTCGGCGATGGAGCACGGCGCGTCCGTGGTCAGCGCCAACAAGGCCCTGCTCGCCGAGGACGGCGCGACGCTGTACGCCGCCGCCGAGAAGCACGGCGTGGACCTCTACTACGAGGCCGCGGTCGCCGGCGCGATCCCGCTGCTGCGCCCGCTGCGCGAGTCGATGGTCGGGGATCAGGTCCACCGTGTGCTCGGCATCGTCAACGGCACCACCAACTTCATCCTGTCGCGGATGCACGAGACCGGCGCCGGCTTCACCGAGGCGCTGGAGGAGGCGAGCGCGCTCGGCTATGCCGAGGCCGACCCCTCCGCGGACGTCGAGGGTTTCGACGCCGCGGCCAAGGCCGCGATCCTCGCGAGCCTCGCGTTCCACAGCCGGGTCACGGCCGCGGACGTGTACCGCGAGGGCATCACCGAGGTCAGCGCCGGCGACGTCGCGAGCGCCCGCGAGATGAACTCGGTCATCAAGCTCCTCGCGATCTGCGAGCTCGCCCCGGACGGCTCGACGATCGGTGTGCGGGTGCACCCGGCGATGATTCCGCGGTCCCACCCCCTCGCCGGGGTCGGCGACGCATTCAACGCGGTGTTCGTCGAGGCCGAGGCGGCCGGGCAGGTCATGTTCTACGGCCGCGGTGCCGGTGGCGGCCCGACCGCGAGCGCCGTCCTCGGTGACCTCGTCGCCGTCGCGCGCCACAAGGTCGTCGGCGGCCGCGGGCCGGGAGAGTCGGCCTACGCGCAGCTCGCGGTGCGGCCGATGGGCGACACGACCACCCGCTACTACATCTGCCTCGACGTGGCGGAGAAGCCGGGCGTGCTGGCGCAGGTCGCCGCCGCGTTCGCCGAGCACAACGTCTCGATCCAGACGGTCCGTCAGCACGGCCACGCCGACGACGCGACCCTGGTCGTGGTCACCCACCGCGCCCCGGACTCGGCCCTGGCCGCGACCGTCGCGCACCTGCGGACCATGGACGCCGTCCGGGCGGTCGCCAGCGTGATGCGGGTCGAAGGAGACTTGGAATCGTGAGAGCGTCGTGAGCACCGACTCGATCCGTGGGGCCATGACCCACCAGTGGCGCGGGGTCATCACCGAGTACCGCGACCGGATGCCGGTCACCGACGCGACCCCGATCGTCACGTTGCGGGAGGGCGGCACGCCGCTCGTGCCCGCGCCGGTGCTGTCCGAGATGACGGGCTGCGAGGTCCACCTCAAGGTCGAGGGCGCGAACCCGACCGGGTCCTTCAAGGACCGCGGCATGACGATGGCGATCTCGAAGGCCGCGGAGGAGGGCGCGAAGGCGGTCATCTGCGCCTCGACCGGCAACACCAGCGCGAGCGCCGCCGCCTACGCGGTGCGCGCCGGCATGGTCTGCGCCGTCCTCGTCCCGCAGGGCAAGATCGCGCTCGGCAAGATGAGCCAGGCGCTTGTCCACGGCTCGCGGATCCTGCAGGTCGACGGCAACTTCGACGACTGCCTCACCCTCGCCCGCGACCTCTCCGAGCACTACCCGGTCGCGCTGGTGAACTCGGTGAACCCGTTCCGGCTCGAGGGTCAGAAGAGCGCCGCCTTCGAGATCGTCGACGCCCTCGGTGACGCCCCCGACGTGCACATGCTGCCGGTCGGCAACGCCGGGAACATCACCGCGTACTGGAAGGGCTACACCGAGTACGAGGCGGACGGGCCGGCCACCCGACGCCCGCGGATGCTCGGCTTCCAGGCCGCCGGCGCGGCTCCGTTGGTGACCGGTGAGGTCGTCAAGCAGCCGCAGACGATCGCGACGGCGATCCGTATCGGCAACCCCGCCTCCTGGGACTCGGCCCTGGCCGCGCGCGACGAGTCCGGCGGCCGCATCGAGGCAGTGACGGACCGTCAGATCCTGGCGGCGTACCGGCTGCTCGCCTCGCGCGAGGGCGTCTTCGTCGAGCCGGCCTCCGCGGCCAGCGTCGCGGGTCTGCTCATGGCGCGCGAGAACGACTGGCTGCCTGCCGGTCAGCAGGTCGTCTGCACGGTCACCGGCAACGGGTTGAAGGACCCGGAGTGGGCGATCGCGGGCGCACCCGCACCGGTCACCGTGCCGATCGACGCCGCGGCGGCGGCCGAGAAGCTCGGTCTGGCCTGACTTGTCGCAGCAACTCTCGCCGCCGACCTACCGCTCCGAGGCCGTCCGCGTCCGGGTCCCGGCCAGCAGTGCGAACCTGGGCCCCGGCTTCGACTGCTTCGGCCTGGCGCTGACGTTGCACGACGTCGTCGAGGCGCAGGTCCAGCCGGAGGGCCTCGCGCTCTCCGTGGAGGGCGAAGGCGCGCACACCGTCAACCGCGACGGCCGGCATCTCGTCGTGCGCTCCATGAACGAGTGCTTCGCGCGGCTCGGCGGGCCGCCGCCGGGACTGCGCGTCGCGTGCCGCAACGCGATTCCGCACGGTCGGGGCATGGGCTCGAGCTCCGCGGCGATCGTCGCCGGCGTCGTCGCGGCCCGCGCGCTCTGCGTCGACGGGGAGCAGCGCATGGACGACGCGGCCCTGCTCCGCCTCGCCACCGAACTCGAGGGTCATCCGGACAACGTCGCGGCCGCGCTCGCGGGCGGGTTCACTCTCGCGTGGACCGAGGCGGACGGGCCCCACCTGATCCGGCTCGAGGCGTCGCCCGAGGTGTCGCCGGTCGTCTTCGTTCCGTCGACGGAGCTGTCGACACGCAAGGCGCGCGGGCTGCTGCCGCGCACGGTGCCGCACGCCGACGCCGCGGCCAACGCGGGCCGCGCTGCGCTGCTCGTCGAGGCACTCACGCGCAATCCCGAGCTTCTCCTGGTCGCCACCGAGGACCGCCTGCACCAGAACTACCGCGGGCCCGCGATGCCGGCGAGCCTCGAACTGATCCAGCGTCTGCGGGCGGACGGGGTGCCCGCGACGGTGTCCGGAGCCGGGCCCAGCGTGCTCGCTCTCGCGACCCGCGACACCGTCGAGAAGGTGGCCGGACTGGCGGGGGAGGGCTGGCGTGTCCATCGCCTGTCCGTCGACCCTGCCGGAGCCACCGTGTTATCGTGAGCCCGCACCTAGGCGCGCCGGAATCTGTGGCGCTTGCCGTGTCGAATCTCCGGGTGAAGATCCTCCCGAAGCGTGCGCTGGTCCGCCGAGTTCCTGCCTGACATCGGATCCCCCGGCGCCGTGGTGCGTTCCGTCAGTTACCGACCTGCCACGTCCTGTGCGACGTGAGGTCCGGAAGGACACGACCCAGTGACAGAAACCACAGAACTCGCTTCCTCGACGCCGGAGTCGTCGGGGAACGGCGGCGGAACGACCCGCCGGCGCCGTGGCGAGGGCCTGAACGGCATGGTGCTCTCCGAGCTGCAGGCCATGGCCGCGGGCATGGGCATCACCGGCACCGGCCGGATGCGCAAGAGCCAGCTCATCGAGGCGATCACCGCGGGCCGCGCCGGTGGTGGGGCCACGGCCCCCGCGGACGCGTCGGCGAGCAAGCCGGAGAGCAAATCCGAGAGCAAGGCCGAGAGCAAGCCGGAGAGCACGAGCGAGGCGCCCGCGCGGACCTCGCGCCGGGCCCAGCGCCCCGCGGCCGCGCCCGCCGACGAGGCCGCCGACACCCGTTCGGGTGAATCCGCGGCCGCGGCCGCGGCTGCCGCCGACTCCGACGCCGACTCCGGTGCGGACAGCGGCACCGACACGCGCGACCGCGGCGAGCGCCGCGAGCGTCAGCGCGACCGGCAGCGCAACCGCAACGACCGCGCCGACGGCTCGGGCCCGAACAACCGCGACGGCGGCCGGGGTCCGCGCGAGGACCGCGCCCCCCGCGAGGACCGCGCCCCCCGCGACGACCGGGGTCCGCGCGACGACCGGGGTCCCCGCGACGACCGGGGTCCGCGGGACGACCGGGGCCCGCGCGACGACCGGGGCCCGCGCGAGGACCGCATGCGGGACGACCGCGGCCTGCGGGACCAGCGCGACCGGGACAACGGTCCGCGTGACGACGACGATGACGACGGCGAGGGCGGCGGTCGCCGTCGGCGCCGCGGACGGTACCGGGACCGCCAGCGTGGCGGCCGGACCCGGGGCCCGGGCGGCTACGAGCCGGGTGACATCGAGATCAGCGAGGACGACGTCCTCATCCCCGTTGCCGGGATCCTCGACATCCTCGACAACTACGCCTTCGTCCGGACCAGCGGCTACCTGCCCGGGCCGAACGACGTGTACGTCTCGCTCGCCCAGGTCCGCAAGTACGGCCTGCGCAAGGGCGACGCGATCACCGGCGCGGTGCGCCAGCCCCGGGACGGGGAGCGGCGCGAGAAGTTCAACGCGCTGGTCCGGCTCGACACCGTCAACGGCATGGAGCCCGACGCCGCGCGCGAGCGCGTCGAGTTCGGCAAGCTCACGCCGCTGTACCCGCAGGAGCGTCTGCGCCTGGAGCACGACGTCACCTCGATGACCACCCGCGTCATCGACCTCGTCGCGCCGATCGGCAAGGGCCAGCGCGGCCTCATCGTCTCCCCGCCCAAGGCCGGCAAGACGATGGTGCTGCAGGCGATCGCCAACGCGATCACCCGCAACAACCCCGAGTGCCACCTCATGGTCGTCCTCGTCGACGAGCGGCCCGAGGAGGTCACCGACATGCAGCGGTCGGTGAAGGGTGAGGTCATCGCCTCGACCTTCGACCGCCCCGCCGAGGACCACACGACGGTCGCGGAGCTCTCGATCGAGCGCGCCAAGCGCCTGGTCGAGCTCGGCCACGACGTCGTCGTCCTGCTCGACTCGATCACCCGCCTCGGCCGCGCGTACAACCTGGCCGCGCCGGCCTCCGGGCGCATCCTGTCCGGCGGTGTCGACTCGACCGCGCTCTACCCGCCGAAGAAGTTCTTCGGCGCCGCGCGCAACATCGAGAACGGCGGCTCCCTGACGATCCTCGCCACGGCCCTGGTCGAGACCGGGTCCCGCATGGACGAGGTGATCTTCGAGGAGTTCAAGGGCACCGGGAACATGGAGCTCAAGCTCGACCGCAAGCTCGCGGACAAGCGGATCTTCCCGGCGGTGGACGTGGACGCGTCCGGCACCCGCAAGGAAGAGATCCTGATGAGCAAGGACGAGCTCCAGATCGTCTGGAAGCTCCGTCGTGTGCTCGCCGCCCTGGACGACCAGCAGGCCATCGAGCTGTTGCTCGAGCGCCTGCGGAAGACCAAGTCGAACATCGAGTTCCTCATGCAGGTCCAGAAGACGACCCCGGGCGAGGAGGAGGGGGAGGAGTAGGGCGCCACCCCGAGACCCCCGAAATCGCCCGGAATGTTCGGAGGCGCACCTGCGTTTGGGCAGGTGCGCCAGGACCTGGCAGACTGACCCGGTTCCGGTTCACGCCCCGTGACCAGCGGTGGCGACCCGGAGCCATGAGAATCAGGAGCGCGTCGTGAAGCCCGACATCCACCCGCAGTACGGCAAGACCGAGGTCACCTGTACCTGCGGCGCCACGTTCGTCACCCGCAGCACCGCGAAGAACGGCATCATCCACGCCGACGTCTGCTCGCAGTGCCACCCCTTCTACACGGGCAAGCAGAAGATCCTCGACACCGGCGGCCGCGTGGCCCGGTTCGAGAAGCGCTTCGGCAAGAAGAAGTAGCTCTCCTGACGCCGGCGGGCGACCAATAGGTCGCCTCGCCGGCGTCTCTGTGTTCGGGACCATCCCGCTTCAGCAGCGCCGTTCGGAAGGAGGCCACAGTGTTCGAGACCGTGCAGGAGCTGATCGACGAGTACGCCGATCTCGAGAAGAGGCTGGCCGACCCGGCGGTGCACGCGGACGCGGGAGCGGCGCGCAAGCTCGGCCGCCGGTACGCCGAGCTCGGGCCGATCGTGGCGACGCACCGCGCGTGGGAGCAGATCGGGGACGACCTGGCCGCGGCGACCGAGCTCGCCGCCGAGGACGAGTCGTTCAAGGCCGAGATCCCGGAGCTGACCGCGCGGCGTGAGGAGCTGGGGGAGAAGCTGCGGCAGCTGCTGCTGCCCCGTGACCCCAACGACGGCAAGGACGTCATCCTCGAGGTCAAGGCCGGCGAGGGTGGGCAGGAGTCCGCGCTGTTCGCCGGCGACCTGCTGCGCATGTACCTGCGGTACGCCGAGCGGCGCGGCTGGAAGACCGAGATCCTCGACGCCACCGACTCCGACCTCGGCGGTTACAAGGACGTCTCGGTGGCGATCAAGATGCGCGGGACCGACCCCGAGGGGGTCTGGGACCGGCTGAAGTTCGAGGGCGGCGTGCACCGTGTGCAGCGTGTGCCGGTGACCGAGTCCCAGGGCCGCATCCACACCTCCGCCGCCGGCGTGCTCGTGCTCCCTGAGGCCGAGGAGGTCGACGTCGAGGTCAACCTGAACGACCTGCGGGTCGACGTCTTCCGTTCCTCGGGCCCGGGCGGGCAGAGCGTCAACACCACCGACTCGGCCGTGCGGCTGACGCACATCCCGACGGGCATCGTCGTCTCCTGCCAGAACGAGAAGAGCCAGCTCCAGAACAAGGAGCAGGCGTTGCGCATCCTGCGCGCCCGGTTGCTGGCCGTCGCTCAGGAGGAGGCCGACAAGGAGGCCGGAGACCTGCGCAAGAGCCAGATCCGCACGGTCGACCGCTCGGAGCGGATCCGCACCTACAACTTCCCGGAGAACCGCATCTCCGACCACCGCGTGAACTTCAAGGCCTACAACCTCGACCAGGTGCTCGACGGTGACCTCGACGCCGTCATCGACGCGGTCATCGCCGGTGACCAGGCCGCGGCCCTCGCCGGTGACGACTGACCCGGTGACGGGGCCGGTGACGAGGGAGTCGCTCCGTGCCGCCCTCGCGGCGGCGACCGAGCAGTTGCGTGCGGCCGGGGTGGCGTCACCGCGCACCGATGCGGAGGAACTGGCCGCGCACGTGCTCGGTGCCGAACGCCGCGACCTCGTGCGGTTCGACGAGATCGACGCCGGCGCCTACGCGAAGCTGGTCGAGGCCCGGGCCGCGCGCACGCCGCTGCAGCACCTCACCGGTGTTGCGCACTTCCGTCACGTCAGTCTCGCGGTCGGCCCAGGGGTCTTCGTCCCACGACCCGAGACTGAAGTGATGGTAGGTCAGATGATCGATGCAGCAAGATCATTGCCGGCCGGGTCGGTGGCCGTCGACCTGTGCACCGGCTCCGGCGCGATCGCGTTGGCCCTCGCGACGGAGGTTCCCGGCCTGACCGTGCACGCCGTCGAACTTGATCCTGATGCCCTTGCCTGGGCGCGGCGAAACCTCGACGGCAGCGGCGTCACGCTGCACGCGGGCGACGCCGCGGACGCGCTGCCCGAGCTTGACGGGCAGGTCGATCTTGTCGTGTCGAATCCGCCGTACATTCCTTTGGACGCTTGGGAATCCGTCGCCGTCGAGGCCCGTGACCACGATCCCGCCGCGGCGCTCTGGGGCGGGGACGACGGGCTCGACGTCGTGCGCGCGGTCGAACGCACCGCCGGGCGGTTGCTCCGCACGGGTGGTCGCGTCGCGGTGGAACACGCCGACGTCCAGGGGGCCGCCGTGGTCGAGGTTTTCGCCCGCACCGGGCGGTGGACGCAGGTGCGCAGTCACCAGGACCTCACGGAGCGGGACCGGTTCGTGACCGCCACACGCGCCTGATTCGCCGCAACCGTCACGAATTCGGTCCACCCGCATTGGCAGGCCCCCGTCGGGGGATCTAGCGTGGCCCCCTGCGCCGCTCACAGCGCCGTGAGCGCAGCGGCCGTTCCGTCCCCGAACCACCAGCGAGAGGTAAGACCCTTGCCGCAGTCCTTCGACTGCGCCGACCCCGATGCGCGGGCGGCGGGTCTCGCCGCTGCCGGTGCGGCTGTCGGAGCCGGTCAGCTCGTCGTCCTCCCCACCGACACCGTCTACGGGATCGGTGCGGACGCGTTCACCCCGTCGGCCGTCGAGGCGCTCCTGGCCGCGAAGGGCCGCGGCCGCGACATGCCCGTCCCCGTGCTGATCGGCACGATGCGCACGCTGGACGGGATCGCCGCGCGCCTCTCGGACGCCGCACGCGAGCTCGCCGACGCGTTCTGGCCCGGCGGCCTCACGATCGTGTGCCACCAGCAGCCCTCGCTGGCGTGGGACCTCGGAGACTCCGCGCAGACCGTGGCGATCCGCATGCCGCTGCACCCGGTCGCGCTCGACCTGCTCAAGGCCACGGGCCCGATGGCGGTGAGCAGTGCGAACCGCACCGGTTACCCGGCGGCCACTACGGTCGCGCAGGCCCGCGAGCAGCTCGGCGACTCCGTGGAGGTCTACCTCGACGGCGGGCCCACCGACGACAATGTGCCGTCCACGATCGTGGACGTGACCGGGAGCCGCCCGCGAATTCTGCGCGCGGGTCACATCAGCGTCGACGACATCCGGTCGGTGGTCGCCGACGTGGAACTGGCCACGGGCACGGGCGCGTGAGCGCGACGCGCTTCAGCGTCCTGATCGTCTCGACCGGGAACGTGTGCCGTTCCCCGATCGCCGAGGAACTGCTCCGCGCGCAGCTGGCCGCGACGATCGGTCCCGACGCCCGGGCGTTCCGGTGCGAGAGTGCCGGCACCTGGGGGCACAGCGGTGCCGGGATGGAGTCGCACGCCGCCGCCGTCCTCGCCGAGCGGGGGATCGAGCCGGGTTCGTTCGTCGCCCGTGAGCTGAACCCGGATCAGGTCCTGGAGGCCGACCTGATCCTCGGCGCGACCCGGGACCACCGCGAGCAGGTGCACCTGCTCGATCCCTACGCCGCCGGGCGCACGTTCACGATCCGGGAGTTCGCACGTTTCGCACGCCGCGTCTATCCGGCAACGCTGCCCGAGGCCGACCCGGCCGTGCGGGCCCGGGCCCTGGTCGACCGCGTCGCGATGCTCCGCACCCCGCGTCCGGGTCCCGGCCGACCGGACGACGACATCGCGGACCCGTTCGGGGCGCCGCTGCACGTCTTCCGGTTGTGCGCCGACAGCATCGCCGAGGGCCTGGCCGCGCTCGTCGGGCACCTCACCCCGGCCTCGGCGGCCGGGAGTCGGAGTTCCTCCGCGGTCTGAGCCGCGCGCGTTCGAACAACCCTCCGAGCGGGTCGTCGTCGGCGACGCGTGCCCGCGACTGATTCCATAGGGCCGTGCGCGAGTACCTGCTCACGTTGCTGGTTGCCGCCGCCGCCACCTACCTGACCACCGGGGTCGTCCGTCGGGCCGCCCTGGCCGGTGGGGTCATGGCGGAGGTCCGCGACCGGGACGTGCACGCCGTTCCGACCCCCCGCATGGGGGGCTTGGCGATGCTGGTCGGCCTCGCGGCGGGGCTGGTGGTCGCGGCGGAACTGCCGTTCCTGTCCCGGGAGCTGTTCGCGAACTCGCACGACCCCTGGGCCCTGCTGGCCGGGGCGACGATCATCTGCGCGCTCGGTGTCGTCGACGACAAGTGGGGCCTGGACGCGGTCACCAAACTCGCCGGGCAGGTCCTGGCCGCCGGCGTGATGGTCGTCCTCGGCATCCAGATGACGTACCTGCCGGTGCCCGGCACCACGATCGTGCTCGACGCGAGTTCGGGCTTCCTGCTCTCGGTGCTCATCGTCGTCGCGACGGTCAACGCGGTGAACTTCGTCGACGGTCTCGACGGGCTGCTCGCCGGCATCGCCCTGACCGCGGCGCTGGCCTTCTTCAGCTACACGTACCTGCTCTCGATCGAGCAGCAGTTCGACCGCGCGATCTCGCCGTCGCTGTTCTCGGCCCTGCTCGCCGGGATCTGTCTGGGCTTCCTGCCCCACAACTTCTACCCGGCGAAGATCTTCATGGGGGACTCCGGCTCGATGCTCATCGGGCTCGTGCTGGCCGCCTCCACGGTGAGCTTCGCCGGCCAGATCGACTTCGGCGCGGTCGAATCCGAGGACGTCTCACCCGCGCTGCTGCCGCTGATCCTGCCGTTCGCGGCGATCGCGGCGCCGTTCCTCGACCTCGTCCTCGCGATCATCCGGCGCACGATGTCCGGCCGGTCCCCGTTCGCCCCCGACAAGCAGCACCTGCACCACCGGCTGCTGGAGATCGGTCACTCGCACCGCGGGGCCGTGCTCATCATGTACTTCTGGTCGGCGCTGATCGCCTTCGGTGTTGTGGCCTTGTCGCTGGTCAGCGCGCAGGCGTGGGCCCTGGTGGCGGTGGCGTTGCTGGTGGTCGTCGGCGTCGTCCTGCTCCGTCTGCCGGTCATCCAGCGGGTCGGTGCACCGACCGGAAAACCGACGCGCTGACGTAGCAGGGACCCGCCGTCCGGGACTCCTCCGTACGGGTGGTAGTTTCCACACCGAACGGACGCCTAGCCCCTGCCGGCGCCCGTTTGTGCAGTGCCCGGAAGGAGGCGGCGTGGCCTCCGACGAAAATCCCTCAGACCAACGTTCGATTCGTCAGACAGCGCTCGCGCTGGCCGGGATCGGGATGTTGAACGCGGTTGCTGCCGTCGGTGGGTGCGCCCTCGGATGGCTCGTCGATTCTCTGCTCGACACAACCCCGGTCTTCATCCTGATCGGCCTGGTGCTGGGCCTGACTTGCGGAGTCCTCGCCACCTGGCGCGAGGTCGCGGACTACCTGAAGGCCAGTGAGTGAACCGGCGAGTGCGAGAGAGCGAGGTGGCATGGAACGCGTCGGTCTGATGAAGGCGAGCTCCAGCTACAAGTTCTCCGTCCGCTTCGGTGCCGTGGTCGGTCTGCTCGGGCTGATCTTCTGCATCGCGGTCGGCGAGCCCAAGATCGGCATCTTCGTCTGCGTCGGCCTGCTGCTGGGCTGGCTGAACACCGCGATGGTGGTCTCCGCCACCGCGAAGTTCGCCGCCGAGAACGCCGGCGAGGAGAACCCCAACAAGCGCAAGTTCATGGCGGCGGTCGTCAAGCGCCTCGCGCTCATCACGCTGATCGCCGGCTACATCATGTTCGCGTTCCGGCCTGACGGCCTGGCGGTCCTCTTCGGGCTCGCCTTCTTCCAGTTCACGATCATCGGCAGCAGCGCCGGTGTCCTCTATCGCGAGGTGCGCTCCTGATGACCCGCACGCTTCTCGATCGGTCAACCGACGTGGTGGTCGCCGCCGACATCGAGGTGGGCAAGCACCACAAGGTCACCATCGGTGGCATTGAGTTCCACATCGACACCATCGCGACGACCTGCATCGCCGGTCTGATCGTCATCGGCATGGGCCTGTGGCTCGCGAAGACCGCGACGAGCGGTGTGCCGAGCAAGATTCAGCTGTTCTGGGAGGCCGTCGTCGGCTGGGTCCAGGGCGAGGTCAACAACGCCATGGGCAAGACGGCGCCGTTCGTGGTGCCGCTGGCCGTGTCGCTGTTCTTCTTCATCCTGTTCTGCAACTGGGTCGCGCTCCTGCCGGCCCACGAGTGGCTGCCCCCGGCGACCTCCGACGTCAACCTGACGTACTCGCTGGCGTTCGTCGTCATCATCTGGGTGCACGTGAACGCGGTCCGGCAGAAGGGCGCGGGCGAGTACTTCGGCCACTTCGTGCAGCCCTACAAGGCGCTGCTCCCGCTGAACGTGATCGAGGAGCTCGTCAAGCCGTTCACGCTCGCGCTGCGACTCTTCGGCAACATCTTCGCCGGCGGCATCATGATCGCCCTGATCGGTCTCATGCCGACCTACATCGCCTGGGCGCCGAACACCGCCTGGAAGCTGTTCGACATGTTCATCGGCCTGATCCAGGCGTTCATCTTCGCTCTGCTGACCATCCTCTACTTCGGGATGGCGTCGGCCGGCCACGGTGACCACGACGAGCACGACGCGCACGGCCACGACGCGCACGACCCCCGGGACGAGGCCGGTCACGCCACCTCGCCGGACAACGCATCCGAGAAGGAACTCGCTTCCGCCTGACCCACCCGCACATCCCCTCAGACGTACCGGGACCCCCGGGACAACGCACCCACACAGCGAAGGATCAGATACATGGCAACCGATGCAGAGCTCTCGGCCGAGGCCATCAAGGTCGCGGGCGGCCTTATCGGCGGTGGCCTGGCACTTGGCGGCGGCGCCATCGGCGCGGCCATTGGTGACGGTCTCGCCGGCTCGGCGACCATCTCCGGTGTCGCCCGTCAGCCCGAGGCGCAGTCCCGCCTCTTCACGATCTTCTTCCTGACGGTCGGTCTGTGTGAGGCGGCGTACTTCATCAACCTCGCCTTCATGGCCCTGTTCGTCTTCGTCATCGGTAAGTAGCCGACCGTGCTGCGACTCGCCACTAGCATCCTGACGTCGGAAGGCGCCGAGGGCGTCGAGGAAGAGGAAGACGACATCTTCCTCCTCCCCAACGCGACCATGCTGGTCGAGCTCGTCCTGTTCGCCGTCATCCTGTTCGTCGTCTGGAAGTTCGTCGTCCCGCCGGTGGCCAAGGCCATGGCCGAGCGGCAGGCGAAGATCGCTCGCCAGATGGCGGACACCGAGGCCGCCACGCGCAAGCTGGCCGAGGCCCAGGCGGCCTATGAGGAGGCGATGGCCGAGGCTCGCGCCGAGGCCACCCGTCTGCGGGAGCAGGCGCGCGCGCAGCACAAGGCGATCGTCGACGAGGCCGCCGCGGCGGCGCAGGCCCGGGCGGACGAGATCACCGCTGCCACCCGGGCCCAGCTGACCGAGGAGCGCGAGCGTGCGCTCGCCTCGTTGCAGTCCGACGTCTCCGCCCTCGCCGGTCAGCTGGCCGGCCGGGTCGTGGGGGAGCAGGTATGACTTCCGCTGAACTGACTGGTCAACTGACCGGGTCCCCGACGGGTGACCTTCTCCTCGCCTCGGGCGGCACCAAGGGGTTGGTCATCGAGCTGATCGGCTTCGCCGTGCTCGTGGCCATCCTCGCGCGGTGGATCGTTCCGCTGATCCTGAAGATGATGTCTCAGGCTCAGGAGCGCATCGCCAAGCAGCTCGCCGACAGTGAGGCCGCCGGCCAGAAGCTCGCCGAGGCGCAGGCCGCGTACGACAACGCGGTCGCCGAGGCGCGGGCCGAGGCCGAGAAGCTCCGGGCCGACGCCCGGGCGCAGAACGAGCAGATCGTGGCCGAGGCCGCGGCGGCCGCGCAGGCGCGTGCCGACGAGATCACCCAGCGGGCCACCGAGGCCCTCGAGGCCGAGCGGATCAGTGCGGTCCGCTCGCTGCAGGCCGAGATCGCGACGATGGCGGTCGACCTGGCCGAGCAGCAGGTCCGGACGGCGCTGCAGGACGACGCCGTCCAGCGTCGGGTGATCGACCGCTTCCTCGGTGAGCTCGAGGGCGGCATCTCCAACGCCGGCTCCGCGCCGGCCGGCTCGACGGGAGGGCGGTCCGCGTGAGGGGTGCCAGCCGGACCGCGCTCGGCGCGGCCATCACCAAGTTCGACGAACTGAGCCGGGGCCTCGACGCCACGGCGCTCGGGCGGCTCTCGGACGAGCTGTTCGGGGTCCTGGGCGTCGTCGACTCCGAGCACATCCTGCGGCGCTCCCTGTCCGACCCGAGCCGGCCCGGCTCGGCGAAGGCCGAGGTCGCTCAGGTGCTCTTCAGCGGCAAGATCTCGCCCGAGGCGCTCGAGCTCGTCCAGGCCGTGGTCGGGCAGCGCTGGTCGCGCCCGAGCGAGATGGCCGACGGCATCGAGAACCTCGCCGTGATCGCCGAGATCGCCCGCGCGGACTCCCTCGGGGGGATCGAGGACCTGGAGGACGAGCTCTTCCGGTTCGGGCGGATCGTGGAGGGCGAGCCGGCCCTGCGCAACGCGCTGGCGGACGTGAACGTCCCCGGTGAGCGCAAGGCCGAGCTGGTCGGCAGCCTCCTCGGCGGCCGCGCCAACGACTCGACCGTCCGCCTCGTGCGGCAGGTCGTGCTCAACGCGCGGGGCCGGAACCCGGAGCGCAGCATCGCGCAGCTCGGCAAGGCCGTCAGCGACCGGCGCCGCCGCCTGGTGGCGTTCGTCCGCTCCGCGGTCGAGCTGGCGCCCCACGAGAAGGACCGCCTCGCGCGTGCGCTGGCGGGCATCTACGGACATGACGTCCAGGTCAAGGCCGAGGTCGACCCGTCCGTGCTGGGCGGGATGACCGTCCAGGTCGGCGACGAGGTCGTCGACGGGACGATCGTCGGTCGTGTCGACCGGCTCAAGCGGCGCTTCGAGCGCTGAGCAACGCAAGCAACTCGAACGCCCAGCAACACGCAGACACAGGGAGACGAAGGACATGGCGGAGCTGACGATCCGGCCGGACGAGATCCGGGAGGCGCTGGAGCGCTTCGTCTCGGGTTACTCGCCCGACGCCCCCACCCGCGACGAGGTCGGCACGGTCATCGAGTGTGGCGACGGCATCGCCCGCGTCGAGGGCCTGCCCTCGACGATGGCCAACGAGATCCTCGAGTTCGAGGACGGCACCAAGGGCCTCGCCCAGAACCTCGACGTCCGCGAGATCGGCGTCGTCGTCCTCGGTGACTTCTCGAAGATCGAGGAGGGTCAGTCGGTCCGCCGCACCGGTGAGGTTCTCTCGGTGCCGGTCGGCGACGCGTACCTGGGTCGCGTCGTCGACTCCCTCGGCAACCCGCTCGACGGCCTCGGCGCGGTCGAGACCACCGAGCGTCGCATCCTCGAGCTGCAGGCCCCCTCGGTCGTCCAGCGCCAGCCGGTCACCGAACCGCTGCAGACCGGCATCAAGGCCATCGACGCCATGACCCCGATCGGTCGTGGCCAGCGCCAGCTGATCATCGGTGACCGTCAGACCGGCAAGACCACCATCGCGGTCGACACGATCCTGAACCAGAAGGCCAACTGGGAGTCCGGCGACCCGAGCAAGCAGGTCCGCTGCATCTACGTCGCCGTCGGCCAGAAGGGCTCGACGATCGCGAACATCCGCCAGGTCCTGGCGGACTCGGGCGCGCTGGAGTACACGACGATCGTCGCGGCTCCGGCGTCCGACCCGGCCGGCTACAAGTACATCGCCCCGTACACCGGCTCGGCCATCGGCCAGCACTGGATGTACCAGGGCAAGCACGTCCTCATCGTCTTCGACGACCTGAGCAAGCAGGCCGACGCGTACCGCGCCGTCTCCCTTCTGCTCCGCCGCCCGCCGGGCCGCGAAGCGTTCCCGGGTGACGTCTTCTACCTGCACTCGCGGCTCCTCGAGCGTTGCGCGAAGCTCTCGGACGACCTCGGCGCCGGTTCGATGACGGGCCTGCCGGTCATCGAGACCAAGGGCAACGACGTGTCGGCGTACATCCCGACCAACGTCATCTCGATCACCGACGGCCAGTGCTTCCTCGAGTCGGACCTGTTCAACGCGGGTGTCCGGCCGGCCATCAACGTCGGTGTCTCGGTCTCCCGCGTCGGTGGTGCCGCGCAGGTCAAGGCGATGAAGGCGGTCGCCGGCACGCTGCGTCTGGCCCTGTCGCAGTACCGCGACCTGGAGGCCTTCGCGGCCTTCGCCTCCGACCTGGACGCGGCCTCCCGCGCCCAGCTGGAGCGCGGCGCCCGCATGATCGAGCTCCTCAAGCAGCCGCAGTTCTCCCCGTTCTCGATCGACCGTCAGGTCGCCTCGATCTGGGCGGGCACCACCGGCCAGCTCGACGAGGTCCCGGTCGCGGACATCCGCCGCTTCGAGGAGGAGTTCCTCGACTACCTGAGCCTCAAGCACAAGGGCACCCTCGACGGCATCCGGGAGACCGGCAAGCTCGGCGACGATGACCTCAATGTCTTCAAGGACGCCATCGCGGAGTTCAAGAAGGGCTTCACGACCTCCTCGGGCCAGTCGCTGGCCAAGGAGGCGGCGGTGGCGGCGATGGCCGACGAGGACGTCGACCAGGAGAAGATCACCAAGGTGAAGAAGGCCTGACGAATGGGCGCTCAACTCCGGATCTTCCGGCAGCGGATTCGGTCGGTGAAGTCGACCGCGAAGATCACGCGGGCGCAGGAGCTCATCGCCTCGTCCCGGATCATCAAGGCGCAGCAGCGCACGGTGGCGGCACAGCCGTACGCCCGTGCGATTACGCGCGCGGTCACCGCACTGGTGAGCCAGGCCGGCACCGTCGACCACCCGCTGCTGACCGAGAAGAAGGCCAGCCCGACCCGTTCGGCGGTCGTGCTGCTGACCTCCGACCGCGGCTTCGCGGGCGGCTTCAACGCCAACGTGCTCCGCGAGGGTGAGGCGCTGACCAGCCTCCTCCGCGACGAGGGCAGCGAGGTCGTGCCCTACGTCTCCGGGCGCAAGGGCGTCACCTGGTACAAGTTCCGCAACCGCGCGCTGGCGGGGGAGTGGAGCGGGTTCTCGGACCGGCCGACCTACGACGACGCCAAGGCGATCGCCGACGTGGTCATCGAGGCCTTCAAGACGCCGACCGAGGAGGGCGGTGTCGACGAGATCCACCTCGTCTACACCGAGTTCGTCTCGATGCTGACCCAGCGGGTCGTGGTGCGCCGCATCCTCCCGCTCGAGGTCGAGGAGGTCGAGGAGGGCAGCGCCGCGGCGGCGGCCGCCGCGGCCGCGCAGGGCGGCGGTCCGCTGCCCCAGTACGACTACGAGCCGGACGAGGAGGAGGTGCTCGACGCGCTGCTGCCGCGGTACGTCGAGAGCCGCTTCTACTACGCGCTGCTCACGTCGGCCGCCTCGGAGTTCGCCGCGCGGCGTCGCGCGATGAAGTCCGCGACCGACAACGCGAACGAGCTGGTCGACATCCTCACCCGGTCGGCCAACCAGGCCCGGCAGGCCGAGATCACCCAGGAAATCAGCGAAATCGTGGGTGGCGCGAACGCGCTCGCCGACGCGACCGCAGGAAGCGAATAAGGGACTACAGACGACATGACTGCTACCGCTGAGCCCACCACCGCCACCGGCCGGGTCGCCCGCGTCATCGGCCCCGTGGCCGACGTGGAGTTCCCCGTCGGCTCGATGCCCGCGATCTTCAACGCGCTCAAGGTCGACGTGACCATGGGCGGCGTCACCTCGACCCTCACCCTTGAGGTCGCGCAGCACCTCGGGGACAACCTGGTGCGCGCGGTCTCGCTGAACCCGACCGACGGCCTGACCCGTGGGGCCGAGGTGCTCGACACCGGCGCCCCGATCTCGGTGCCCGTCGGTGACGTGACCAAGGGTCACGTCTGGAACACCATCGGCGACCCGCTGGACGTGCCGGCGGACAGCCTGCAGATCACCGAGCGCTGGCCGATCCACCGCGACCCGCCGCCCTTCGACCAGCTCGAGTCGCGCACCGAGATCCTCGAGACCGGCATCAAGGTCATCGACCTCCTCACCCCGTACGTGAAGGGTGGGAAGATCGGTCTGTTCGGTGGTGCCGGTGTCGGCAAGACCGTTCTGATCCAGGAGATGATCCGCCGCGTCGCCCAGGAGTTCGGTGGCGTGTCCTGCTTCGCCGGCGTCGGCGAGCGCACCCGTGAGGGCAACGACCTCTTCCTGGAGATGTCCGAGTCCGGCGTCATCAACTCGACCGCGCTCTGCTTCGGTCAGATGGACGAGCCGCCGGGCACCCGTCTTCGCGTCGCGCTGACCGCGCTGACGATGGCGGAGTACTTCCGCGACGTGCAGAAGCAGGACGTGCTCCTGTTCATCGACAACATCTTCCGGTTCACCCAGGCCGGTTCCGAGGTGTCGACCCTGCTCGGTCGTATGCCGTCCGCCGTCGGGTACCAGCCGACCCTGGCCGACGAGATGGGCCTCCTCCAGGAGCGCATCACCTCGACGCGTGGTCGTTCGATCACCTCGATGCAGGCGATCTACGTCCCCGCCGACGACATCACCGACCCGGCGCCGCACAACGCGTTCGCCCACCTCGACGCGACGACCGTGCTTTCCCGGGCCATCACCGAGAAGGGCATCTACCCGGCCGTCGACCCGCTCGACTCGACCTCCCGCATCCTCGACCCGCAGATCGTGGGCGAGGAGCACTACCAGGTCGCGCAGTCGGTGAAGCGACTCCTGCAGAAGTACAAGGAGCTGCAGGACATCATCGCCATCCTCGGTATCGACGAGCTGTCCGAGGAGGACAAGGTCGCCGTCAACCGGGCCCGCCGCATCGAGCGCTTCCTCTCGCACCCGATGTTCGTGGCCGAGGCCTTCACCGGCCAGCCCGGCGTGTTCGTTCCGCTGTCCGAGACCGTCGCCTCGTTCAAGGCGCTGGTGGCCGGCGAGTTCGACCACCTGCCCGAGCAGGCGTTCTTCATGTGCGGCGGCGTCGAGGACGTCGAGAAGAAGGCCAAGGAACTGGCTCGTGGCTGAGCAGCGGAACGGAGTGGAGCGCGACCATGGCCACTGACACGCTCTCCGTCGACGTCGTCGCTCCGGACCGCAACGTCTATCGCGGTCCGGCGACGATCGTCATCGCGCGCACCCTCGAGGGCGAGCTCGGCATCCTCAAGGGCCACGTACCGGTGCTCGGTGTGCTGGAGTCCGGCCCGGTGACGATCCGTACCCCGGAGGGCGAGACCGTCACGGCGGCCGTCCACGGCGGTTTCATCTCGGTGGCGGACGACGTCGTGTCGATCCTCGCCGAGGTCGCCGAGCTCGGCTCGGACATCGACGTGGCCCGCGCCCAGCGTGCGCTGGACCGGGCCAAGTCCGACGGTGACCCCGAGGGCGACGCGGCCAAGCGGGCGCAGACGCGTCTGCGCGCCGCGGGCCGGGAGGCCTGACCCGCAAGGGCACTGCGCGGCAGGGGAGGGCCGATGATGCTGTTTCTCGACATCGTCATCGGCCTGCTCGCCTTCGTGGGCCTGTCGCTCCTGGCGCTGACCGTGCGTCGCATGGTCCTCTCCCGCCCGGTCGGCACGTTCGCCTGCAGCCTCCGGCTCGGCGAGCACCCCGACGGTGAGGGCTGGTCCTACGGGATCGGCCGGTACCACGGGGACCGGGTCGAGTGGTTCCCGATCTTCAGCCTCCGCTGGCGGCCGCGGCACGTCATGACCCGCCGTCAGCTCCGCGTCCGCAGCCGCCGCGACGCCACCCCCGCCGAGACCCACACGGTCTCGGTCGGCTCGGTGGTTCTCGTCTGCGCACTGGGTGCCGAGCCCCTCGAGCTCGCCATGACCCACGACGCGCTGACGGGCTTCCTCTCCTGGGTCGAGGCCGCCCCGCCGAAGGACCCCATGGTCGCCTGACGTGACCACATCGCTGGCGGTCCTCGGGGACGACGCACGCGCGGACCGGATGCGCGCGGCGCTCGCCGGCCGGTCGGCGCCGTTCGCGATCGGTGTGGTGACGCCGGACGGCGCCCGCCTCGCCGGCGCCGGGTCCGACCGGGACGCCGGCTTCGAGATCGGCTCGGTGTCCAAGGGCGTCACCGGGCTGCTCTACGTCGACGCCCTCGAACGCGGCGAGGTGGGTGCGGACACGACGCTGGCCGACGTGCTGCCGGTGGCCGCGACACCGCTCGCGGGCGTCCGGCTCTCCGACCTGGCGACCCATCGCTCGCGGCTCCCGCGCTCCGCGCCCGGCACGCCCGTCGTCCGGGGCTCGATCGACCTGGTGCGGCACGGGACCAACCCGTACGGGGAGAGCCTGGACCAGCTCCTCGCGCAGGCGCCGGCGGTCGAGTTCCGGCGCTCGTCGCGGCCGCACTACTCGAACTTCGGGTTCGCCCTGCTCGGTCACGCGGTCGCCGCGGCCGCCGGAACGACCTACGCGGACCTGATCCGCACGCGCGTGGCCGATCCGCTGGGGCTCGACGTCTTCTACTGCCCGGCCACGCCGGCCGAACTGCGGCCGGCGTCGGTGCGCGGACACGGCCGGGGCGGGCGCGTTCGGGAGCCGTGGACCGGCGAGGCGATCGCTCCCGCCGGCGGCATTCGGGCGAGCCTGCCGGCGATGGTGCGGCTGCTGACGGCGTTGCTCGACGGGACGGCGCCCGGCCGCGCGGCGCTGGACCCGGTGGCCGACCTCGGCCGCGGGGCGCGCATCGGCGCCGCCTGGATCACGGTCGAGCTGCGCGGTCGTCGGATCACCTGGCACAACGGCGGGACCGGTGGTTTCCGCAGTTGGATCGGACTCGACCGGGAGGCCGGCGTCGGCGCGGTCGTCCTCTCGGCCCGGTCCGTCTCGGTCGACCGGGCCGGGTTCTCGCTCCTGACGCCGTGAGCGCGTCCGGGATCTCAACTTCTGTGGCGCGGCGCGCCTATCCAGGCCGCGGGACAGGCGCGCCGCGCAGGAGAAGTTGGGTCAGCGGTTGGCGCCGGGCACCCAGAGGACGTCGCCCTCCGGGTTGGCGACCCGGCCGAGGATGAACAACAGGTCGCTCAACCGGTTGAGGTACTTCGCCGGGAGCTTGCTGGTGCTGTCCGGGTGCGCGTCGTAGGCGGCCCAGGCGGAGCGTTCGGCCCGCCGGGTCACGGTCCGCGCGACGTGGAGGAGCGCGGCGCCCTTCGTGCCCCCGGGCAGGATGAAGCTCTTCAGCTTCGGCAGGTCCTCGTTGTAGCGGTCGCACGCCGCTTCGAGGCGCTCGATGTCGGCCTCGCCGATCCGCAGCGGTGGGTAGGCGGGGTTCTCGACGATCGGGTTGCACAGGTCGGCGCCGACATCGAACAGATCGTTCTGAATGCGGGTCAGCAGTTCGACGAGGTCGGGCGCGAGGTCGCCCAGCGCGATGGCGACGCCGATCGCCGAGTTCGCCTCGTCGCAGTCGGCGTAGGCGGCCAGGCGCGGGTCGTTCTTCGACGTCCGGCTGAAGTCGCCGAGCGCCGTCGTCCCGTCGTCGCCCGTCTTGGTGTAGATCCGCGTCAGGTTGACCATGCGGTGCAGCCTAGGCGAGCCCCGCGGGCCGGATCCTGCCGGGAATCAGTCGATGACCATCCTGCAGTTCCGCACGACGGTGTGGCCGTTCGAGCGGAACTCCACCCGCGTGCGGACCAGGCCCGCGCCCTCGCCCGCCGAGGCGGGAATGTCGTAGCCGCCGGGGGAGGACGGGGCGACGAGCTGGCTCAGCTGGGTCTTGCCGTCCTGGTCCTTGATCAAGAGGCGGACCTTCTTGATGTTGATCTTCTTGTTCCGGTAGATCCCGGTCTCGCCGTTGTCGGTGATGCGCAGGCTGACGGCCTGCACGTCCCGGCCGTTGTCGCCGACGTTGACCCGGATCTGGATGCGCGCGGTGCGCCCGCGGACCTCGCTCGTGCAGCGCTTCGTGATCGTGCCCGCGGCGGCGACCGTCGCCTGCTCGCCCTCGCCACCGGCCGTCGATGCGGCGGTCGCGCTCGCCGCCGGCAGCAGTGCGGCGGTCAGGCCGACGGCCGAGGCGCCGGCGGCGAGGGAGAGGCGTCGTTTCGTCGTCATGGACTGAAAGCTACGGCTCCAGGCAGGTCGGGAGCGAGTCCGAGTTTCCGGTCGGGGCGCCCGTCTGGCCGGTGGGCGAGTAGATCTTCACCCAGCGGACGGTCGGGTAGTGGGAGAGCGTCGCGTCGATCTGGTTCGCGACGCTGAAGGCGCCGCCGCCGGCGGAGCAGCCGCCGGTGAGGCGGACGCGCGCGATCCCGTTGCTGATCGACAGGTTCGTGAACCCGGTGGCCTTCGACAGCGTGTTGCCCACGCCCGCCGCGGATTCCGCCGGCGTGGGGCCGGCGAACATGCGGTGCAGCGCGCCCGTGGCCGGGGCGCCGGCCGGCACGTACCGCCAGACCGAACGGGTCTCGGCGGTGGCCCGATTCGTGAAGTACACCGGGACCCGGGTCCGCGCGTAGTCGTTGCGGATGTCGATGACGACGCGGCTCGGGTTCGTCAGCTTCAGCACGCTGTAGGAGGTGCGCGCCATCATCGCCGCGCCGAAGGAGACCATGCCCTCGAATTCACCCGCGTGGACCACCTCGTTGAGGTTCTGGTTGCCGGTGGAGCGGCGCAGCGGGCCGAACGTGGACGCGTAGTTCTTCGTGTAGCCCGTGACGCCGCCGAGCCCGATCTGCAGGAAGGCGTTGCCGCCGGCGGGCACGGTGTCGCCGGAGCCGTCCCGGGCGATCTTCGGTGCCCACTGCACGAACGTGTGCGACGGCAGCTTGCCGGAGAACTCGAATACCAGGCGGTCGTAGCCCGGATGGGTGGCCGTGCGGATCGCGACGAGCTTGCTCGTCCCGCTCGACCCGCCCGCCGCGTCGGCGAGGGTCGGGACCGCCAGCGTGGCCGACGCTCCGGCCAGCAGCGCGAGCGAGAGCAGGACGGAACGGGTGCGGGGCTTCTTCCGACGGAACATGTCGGCCTCCAGGGGGCCTGCCGAGGGGGGTGCAGGACGGTGCAGGGGGTTCCTGACACCCGCTAGACGCGCGAAGCGCCCGTCCGGTTGACGCGCCGCGCCCTACGATCTAGACGTGGAACGGTTCCGGGTTACGGGTGGGGCCCGTCTGGCGGGCGAGGTCCGCGTCGACGGCGCCAAGAACAGCGTCCTCAAGCTCATGGCGGCCGCGCTGCTCGCCGAGGGGCGCACGACGCTCACGAACGTCCCGGAGATCCTGGACATCGACTTCATGTCGGCGCTGCTGCGGCGCCTGGGCTGCGAGGTCGAGCAGCGGCCCGGCACCGTGGTGATCGACGTACCGGCCGAGCTGTCCCACGAGGCGCCGTACGAACTGGTGCGCCGGCTCCGGGCCTCGATCTGCGTCCTCGGCCCGCTGGTCGCGCGGCTGGGGCGCGCGAAGGTCGCGCTGCCGGGCGGTGACAACATCGGCTCGCGCGCGCTCGACATGCACATCGGCGGGCTGGCCAAGCTCGGCGCGACGAGCGAGTCCGAGCACGGCTACATCCTCACGGAGGCTCCGAAGGGCCTGACCGGAGCGTCGGTGTGGCTGGACTTCCCGAGCGTCGGCGCCACCGAGAACATCCTCATGGCGGCGGTGCTCGCCAACGGGACGACGGTCATCGACAACGCGGCGCGTGAGCCCGAGATCGTCGACCTCGCCGACATGCTGATCCAGATGGGCGCGAAGGTCTCCGGCGCCGGCACCTCGACGATCGAGATCGAGGGCGTCCCGGCCGGGTCGCTGAGCCCGACCTCGCACCGCACGGTGCCGGACCGCATCGTTGCCGGCACCTGGGCGGTGGCCGCGGCGATGACGCGCGGCGACGTCACGATCCTCAACGCGAACCCGCACCACCTCGAGCTCCCGCTCGACAAGCTCGTGACCGCGGGCGCCGACGTCGAGTGGCTGCCGGACGGCTTCCGCGTCGAGATGAACCGCCGTCCCGAGGCGGTCGACATCATGACGTTGCCGTACCCGGGGTTCCCGACCGACCTGCAGCCGGCCTACATCGCGCTCAACACCGTCGCCGAGGGCGCCGCGATGGTCACGGAGAACATCTTCGAGGCGCGGTTCATGTTCATCGACGAGATGGTCCGCCTCGGCGCCGAGATCAAGACCGACGGCCACCACGCGGTCATCCGCGGACGTCCCCACCTGTCCGGTGCCCCGGTGCGGTCGCACGACATCCGCGCGGGCGCGGGGCTCGTGCTGGCGGGCCTGGTGGCCGAGGGCGAGACGATCGTGACCGACGTCCACCACATCGACCGCGGGTACGCCGACTTTGTCGCGCAGCTCAACTCCCTCGGCGCCGAGGTCGTCCGCGAGCCCGACCCGGATCACTTTTCCGAGTGAGTTCGGTCACGCGCGCCGGTCGCTGAGCGCGTTCGCCCCGTCGCCCACCGGTGCCGGTCAGTAGCCCAGCAGCAACTCGCGGGCCCGCTGCAGGTCGTCGTCCCACACCATGACGCGCAGCCCGTCCTCGGTCTCGACGACCCGGCTGCGGATGCCCGAGCGGGCGAGCAGCGCAGAGATCTGTGCGCCCTCCGCCGCGTCCTCGGGCGCGGCGAGCGGGGTCATCAGGCCGTAGTCGTGCTCCGAACCGGTCCGCGGACGGCGGGAGAGCAATGATGTCTGCCGGGGTGAGAAGGCCCAGCGCAGGACCAGAACGAGCAGGCCGAGAACGATCGCGACGACCAGCATCTGCTCCGTGGCGTAGCCCACGGTCGGATTCTGCCCCCGGTTACGGCGTCGTTACCATCGCACCCACAAGACTGGAGGGCCGCGATGGCAGACGGTGGCAGCACCCGGGACAAGCCCTGGCTGATTCGGACCTACGCGGGGCACTCCTCCGCCGCGGGCTCGAACGCGCTGTACCGGAGCAACCTCGCGAAAGGGCAGACCGGTCTGTCGGTGGCGTTCGACCTCCCGACCCAGACCGGCTACGACCCCGACCATGTGCTGGCCAAGGGCGAGGTCGGCAAGGTCGGCGTCCCCGTCCCGCACCTGGGTGAGATGCGCAAGCTGTTCGAGGGCATCCCGCTCGATGAGATGAACACGTCCATGACGATCAACGCCACCGCGATGTGGCTGCTCGCCATGTACCAGGTGGTCGCCGAGGAGCAGGCGATCGCCGCCGGCACCGACCCGGCCGAGACGCTGCGCAAGCTCTCCGGGACGACGCAGAACGACATCATCAAGGAGTACCTGTCTCGCGGGACCTACGTGTTCCCGCCGGCGGCCTCGATGCGCCTGACCGTCGACACCATCGCGTACACGGTCACGAACGTCCCCAAGTGGAACCCGATCAACATCTGCAGCTACCACCTGCAGGAGGCCGGGGCCACCACGGTCCAGGAGCTCGCCTTCGCGATGTCGACGGCGATCGCCGTCCTCGACGCGGTCCGCGACTCCGGCCAGGTGCCGGCCGAGAAGTTCGGTGACGTCGTCGCCCGCATCTCCTTCTTCGTGAACGCCGGCGTGCGGTTCGTCGAGGAGATGTGCAAGATGCGCGCGTTCGTGCGCCTGTGGGACGAGGTCACCGAGCAGCGCTACGGCGTCTCCGACCCGAAGCAGCGGCGCTTCCGCTACGGCGTCCAGGTGAACTCGCTCGGTCTGACGGAGGCTCAGCCGGAGAACAACGTCCAGCGCATCGTGCTCGAGATGCTCGGCGTGACCTTGTCGAAGGACGCGCGGGCCCGCGCGATCCAGCTGCCGGCGTGGAACGAGGCGCTCGGTCTCCCGCGCCCGTGGGACCAGCAGTGGTCGCTGCGGATCCAGCAGGTGCTGGCGTTCGAGTCCGACCTGCTCGAGTACGACGACCTCTTCCGCGGCTCGGTCGTCGTCGAGGCCAAGGTCGACCAGTTGGTCCGCGACGCCTACGCGGAGATGGATCGCATCGCCGAACTCGGCGGGGCGGTGGCCGCGGTCGAGTCGGGCTACATGAAGTCCGCCCTGGTCGCCTCGCACGCCGAGCGCCGCAAGCGCATCGAGACCGGCGAGGACAAGATCATCGGCGTCAACTCGTTCACCGAGACCGAGCCGAACCCGCTGTTGGCCGACCTCGACGCCGCGATCCAGACCGCCGACCCCGCCGCGGAGTCGGCGGCGATCGAGACCGTCCGGGCCTGGAAGGCGCAGCGGGACGACAACGCCGTCTCGGCCGCGCTGGAGAACCTGCGCAAGGTCGCGAAGAGCAACGACAACCTGATGCCGGCGACGCTGGAGTGCGTCCGCGCCGGCGTCACGACGGGGGAGTGGTCCGGTGCCCTGCGTGAGGAGTTCGGCGAGTACCGCGCGCCGACCGGGGTCACCGGCGTGAGCTCCGCCCCCGACGGCGCCGCGATCGCCGAGGTGCGCGCCGCCGTGCAACGGACCGGCGACGAGCTGGGCCGCCGGCTGCGGCTGCTCGTCGGCAAGCCCGGTCTCGACGGGCACTCCAACGGCGCCGAGCAGGTCGCGGTGCGCGCCCGCGACGTCGGTTTCGAGGTCATCTACCAGGGCATCCGTCTGACGCCGGCTCAGATCGTCGCCGCCGCGGTCGAGGAGGACGTCCACTGCGTTGGGCTCTCGATCCTGTCCGGCTCACACATGGAGCTGATCCCGGACGTCCTGGACCGACTGCGGGACGCCGGCGCCTCCGACGTCCCCGTGATCGTCGGCGGCATCGTCCCCGACGGTGACGCCCGGGCCCTCCGTGAGGCCGGCGTCGCCGCGGTGTTCACACCGAAGGACTACGGCCTGACCGAGATCATGGCCCGCATCGTCGACGTCATCCGCACCGCGAACGGGCTCGACCCGCTCGCCTGAGCTCAATTTCTCCTGCCCGCCGCCCCACCCGAACCCAACTTCTCCTGCGTGCCGCGCCTTTCCCGGCCGCGGGATGGGCGCGGCGCGCAGGAGAAGATGCGCCGCCGGGGCGTCAGTGCGCGACGTCGACGTAGATCCGGGTCGGGTTCGACAGCGTCCCGACCCGGAAGCCGGCCTTGCGCTTCAGCCCGAGCCCGAAGACGACCTGGCCCTCGAAGTCGCAGAGCATGCGCATGCTCCGCAGCGTCGGGAGCTTGGGGTTGGCCGTGGAGTTCTGGCCCGGCCCGCGGTAGACGTCCCGGCCCCGGTTGTCGTGGGCCTGCGCGGGCTCGAGTGTGATGCTGAGGAACTTCTTGCCGGGGATCGTCACCTTGTTGCCGGTGCCGCACTGACGCAGGGTGCTGACGTACCGGACGTTGTAGCCCGACGCCTTCCCGGTCAGGTCGAACACGACGCGGTCGAACTGCGCGTGCTTGCCGAACCGGGCGTCGACGACCCGCGGGATCTTCGACGGGTTCCGGGTCTTCACCTTCGGGCTGGTGTCCGACGGCGGGGCCGCAGGAGCGGCGACCGCTTCGGTGGCGAGGCCGCCGGCGGCGACCAGCGAGACGGCCGTCAGCAGACCGGCCAGACGACGACGTGCAGCGGTGGTGGGCATGCCTCGTGTGTACCGCAGCGCAGGACCGAAATCGAGCGGCTTGGTCTTTACGTGAACAGACCGCGGATGTCCTCGGCCGAGAGCGCCCGGCCGAAGCCCTCGCCCTCGCCGCCGTCGACGACCCGGGCGAAGAGTTTCGCCTTGCGGGCCTGCAGATCGAGCACCCGTTCCTCGATCGTGTTCGCCGCGATCAGGCGGTAGACGTGCACCGTGCGGGTCTGCCCGATGCGGTGCGTGCGGTCGACCGCCTGCAGCTCCGCGGCGGGGTTCCACCACGGGTCCATGAGGAAGCAGTAGTCGGCCTCGGTCAGGTTCAGGCCGAACCCGCCGGCCTTGAGGCTGATCAGGAACACCGGCGCGGAGCCGGTCTTGAACCGCTCGATGACCTCGGCCCGGCGGCGGGTCGTCCCGTCGAGCCGGACGTGCTCGATGCCTTCGGCGTCGAGGCGGGCCTCGACGAGGTCGAGCAGGCGGGTGAACTGGCTGAAGACGAGCGTCCGGTGCCCGGTGCCCTCGACGGCCTGGACGTGCTCGAGCAGGGCGTCGAGCTTCGCGCTCGGGACGGTGAGGTGCTCGTCGTCGGTGAGCCCGGGGTGCAGGCTCAGCTGACGCAGCAGGGTGAGGGAGCGCAGGATCTCGAACCGGTTGCCCTCGAGGTCGTCGAGCAGCTTGAGCACCTTCTGGCGTTCGCGCTGGAGCGTGAGGTCGTAGATCTTGCGGTGCTTCGGGTCGAGCTGGACCGACAGGACCTGCTCCTGCTTGGGCGGGAGCTCGGGGGCGACCTCCTCCTTGGTGCGCCGCTTGACCAGCGGGCGGATCCGGCGGCGCAGCCGGGCGAGCAGGTCGGAGTCGCCGTTGCGCTCGATCGGGACGCTGTAGATCTCCTTGAACGCCTCGGGGTGCGGGAACAGCCCGGGCGCGGCGACCGACAGCAGCGCCCACAGCTCCATCACCGAGTTCTCCAGCGGAGTGCCGGTGATTGCGAGCTTGAAGGGGGCGTCGATGTGCCGGGCGACGCGGTGCACCTGCGCCTTGCGGTTCTTCACGAACTGCGCCTCGTCGAGCAGCAGCCCGGCCCACGGGCGCTCCAGGTAGCTCGCGGCGTCGATGCGCAGCAGGGCGTAGGACGTGACGATGACGTCCGCCCGTTCGGCCTTCTCGTGCAGCGGGGCCGACTTGGAGCGGCGGGACCGTGCGGCGGTCTCGGTGACGGTCTCGACGCGTAGGCCCGGGGTGAAGCGCGCCGCTTCGGCGGCCCAGTTCGAGACCACTGACGTGGGGGCGACGATGAGGAACGGCGGGGCGTCGGGCTCGGTGGCGCGGGCGTGGGCGATCAGGGCGAGCGACTGCAGCGTCTTGCCCAGGCCCATGTCGTCGGCGAGGATCCCGCCGAGGCGGTGCTCCCAGAGGAACGCGAGCCACTCGAAGCCCTCGACCTGATAGTGCCTCAGATCGGCGTGCACGCCGGCGGGAACGGGCGTGCTGCCGATGGAGTCGAGCCGGCGCAGGGCCTGGACGTGCGCCTGCCAGGCCGGGGCCTGGTGGCTGACGTCGCCGAGGCCGGCGAGCTCCTCCCACAGGCCGGTCTGGTACCGGCTGATCCGCAGCTGACCGGGCGGGGCGTCCGCGAGCCGGCGGGCTTCGTCGATGAGCGCGCGCAGCGCGATCAGCTCGGGCTTCTCCAACGAGAAGTACGCACCGCCGGGGAGCAGCAGGTGCGAACGCCCCTGCGCGAGCGCGACGAACAGCTGCAGGAACGGGACGGTCTCGCCGTCGACGGTCACCGAGACGCCGAGGTCGTACCAGTCGCCGTCGTTCTCCAGGGCCTGAGTGGAGACCGCGATGCGCAGTGAGTCGCCGGCCTCGCGGTACTCGACCGGCGTGCCGCCGACCTCGACGCGCAGGTCGTCCCGCTCGCTGAGCCGCGGGAGCCACTCGGTGGCGAAGTGCATGGTGTCGACGCCGGAGAGCTCGAGCGGGGCGTCGACGCCGGGCCCGTCGGGGCGGCCCAGCCCGTAGGCGCTCAGGTCCGGGTCGAGACCGGACATCAGGGCGGCCTCGGCCTGGGGGTCGCGGAACGCCGCGCCCTCGGGGGAGTTGACCGTGAGCCGCCGATCCTCGTCACCGACCCGGTACGACCAGTGCCAGGACAGCGCGAGCGCATGGTCGTCGCCGAAGTCCGCGCGGAGCACGAGCTCGGGCGGCGAGACCTCGGGGACGGTGAACGAGCCGTCGGAGCTGACGACCTCGGCGATGCGCCGCAGTTGCGGGAGGTACTCGTCGGTGAACCGGTCCCGGTGCGCGGCCGGCACCGCGAGCGGCTCGACCGCGAACACCATGCGGCGCAGGGGGAGCGCGGCCGGAGTGCTGAGCTCGACGAGCCGGATCGGCCAGTCCGCGGGGTTGCCGGGCAGCCCGTCCTCGTCGTCCCGCGACCGCACGAGCGCGCCGGATCCGCTGCCGAGGAACGCGATCGGCGTCAGTTCGCCGAACCCGGTCTCGGTCCGCAGGACGGGCGTGACCTCAAGGCCGGCCGCGGCGTCGGTGTCGGTGTCGTCGGAAGCCGCCGTGACGTCGAGGCACAGGTCCGCGGTCTCGATCGGGGGCAGGTCGCCGAGGTCCGGGTGGATCAGGCGCAACCCGGCGCGGACCGCCTGGCGGAGCAGGGGGAGCAGAGCGCTGGAGGTGACGGCGGAGAGCTCGATGGAGCGCTCGTCGCCGTAGCGAAGGTGCTCCGCGTAGCCGGCGCCGGTGCGGGCCCGGTAGAGGGCGTGCAGGTCGTGCAGGACGCGCACCTGGTCCTCGGGGTAGGCGGTGCGGTTCGTCAGCGATCCGAGGCGGCCCCAGGACAGCTCGCCCGCGACCCAGCCCTTCTTGCCCTCGCGCACGATCCGCGCCCACAGCTCGACCGGCTCGCTCTGCATGGCGTCGCCGCCACCCCACCGGTTCGGCAGGCGGCGCTTGAGCGTCAGCTCGATCGCGAGCGTGCGCGGCTCGATTTGAACCGGGGACGGCGCCGCCGGGTCGAGGGCCGAACGCCAGCGGTCCTCCCACGTCGGTTCCTTCGGCGGGCTGGGCTTCGGCGAGGGCGGCGCCGCGTGCCCGCCGGCGACGAGCGCGAGCGCGGCCGCGTGCTTGCAGTTGAAGTGGACCGGGCAGCTGCACTCGCCCCGGATGAAGACGTACGGCCCGCCCGAGTCGTAGGGGAAGACGTGGACGGTCGTCACGTACGGCGTCGTCGACCCGCCCGCCACCGACCCGAGCACCACCCGGGCCGCCTTGCTCCAGGTGAGCTGCTCGACCGCCCCGCGGTCGGCATACTCCACGCCCCGCTGGAACGTCGCCATCCCGACGACCGCACGCAGGCTGGCGACGTCGAGGGTGAACAGGGCGGCGGGCACGGATTGACGCTAACCCGCCGGACCCACATCCCGTTGACCTCGCCCGCACCCTGTGGACAGCGTCGGCTGTGGACGACGGAGCCCCGGGCGGGCCTGGTCCGGAAGGGGCGCGTGAAGCCAGCATCCGAGTTGCAACGGTTGGGACGGATGTGGCGACTCAACCGTCACACCCGTTGCAACTCGTCCTTTCGGTACACGCTGGCGCGCAGCGTCAGAACAGCCGGGACTCTTTGTCGTCCAGGCCGCGGAGCTCGTCGTAGTCGAGGACGACGCAGCGGATGCCGCGGTCCTCGGCGAGGACGCGGGCCTGGGGCTTGATCTCCTGGGCGGCGAAGACGCCGGAGACGGGGGCGAGCAGCGGGTCGCGGTTCATCAGGTCGAGGTAGCGGGTGAGCTGCTCGACGCCGTCGATCTCGCCGCGGCGCTTGATCTCGACGGCGACGGAGGCGCCGGCGGCGTCCTTGCAGAGCAGGTCGACGGGGCCGATCGAGGTCGGGTACTCGCGGCGGACGACGCGCCAGCCCTCGCCGAGGACCTCGGCGTTCTCGGCCAGCAGGATCTGCAGGTGGGCCTCGACGCCGTCCTTCTGCAGGCCCGGGTCGACGCCGAGTTCGTGGGACGAGTCGTGCAGGACCTCCTCGATCGAGATCCGCAGCTCCTCGCCGGCCTTGTTGGTGACGACCCAGGAGGCGGTGCCGTCGTCGGCGGGGGCCTCCTTGAGCGTGCAGGGCGGGCTCATCCAGTTCAGCGGCTTGTAGGAGCCGCCGTCGGAGTGGACCAGGACCGACCCGTCGGCCTTGATCAGCAGCAGCCGGGTGGCCAGGGGGAGGTGGGCGGTCAGCCGCCCGACGTAGTCGACGGAGCAGCGGGCGATGACGAGGCGCACGGGCGCAACGCTACGGGTCCGCTCGGCGCGGACGCGTGCCGCCCGTCGATTCGCACCACCGCCCGTCGCGCCGAACGGCCGCCGAACCGCCGTCCTGAGCAGGCGATCTTTACCGGGCGGTAGCGTGACCCACGCAACGCGCCGCCGGCCCAGGCAGCGCGGGATTTCAGCTGGAACCAAGGAGATTCGCCGTGTCCGCAGAGTTCGCCACCGCCGGGGTCGTCGGGATCGGGACCATGGGGTCGGGGATCGCGGAGGTACTCGCGCGCAGCGGGGTCTCCGTGATCGGCGTCGAGAAGGACGCCGACTCCGCCGCCCGCGCCCAGGCCGCGATCGAGGCCTCCACCGCCCGTGCCGTCGCGGGCGAGAAGCTCACCGAGTCCGAGCGGGCCGACCTGCTGGGCCGGATCACGATCGGCACCGACCTGACCGCCGTCGCCGAGGTCGACCTGGTCATCGAGGCCGTCCCCGAGGACCTCGAGCTCAAGCAGCAGATCTTCACCGAGCTCGGCCAGATCACGCGCCCCGAGGCCGTGCTCGCCACGAACACCTCGTCGCTGTCGGTCACCGAGATCTCGGTCTCGACGGCGAACCCGCGCCGCGTGCTCGGCCTCCACTTCTTCAACCCGGCGCCGGTGCAGGCGTTCGTCGAGGTCGTGCGGACGGTCGTCACCGACCAGAGCGCCGTCGACGCGGTGAAGAACCTCGCCGAGAAGCTCGGGAAGACTCCGGTCGTCTGCGGCGACAAGGCGGGCTTCATCGCCAACGCGCTGCTGTTCGGCTACCTCAACCACGCCGTGCAGATGTACGAGTCGCGCTACGCGACCCGCGAGGACATCGACGCCGCGATGATGTACGGCTGCGGCTACCCGATGGGCCCGCTGGCGCTGCTCGACCTCATCGGCCTGGACTCGGCCTACGAGATCCTCAACTCGATGTACAAGCAGGACCGCAAGCGCGTCCACGCGCCGGCGCCGATCCTCAAGCAGATGATTACCGCCGGTCTGCTCGGCCGGAAGACCGGCAAGGGCTTCTACACCTACGCGGGCCAGGAGTCCCACGAGGTCGTCGCCGACGAGCAGACCCCGAGCAAGGACCGCCTCCCGCAGCTGCGGCACGAGATCAGCCGCGTCGGCGTCATCGGCACCGGCACCATGGCGACCGGCATCGTCGAGGTCTTCGCCAAGGCCGGGTACGACGTCGTCTTCGTCGCGCGCAGCGAGGAGAAGGCCGCGGGCGTCCAGAAGTCGATCGCCAAGTCGCTCGAGAAGGCCGTCCAGCGCGGCAAGCTCACCGAGGAGGCCCGCGACGCGACGCTCGCGAAGGTCACCGGCACCACCAAGCTCGACGACCTCGCGTCGGTCGACCTCGTCGTCGAGGCCGTCGTCGAGGACATCGACGTCAAGCGCGCGCTGTTCGAGAACCTCGACGAGATCTGCCGGCCGGGCGCGATCCTCGCGACGACCACCTCGTCGCTGCCGGTCATCGAGCTCGCGGCGACGACCAAGCGTCCGGGCGACGTCGTCGGCATGCACTTCTTCAACCCGGCGACGATCATGAAGCTCGTCGAGGTCGTGCACACCGTCGCCACCTCGCCCGAGGTCACCGAGACCACGCAGGCGCTGTGCGCCAAGCTCGGCAAGGTCGCGGTCACCTGCGGCGACCGTGCCGGGTTCATCGTCAACGCGCTGCTGTTCCCGTACCTGAACGACGCGGTGAAGATGCTCGAGGCGCACTACGCGACCGCCGACGACATCGACCTGGCGATGAAGGAGGGCTGCCGGCTCCCGATGGGGCCGTTCGCCCTCCTCGACGTGGTCGGCCTCGACGTGTCGCTGGCCATCGAGCGGACGCTGTTCTCCGAGTTCCGCGAGTCCGGGTTCGCCCCGGCCCCGCTTCTCGAGCACCTCGTCACCGCCGGCTACCTCGGCCGCAAGACCGGCCGCGGGTTCCGCGACTACAGCTGAGCCGCCCGACCGCTGAGCGCTGCGCTCTTCCCGGGCGGGGGTGGCCCGCGTCAGACTCGACGTGCCACCTCCGCCCGGGAGTCGCCATGAGCGCACCAGCCGGCCTCAACCCGTTCCTCGCCACCGCGCGTGGTGACCGCGTCGCGGCGTACGCCGCGATGGCGTCCGCCGGACCGGTGCTGCGGATCCCGTCGCCCGGGGGCGGGGAGGCGTGGCTCGTGACGGGCTACGCCGAGGCGCGGGCCGTCCTCAACGACGCGCGGCTGGTGAAGGCTCCGCCGCCGCCGGTGACGCCGCTGCGGCGGGAACGCCTCGCGCGGGCGCCCTGGATCACCACCCACATGCTGGTTCGCGACGGCGCGGAGCACGAGCGCCTGCGTCGCCTGGTGATGGCCGCGTTCACGCGGCGGCGCGTCGAAGCCCTCGCCCCGTCGATACAGGTCGTCACGGACGCGCTGCTCGACGAGGTGCTGATCGCGGGCAAGGACGGCTCGACCGTCGACCTGCTCGCGCAGTTCGCGTTCCCGTTGCCGATGACCGTGATCTGCGAGCTGATGGGCGTGCCGGCGCACCTGCGCGACGACATCAAGGTCGGGATGGAGCCGACCTTCCGCGGCATGGGCATGGCCGACGAGGAGTGGTCGGAGAAGTTCGAGCTGCTCGAACGCAGCCTCACCGAGCTCGTGGCGACCAAGCGCCGCGAACCCGGTGACGACCTGATCAGCGCGCTGATCGAGGTCCGCGACGACGGCGGAGACCGGCTCTCGGAGGACGAGCTGCTGTCGATGGCCTTCATCCTCATCGCCGCGGGCCACGAGACGACCGTGCACCTGATCGCCAACGGCGTGGAGGCCCTGCTGACCCACCGGCCGCAGTGGGACCTGCTGCGCGCCGAACCGGAGCGGGTGCCCGCCGCGGTCGAGGAACTGCTCCGCTGGTGCGGCCCGGTCCAGGTGACGTTCCCGCTGATCGCCGCCGAGCCCCTCGAGGTGGGCGGCGCAGCGATCGGGGCGGGGGAGCTGGTGATCGTCGCGCTGCTGCCGGCGAACCGGGACCCGGCCCAGGTCGAGGACCCGGACGTCCTCGACGTCACCCGGGAGCCGCGGCCGCACCTCGGCTTCGGCCACGGGATCCATCACTGCCTGGGTGTCGCGCTCGCGCGGCTCGAGGCGAGAATCGCGTTCGAGACCCTGCTGCGCCGGTGCCCGGACCTGCGCCTCGCGGTCGACCCGGACGAGCTCACCTGGACGCCGAGCTTCATCTTCCACGGGCTCGATCGGCTGCCCGTACAGGTGACCTGACGTCAGTGGCAGGCGCCGCCGCAGCAGCCGCCGCCCATCGCGGGCGGGGGAGCGGCGGGCCGCGGAGCCCCGCCACCGCCGGCGGCGGCACCGACGACCGAGATCGTCGAGAGCAGCTTGACGGTGTCGGTGTGGCCGAACGGGCACGGCGCCGGCGCGCCGGAGTCGGCCATCGGTCGGTTCAGCTCGAACGTGTGCTCGCAGTCGCGGCAGCGGTACTCGTATCGGGGCACGCGCCCATTGTAGGTCGGCGTGTCGCCCCGCAGTGGAGATGTCATCTCCAGTGGTTTGGGGCCTGTGCAGTGGAGATGTCATCTCCAGGGCAGGGTCAGATGTTCGCGCAGTCCGCGGGGGCGTCGGGGGCGTCGGGGGCGGTCTCGGCGGCGGGGGCGGTCGTGGCCGCGCCCGCTGCCGCCGCCTCCGGCTCGCCGGAGGCACCGCCGGGGAGGCCGAGGGTGTACGCGGTCATCGAGAGGGAGCCGTAGGCGCAGCCGTCGATCAGGACCTCGGCGGACTCACCGGCGGCGTCGGCGAGGCCCGCGAGGTAGAGCGCGGGCAGGTAGTGGTCCGGGGTCGGGACGGCGACGGGGAAATCGGCGTGGCCGTCGAGAGCGGCGGTGGCGGCCGGGTCGGAGCCGGTGACCGCCGCGGTGAACGCCGCGTCGAACCGTTGCGCCCAGTCGAAGCCGGCGTCCGGCTGCTGAAAGTCCACCGCGCGCAGGTTGTGCACGACGTTCCCGCTGCCGACGATCAGCACGCCGCGCTCGCGCAGCGGGGCGAGGCGGGCGCCGAGGGCGAGGTGGTAGTCGAGGCAGGCGTCGGCCTTGAGCGAGAGCTGCACGACGGGGATGTCGGCGTCGGGGAACGCGTGCACGAGCACCGACCAGGTCCCGTGGTCGATGCCCCAGGAGTCCCGGTCGGCGCCGACCCAGGTCGGGTGGACGACGTCCGCGATCTCCGTCGCGAGCTCCGGCAGCCCGGGCGCGGGATAGGCGATGTCGAACAGGGCCTGCGGAAAGCCGTAGAAGTCGTGGATGGTGCGGGGCAATGGCATCGCCGTCACGGCGGTCGCGTGGATGTACCAGTGCGCGGAGACCACGAGGATCGCGCGCGGGCGGGGGACCGCGGCCCCGAACGCGCGCCACGCCTCGGTGTAGCGGTTGGTGTCGAGCGCGTTCATCGGGTTGCCGTGGCCGAGGAAGGCCGCGGGCATTCGCGGAGCCATCGCTCCATCCTGCCCCGGCCCGCCCCGACGTGCGACGGCCGGCGGGGCGCGCCCCACCAGCGCGCCCGGCCGGCCCCTTCCCCCGACAGAGCAGTCCTGACGTGCCGACGGGTCCTAGACGAGTTCCCAGGCGACGTTCGAGTTCACCGACACCTGCTGGCTGCCCGCCTCGAGCGGCACCGAGCTGCCGGCGGCCGCGGTGTCCTCGGCCATGACGGCGTACGGGATCGGCTCGCCGTCGTAGGAGGTCTGCTCGCTGATCGTCGTCACGTTCCCGAGCCGGCGGCCGGCGAGCTTCGCGTACTGCTCGGCCTTGGCCTTCGCGTCGGCGAACGCCGCGTCACGGGCGGCCTGGACGAGCTTCGCGTTGTCCTCGATGTCGAAGGCGACGCCGTGAATCCGCGTCGCGTTGCCCCCGGCCTGCGCGGCCGCGGAGATCGCCTCGCCCGCCTTCGGCAGGTCGCGCAGCTTGACCGTCAGGCCCTGGAAGACCTCGTAGCCGTTGACCTTGCCGTTGTTCTCGTAGTGAGGGTTGATCGAGAGCTGCGAGGTCTGGATGTCGGCGTCCTTCACGTCGAACCGGCCGAGCGCCTTCTTGATCGCGGTGACGTCGCGGTTGGCCGCGTTCAGCGCGACGTTGACGTCCTTGCCGGTGTGCTCGACCCCCAGGTCGAGGCGCAGCACGTCCGGCACGCCGCTGACCTTGCCGGTGCCGGCGACGGAAACGGTGTCCCGTGCGCCGTCCGACCCGATCGCGGCGACGCTCGCGCCGGATCCGCTGCCCAGCAGGACGCCGGTCAGGACGGCGCCGACGACGCCGGCCGCGGCGAGCGGCCCCCAGGTCCGACGGAGCGAGATGTTCATGGTGTCTCCCCTTCAGGGTGGCCGTGCGGCCGTGGCCTTGTTCGGGGGGAGGACGGCGCAGTCGGGCGGAACGTTCGCCGGGACCGGGACGAATCTCGCGGCCCGGGAGAATGGACCCATGCCGCGCCGCAAGCCGCGTCCGGCCGGGCGCCCGGTGCGCCCGGTGCGTGAGACGCAGTCGTACGAGTCCGGGCCGGACGGGGAGTGGAACGTCCGGCGGCTCTCGGGCTCTCCGTCGGGGCGGTCCTACCGGTGCCCGGGCTGCGCGCAGGAGCTCCCGGCGTCGCGGCCCCACGTCGTGGCCTGGCCCGCCGACTCCGACGGGACCGACCGTCGCCACTGGCACACCGCCTGCTGGGAGGCCCGGACCCGGCGCCGGCCGCTGGGCTGAGGCAGCGGGCCCACGCCACCCCCGGACACGCCGAAGGGGCGGCACCGATCCGGTGCCGCCCCTTCGGGACTGTCTGGGCGAGCTGCCTCAGGAGGCCGCGGTGCCGTTGTCGGCCGACTGCGGCTGCTGCGGAGCGTCGGGACGCGGGGACTGTGCGGGCATCGCCCCGGCCTCGGCGCCGGCGGCGGGGGCGCCGCCACCGATCAGGGCCGCCGCCGAGCCGGTCAGCGTCGCGAGCATCTCGCGGACGTTGCTCAGCTGGGCGTTGATGCTGTCGCGGCGGTGGGTCAGGGCGGCGAGCTCGCGCTCGGACTCCAGGCGCATCCGCTCGGCCTTGGCGCGGGCGTCGGCGACCAGGTCCTCGGCCTCGCGGCGGGCGGCCTCGAGCAGCTGCTTGGCGCGACGCTCGGCGTCGTCCCGCATCTTCTGGGCCTCCATGCGGAGGGCGTCGGCCTTCTCGCCGGTCTCCATCAGGCGGCGCTCGGCGACCTCCTGGCGGGTGGCCATGTCGCGCTCGGCCTGCTCGCGGCGCTTGGCGAGCTTGGCCTCGACCTCGGTCGCGATCTGGGCGGCCTTGGCGCGGGCCTCCTCGACGATGTTCTCGGCGCTCGTGATCTTCGCCTGGGCCTCGTTCTGGGCCTCGGTCTGGATCCGCTCGACCTCGGCCTTGGCCTGCTCGAGCATCTGCTCGGTCTTGGCCTCCGCCTCGGTGCGGCGGCGCTCCGCCTCGGCCTCGGCCGACTTGCGGATCGCCTCGGCGTCCTCGCCGGCCTTCGTGCGGGCCTGCTGGCCGGCGGCGTCGGCCTCGGCGCGGACGTCGCGGGCCTCCTCCTCGGCCAGGCGCAGGATCTTCTCGACCCGGGCGCCCAGGCTGGCGTAGTTCGGCTCGCTGACGTCGCTCGCCTCGAACTCGGCGCGGACCCGCTGGACCTGCTTCTCCAGCTCCTGGGCCTTGCGCTCGGCAGCGAGGCGGTCGTTCACGAGGGTGGACAGGTGCTCGTCGACCTGGCGGCGCTCGTACCCACGCAGCACGATGTCGAAGGCGGGAGGGGTCTCGTTCATCGTCATTGCGACACTTGTCCTCAAGGTCTGCGGTGATCGTCCTGCGTTGATTGTTGTCCATCCTCGCAGCCGGTTCGGGTGCGACGCGGGATCTGTGCAATCTTCATGGTCCCGCTTTGCCTCGGCCCGGCGCGAGCCTGCAGTGATCATCTCTCGAGGCGGGTCCCGGCGTCCGCCCTCTGGGCAAACCGAGGGACCGTGGGCGCCGGTCGAAAGGGATTTCTCAGGACCTGTCGGTCGAGTTCGGCCCGTTCTCGCGGGTGGAGTCGGTTCCGGAGCCGCTCGGATCGACGCCGAGCTCGGCCAGAAGATCCAGACTTGCCTGAAGGTTGATCAAGTGCGCACCGATGTCCTGACGCTGCGCCAGAATCGAATCCCTCTCGTTTTCGAGGGCGCGTACCTCGGCCCGACGGGCGGCCAGTTCGTCCGCGATCGCCTCCAGGGCCGCGGTCGCCAGACCCTCGGCCCGCCGGCGGGCGTCGTCGAGTTTGCGCTCCGCCTCGGCCAGCATCTCGGCGGCCGCCTCACGGTCCGCGCCGGCCGCGGCGGCGAGCTCGGCGGCCGCGGCGCGGGTCGAGGACGACAGGCGCTCGGCCTCCGCGGTGGCGCGGGCGGTGACGGCGTCCGCGGTCGCGCGGGCCTCGCTGGTGATCTGCTCGACCTGGGACCGCGACGCCGCGGCGATCGAGTGCGCCTCGCGCCGGGCGTCGGCGAGGACCTTCGCCGCCTCGCCGCTCGATCGCGCGGTCAGGGCGTCCGCGGCCTCCTGGGCCTCGCGCAGCACGCGTTCGGCCTCGGCCCGGGCACTGGACTCGCGGGCCTCGGCCGCCGCCGTCGACGTGGTTGTCAGCTTCCCGGCCGCCTCGCGGGCCGCGACGGTCGTGGCCTCGGCGTCGCTGCGTGCCGCGGTGAGCAGCGCGGTCGCCTCGTCGGCGGCCGAACGCGAGACCCGCTCGGCCTCGGCGCGGGCGGCGGTGGTCAGGCGGGTGGCCTCGGCGCGGGCCTCGTGGAGCAACCGGGTGGCCTGCTCGCGGGAGGTCTCCGCGAGCCGGGCGGCCTCGGCCTTCGTCGACGTGGAGAGCTCCCGCGCCTCGGCGGTCGCGACGCGGGTGAGCGCGGCCGCCGCGGCCTGCGCGGCGGCGAGGCGGGTCTCGGCGTCCGTGATCAGCTGCTGGCTCTCGGTCCGCGCGGCGGCGAGCATCGCCTCGGACTTCGCGGTCGCCTCGGAGATCAGGGCGTCCGCCTCGCGGGCGGCGGTGGTCTGGAGGGTCTCGGCACGCTCGTGGGCGCGGGCGAGGACGTCCGCGGCCCGGGTCCGCAGTCGGGCGGCCGTCGCCGCCGCTCGGGCGTGCCCGCGGGCGCGGGCCCCGAACCCGGCGGTCTCGGCCTCGGTGACGCGGCGCTCGGTGATCCGCTCGATCTCGGCGGCCCGGGCGCGCGCCGCCGCGACGCTGCGCTCGCCCTCCCGGCGGGCGGCCTGCTCGGCCCGCTTGCGGGAGCTCGCGCCCTCGGTCCGGCGCGCCTCGCCGGTGACGCGGCCGGCCTCGGCCAGGGCGACGGCGACCCGTCTGGCCTCGGCGAGCAGCGCGGTCTTCTCGACCGCCGCCGCCTCCAGCAGCTCCGCGTGCCGGCGGTGCGCCGCCTCCAACGCCTCGTGGGCCTCGCGCTGCACCGCGGCGGCCGCCTCGGCCGCCTCCGCGCGCAGCGCCTCGGCCGTCAGTTCGGCCAGCCGCATGAGCCGGCCGGCGCTGTCCTCCCCGGGCAGCCCGGGGGACGCCTCGACCTGGGCCAGCCGCGCCTCGGTGTCCGCCAGCCGGGCCCGGGTCCGGGTCAGCTCCGCGTGCGCGACCAGCGCGTCCTCACGGGCGTCGTGGGCGACCTGCTCGGCGTCCGCGATCGCGGCGCGCAGCGCCTCCAGCCGGGAGCTGAGCTCGTCGACGTAGAGGTCGACCTGCGCCCGGTCGTAGCCGCGCAGGGCCGTCTCGAACCGTGCCGTCGTCCCCGGCCGCGACAGCTCGCGGCCGGGCGCCCGATTGGCGTCCGACGTCACCCCGGCATGTTCCCACGGCGGACCCGGCCCGGGAATGAAACGGACAAATCTTCACGTCCGCGCTCACGCTCGTCGCTCATGCATGAGCGGAGCGTCGAAATTCGGACATCGATCGCCCGAAAATCGACAGCCCGGTCATGCATGAGCGGAGCGTCGAAATTCGGACACCGATCGCCCGAAAATCGACAGCCCGCTCATGCATGAGCGGGCTGTCGGGGTGGTTCGGGGTGGATCGGGGTGGTTCGGGGCGGCGCGGGGGCGCCGGAGCGCCGGAGCGCGGAGGCTCAGACGTTGCGGAAGCGGTTGATCTTGTCCTCGAACTTGGCGCGCTTCTCGGGGTTGGCGACGCCGAGGCCCTCGGAGGGGGCGAGGCACAGGACGCCGACCTTGCCCTGGTGGACGTTGCGGTGGACGTCGAGGGCGGCCTGGCCGGTGTCGGCGAGGGCGTAGGTCTTCGACAGGGTCGGGTGGATGATGCCCTTGTCGATGAGACGGTTGGCCTCCCACGCCTCGCGGTAGTTCGCGAAGTGCGAGCCGATGATCCGCTTGAGGTTCATCCAGAAGTACCGGTTGTCGTACTGGTGGATGTAGCCCGAGGTCGACGCGCAGGTGGTGATGATGCCGCCCCGGCGGGTCACGTAGATCGAGGCGCCGAAGGTCTCGCGGCCCGGGTGCTCGAAGACGATGTCGATGTCCTCGCCACCGGTGAGCTCACGGATCTTCTTGCCGAAGCGCTGCCACTCCTTCGGGTCCTGCTCGTTCTCGTTCTTCCAGAACTTGTAGCCCTCGGCGTTGCGGTCGATGACGTGCTCGGCGCCGAGGGACTTGCAGATCTCCACCTTGTCGGGGGAGGAGACGACGCAGACGGGGATCGCGCCGCCGGCCAGGGCCATCTGCGTCGCGTAGGAGCCGAGGCCACCGGAGGCGCCCCAGATCAGGACGACGTCGCCCTGCTTCATGTTCGCGCCGTTGTGCGAGATCAGCTGCCGGTAGGCGGTGGAGTTCACCAGGCCCGGCGACGCGGCCTCCTCCCAGGAGAGGTGGTCCGGCTTCGGCATCAGCTGGTTGGCCTTGACCAGGGCCAGCTCGGCGAGGCCGCCGAAGTTGGTCTCGAAGCCCCAGATGCGCTGCTGCGGGTCCATCATCGTGTCGTCGTGGCCCATGGCGTCCTCGAGCTCGACGCTCAGGCAGTGCGCGACGACGCGGTCGCCGGCCTTCCACTTGCTCACGCCCGGGCCGACCCTGAGCACGACGCCGGCGAGGTCGGAGCCGACCACGTGGTACGGCAGGTCGTGGCGCTTGGTCAGTTCGGAGACTCGGCCGTAGCGCTCCAGGAAGCCGAACGTCGAGACGGGCTCGAAGATCGAGGTCCAGACGGTGTTGTAGTTGACCGACGAGGCCATCACGGCGACGAGGGCCTCACCCGGGCCGAGCTCGGGGGTCGCCACCTCGTCGAGGTGCAGGCTCTTGCGCGGGTCCTTCTCCTTGGAGGGGAGGCCTTCGAACATGTTCTGCTCGTCCTTGCGGACGACCATGCCCTTGTAGGACTCCGGGATCGGGAGCCCGGCGACGTCCGGGCGTTCGGTGTCGCTGGCGAGGATGGCCTCGAGGATGTCCTTCACGGCGTTACTCCCGGGTAGTGCGAGCGGCTGGTAGACGATACCGACGCCCGAAATGTCCCCCGGACCGGCCGCCGCTCGCCTGGTCGAGCTGGTCGCCGGACGGTCGACCCTGTCGCCGAGCGGCGAGCAGGGGCGGCGTGCGGTTTCCGGCTCAGTGACCGGGAAACCGCGACGCTAAACCGTGTTCTGGGCCGCACGGCCCGCCCCGAGGAGTCGGCTCAGTGGCCGGACTCGCCCTCCGGGGCCGACTGGACGAGCTCGATCAGGACGCCGCCGGCGTCCTTCGGGTGCACGAAGTTGATGCGGGAGTTGGCGGTGCCGCGCTTGGGCTCGTCGTAGAGGAGGCGCACGCCGGCGTCGCGCAGGTGCGTGGAGATCGCGTCGATGTCGTCGACGTTGTACGCCATCTGCTGGATGCCCTCGCCGTTGCGGGCGAGGAACTTGCCGATGGGGGAGTCCTCGCGCAGCGGGGCGAGCAGCTGGATGTAGGAGCCGGAGTCCCCGACGGCCAGCATCGCCTCGCGAACGCCCTGTTCCTCGTTGACCTCCTCGTGCACCACGTGCATCCCGAAGGTCCGCTCGTAGAAGGCGATCGAAGCGTCCAGGTCCTGGACGGCGAGGCCGACGTGGTCGATCCGGTTGATCATGAGGTGCTCCTGGCGGGCGTCCGACGGGCCGTTCGGCGCGACGAGCGGTCCTCCCGGCCGACGGCACGGACGCCGGGGAGATGTCGATTTGCGCCTGCTGACTATCGTGGCAGATGCCCGAGACCAGGGCACGTCCGAGGACCCGTGGAGGCCCCCATGACCAGCTCCGTGATCATTGCCGGCGCGCGCACGCCGATGGGACGCCTGCTGGGCTCCCTGAAGGACTTCTCCGGGGCGGACCTGGGCGGTCATGCGATTTCGGCGGCCCTGACGAGGTCCGGGGTGCCGGCCTCGGAGATCCAGTACGTGATCATGGGTCAGGTGCTGCAGGCCGGCGCCGGGCAGATCACCGCTCGCCAGGCCGCGGTCAAGGGTGGGATCGGGATGGACGTCCCGGCGATCACGATCAACAAGGTGTGCCTGTCGGGCCTGAACGCGATCGCGATGGCCGACCAGCTGATCCGCGCCGGTGAGGTCGACACGGTCGTGGCCGGTGGCATGGAGTCGATGACCAACGCGCCGCACCTGCTGCCGAACTCCCGGGTCGGGGTCAAGTACGGCAACACCACCCTGGTCGACTCGATGGCCTACGACGGACTGTGGGACCAGTTCACCGACGTGCCGATGGGCGAGCTGACCGAGAAGGCCAACGCGGGGCTGAACATCTCCCGCGAGGAGCAGGACGAGTTCGCGGCCCGCTCGCACCAGCGCGCGGCGGCGGCGCACAAGAACGGCCTGTTCGCCGACGAGATCGCGCCGATCGAGCTGCCGCAGCGCAAGGGTGACCCGATCTCCTTCGCCGACGACGAGGGCGTGCGTGGGGACACCACCGCCGAGTCGCTGGCCAAGCTGCGTCCGGCCTTCACCTCCGACGGCACCATCACTGCCGGCTCGGCCTCGCAGATCTCCGACGGTGGCGCCGCGGTGATCGTGATGAGCAAGGAGAAGGCCCAGGCGAACGGGCTGTCCTGGATCGCCGAGATCGGCGCGCACGGCATGGTCGCCGGCCCGGACTCCTCGCTGCAGTCCCAGCCGTCGCGGGCGATCAACGCCGCGCTGGCCAAGCAGGGCATCGCCGCCTCGGACCTGGGGCTGATCGAGATCAACGAGGCCTTCGCCGCGGTCGGCATCCAGTCCACCCGCGAGCTGGGCGTGGACCCGGAGATCGTCAACGTCAACGGCGGCGCGATCGCGCTCGGGCACCCGGTCGGGATGTCCGGCGCCCGCATCGTGCTGCACCTGGCCCTCGAGCTCGGCCGCCGCGGCGGCGGGTACGGCGCGGCTGCGCTCTGCGGCGGCGGTGGCCAGGGCGACGCCCTGATCATCAAGGTCGGGTCCTGACACTTCGTCAGAATCGTCAGCAACTCCGTGACCGACGTCGCCGATCTCGTCGGGCGGGCTCGCTCGGGTGACCGACGCGCGGTCGCCCGACTGATCAGCCTGGTCGAGGACGCCTCGCCGTTGCTGCGCGAGGTGATGGCCGCCCTGGTGGCGGCCGGTCCGGCGGACACCTACGTGGTGGGCCTGACCGGCCCGCCGGGTGTCGGCAAGTCGACGTCGACCGCGGCGCTGATCGGCGCGTACCGGGGCCGCGGCGTCCGCGTCGGCGTGCTGGCGATCGATCCGTCGTCGCCGTACTCCGGCGGGGCGCTGCTCGGTGACCGCATCCGGATGGGTGCGCACGCCGAGGACGACGGCGTCTACATCCGCTCGATGGCGGCGCGGGGGCACCTCGGCGGGCTCTCGTGGGCGGCGCCGCAGGCGTTGCGCGTGCTGGCCGCCGCCGGGTGCGAGGTGATCCTGCTCGAGACCGTCGGCGTCGGGCAGTCCGAGGTCGAGGTCGCCGGCCAGGCCGACACGACGGTCGTGCTGATGGCCCCCGGCATGGGCGACGGGATCCAGGCCGCGAAGGCCGGGATCCTCGAGGTGGGGGACGTCTACGTCGTCAACAAGGCCGACCGCGAGGGCGCCGCGCAGACCGCACGGGAGCTCACGCACATGCTCTCCCTCGGCCCCGGCCGCGGCGAGGGGGACTGGACCGCGCCGGTGCTCAAGACCGTCGCGTCCCGGGGCGACGGCGTCGAGGAGGTCGTCGATGCGATCTCCAAGCACCGGCAGCACCTCGTGGACTCGGGCCGGTTGGTCGCCCGCCGGCGCCGCCGCGCCGCCGGGGAGGTCGAGGCCGTCACGCTCGAGGGCATGCGGCGCCGGATCGGCAACCTGCGCGGGGACCGGCGCCTGGAGGCCCTGGCCGAGCGGGTCGCCGCCGGCGAGCTCGACCCCTACGCCGCGGCCGACGCCCTCGCGGAGCAGCTGACCACCTGACGGCAACCAGAAGGGGCGTCACCCCTTCTGGCGGGGCGGGTCACGGGGACGTCGATCCCAGGGCGGAGCGGACCCCTTCGGGCCCGACGCGTTCGCAGAACTCCTCGACGGTGATGCCCTGCACGACCGCGTCGGTCTTCGCCTTCACGGTGGCGGAGCGGGGCAGCCCGAGCAGGGGGCCGATCTCGCCCACGTAGTCGCCGGGCTGGCAGGTGTGCACGAGGGCGTCCCCGCCGTCGGCGAGGGCACGGAAGACGTCCAGTTGGCCCTTGACGACGACGTACACGAGCTCGCCGTTGTCGCCTTGCTCGAACAGGGCCTGACCCTCCTTCAGGTCGACGGTGCCCAGCTGTTCCGCCTCCGGGGTCTGCGGGCGCATCTCGATCACGCGGTCGGCCAGCGGCACCAGGCGCTCGTCGTGGGTCGCGGCGATCACCGCGCGGCCGGGGACGGCCAGGTCGCGCAGGGTGCGCAGCACGATCTCGACCTGCACGTAGTCCGCCCCGACGGTCGGCTCGTCGACGAGGACGAGCGGGGGCTCGTGCGCCAGCGCCCGCGCGATGGCGACGCGTTGCTGCTGCCCGCCGGAGAGGGCGGCGGGGCGCTCGTGCCCGTGCTCGCCGAGGCCGACGAGGTCGAGCAGCTCGGCGGCGCGGGTCCGGGCCGTGCGCCCGGCAACGTGCGCCAGACGCAGGGGGACCTCGACGTTCTCGCGGATCGTGAGCCCGGGCAGGAGCTTGGCGCCGGGAAGCACCAGCCCGACGGACCGGCGGCGGTACTCGGCGAGGTCCCGGCCCGTCAGGTCCGTGACCACCTCGTCGTCGAGCCGGATCTCGCCCGAGGTGGGCGACCGCAGCCCGGCCAGGCACGCGAGCAACGTGGTCTTGCCGCTGCCGCTCGGGCCGAGCAGGAGTACGAGTTCGCCGGAGCGGGCTTCCCCGTGAAACCCGTCGAGGGGGCGCACGAGGTAGTCGCCGCTCGCGTGCTCGACGGTGAGGTCGCGGATCTGCAGCTGCTCCATCAGGCGTCCAGCGCCTCGATCGCCTCGACCCGGACGGCGCGGCTCAGCCCCGCGAGCCCGGCGAGCATCCCGACGACGGCGGCGAGCGCGACCAGGCCGATGGTCGAGCCCAGCGAGAAGTGCGTCGGCAGCGGCAGGACGGGCGCGAACACCGGAGCGGCGAGCACCGCCACGCCGGCGGCGGCGACCGAGACCACCACGGCCTGCAGCGCGAGGCCGGCGGCGAGCGTCGAGGTGCTCGCGCCGAGGGCCTTGAGCACCGCGAGGTCCTGGGGCCGCTCCGCCGCGGCCAGGTGCACGGTCGCGCCGACGACGAGGATCGCCGCCGCCCACAGCAGCAGGCGCAGGGCGTGCGCGGCGTCGATCTGCTGGTCGACCGGCCGGAGCGCGTCGCTGCGGGCGTCGACGGTGTCCAGGACGCGAAGACCGAGCGCCGCCGGGACCTCGGGCGCGCCCCGAACCAGGACGGCCGTGACGAACCGGTTGCCCTTGAACAGAACTGACTGGGCGTCACGGATGTTGAGGTAGACGTTGCCGGCACCGCCGCGCATCGTCATGTGCTCGACCTGGCCGACGACGGCGAAGTTGATCCCGGACAGGTTCACGGTGTCGCCGACCGCGTATCCGGTCGAGCGGTCCACCAACGCCTCGTTGGGCCGGCTGGGCTGCCGGCCTGCCGTCGGCACCGGCGGCCCGAGGCCGCCGGGCCGGTAACCGATCACGGTGACGTCGACCGTGCGGGCGCCGCCGGTGGTGGCGGACGCGGCGACGAACGGGTCGGCCGAGACCACGCCCGGGGCGCGGGCGACCTGGTCCACGACGGTGTCGGGCATCGCCGCGAGGGTGGAGAACGGTCCGCTCGCGCCCTCACGGACCAGCCACGCGTCGGCGCCGACGGCCTGCACGGCACGGTCGGCCTCGCCCCGCAGCGCCGAGCCGACGCCGCCGAGGAGCAGGGCGAGGGTGAAGACGACGGCCGTCGCGACGGCGCCGAGCACGAACCGCCGGTGGCGCCACTGGAGGTCCCGCAGCGGAATCAGCCACATGCTGGGAGAACCTAGCCCGCCTCGGGCCGGCGGGCCGCTGACTTCGGCGTCGGGGCGGTGAGGGTGGCGCGGGTGTCGGACTTGACCGGGACGGCGCCGAGCGAGCCGGAGAGGTTGTTGTCGATCCGCGCGGGCAGGGCGACGCCGGCCGGGTGGTAGGTGTCCTGCACCCGCTTGGCGTTGATCGCCGGGCAGGTCGGCGGGCCGATCGTCCGCAGCGTCGTCGTCATCCGGACGTGCCGCACGGAGTTGACGCCGTCCGCGCCGGGCTTGCCCTCCGACACCAGCACCGCGGCGGTGTGCGCGGCCGCGCAGCCGTCCTTCGACTCGAGGTCGAACTCCCAGGTCTGGCCGGCCTTCGCATCGTCCGGCTCGAGCAGCACGGGCGTCGGCGGGGCGAACTCCAGCACGATCGCCGCCAGCCCGGTGGAGGCGTCGATGCGGTAGGCGGAGAGGTACACGCCGTCGGACTGCCGGGCGAGCGTCATCTCCTCGATGATCCCGGCGCCGTCCGGCCGGCGGGCGTCGAGCGTCCAGACCTGCTCGTCCTCACCGCCGGCCGCGGCGACCGTGGCCTTCATCGTCGACGGCGGCTTACCGAGGCTGGAGGTGCCGGTCAGCGCGTAGACGTACTCGCCCGGCGCGGGGAGCGTCAGACCGCCCTCGGGCGGCGGGGCCGGCCGGCCCGGCGCGGGCGTCGGCGTCGGGCCCCCGGGCTTGCCGGACTTCACCGGCTTCGGGGGCTGGAACGTGCCCCCCGGCAGGGGGATCGCGGGCGGCGGGGTCGCACCGCTCGGCAGCGGCGAGACGCTCGCCGCGGGACGCGGCTGTCCGGTCGCGCGGGGCGCGCTGTCGTCGTAGGGGACGTCGAGCCCGGCGTCGCCGGCGGGCGTCACCTCGGGCTGACCACCGCAGGCCGCGAGCGCCGTGACCGACAGGGCCACGGCGAGCAGGGTCGCACCCCGGGCACCGCGGCCTCGCCGTCTCATGTCTCCATCCTTGTCCCGGTTTCCGGACCCGGAAAGCCGAACCGCCGCTCCGTGACGTGTTCGTCGCCTACCGGTGGCGGACTGCGACCGGGCGTGCGGCGGGCGTGAAACCCCCACCAGGCAAGATGGAGGCGAGCCCGGACGGGCGCGGACAGGAACGAGGGGTGCTGCGAAATGCTGGCGACGCGGATCGGTCGGCTGCGGGTGGTCTCGCTGGTCGAGGGAGTCAGTTACGTCCTGCTGCTCCTGATCTCACAGTGGGTGCTCGACTGGCACGCGGGTGTCGCCGTGCTCGGGCCGATCCACGGGATCCTGTTCGTGGCCTACGTGCTGGGCGTGCTCGACCTGCAGCGGCGGATGCGCTGGGACAACGTCACGCTCGTCAAGCTCCTGGTCGCCTCCTCGATCCCGTTCGCCACCTTCTTCGTCGAACGCTGGCTCCGGACGCAGCACGAGCCCGCGGAGCCCGGCCGCGCGGCCTCCCGTCAGGCAGGATGAACTCATGGCTCAGCCTCCTTCGCCCCGTATCCCGACCCATGGCGCCGTCGACCTGTCCGGTCTGAAGGCGCGTCCGACCCGGCCGGGGGAGATTCCCGAGCCACCGGCCCGCTCCGCTCCGCCGGTCGCGGCCGGCTCCGCCCTCGGCGTCGGCCCGGAGCACACCGGCGGGGCCGGGGCCGGCTCGGCGGGCGGCCACGGCGGCAACCCCTGGGTCGTCGAGGTCACCGAGGAGAACTTCGGCACCGAGGTCATGACGACCTCGATGACCGTCCCGGTCGTCATCGACTTCTGGGCGGGCTGGTGCCAGCCGTGCAAGCAACTCGCGCCGATCCTGGAGAAGCTGGCGCTGGAGTACGAGGGCCGCTTCCTGCTGGCCACGATCGACACCGACGCGAACCAGCGCCTCGCGCAGGAGATCGGCATCCAGAGCCTGCCGACGATCCTCGCGGTCGTCGGGCAGCAGCCGGTGCCGCTGTTCCAGGGCGCGCTGCCGGAGGCGCAGGTCCGTCAGTACATCGAGGAGCTGCTCCGCGTCTCGGCGATGAACGGCGTCTCCGGCCGCGCGGCCCCGCGGGGGAGCGTGCCGGCCGCGACGGCGACGGCGACGTCGACCGAGCCGGTCGTCCCGCACGCCGACGCCTACGAGGCGATGGTCGCCGGCAATCTCGACGAGGCCGAGCAGAAGTACTCCGCGGTGCTCGCCGAGCGTCCCGCGGACCGCGACGCGGCCGAGGGCCTCGCGCGCGTGCAGCTGCTTCAGCGCGTGCAGGGCGTCGACCCCGACGTCGCGCTCAAGACCGCGCAGGGCAGCCCGTCCGACCTCGCGGCGGTCCGCCTCGCCGCGGACGTCGAGGTGGCCTCCGGCACCCCCGAGGCCGGGTTCTCCCGACTCGTCGAGGCGATCCGCGTCTCCAGCGGCGACGACCGTGATGCCCTCCGCGAGCACCTGCTCAGCCTGTTCGCCGTCCTTGGCGCCGACGACCCGCGCGTCGTCACCGCCCGCCGCGCCCTCGCGAGCGCCCTCTTCTGATCCCACGCGCGTGTGTCGACAAGGGGTGACACCCTTTATCCACCAGGTGTCGACAAGGGGTGACACCCTTTGTCCACTAGGCGCCAGGCGTCGACAAGGGGTGACACCCTTTGTCCACCAGGTGTCGACAAGGGGTGACACCCTTTGTCCACCAGGCGCCAGGCGTCGACAAGGGGTGACACCCTTTGTCCACCAGGCGTCGACAAGGGGTGACACCCCCACGGGGACGCGGGGGCTGGTGGGTCAGGCGGGGCCGTGGCGGAGCCAGACCGTGCCCAGCGGGGGCAGGGTCAGGCACCCGGACGCCGGGAGGCCGTGGTGCGGCTCCTCGGCCGCGTCGATGCCGCCGAGGTTGCCGACGCCGCTGCCGGTGTAGACCTCGGCGTCGGTGTTGAGGACCTCGGTCCACCGGCCGGCGAAGGGCAGGCCGATCTTGTACTCGCCGTGGACCGTGTTGGCGAAGTTCGCGACGCAGGCCAGCGCGGAGCCGTCGGCCGCGAAGCGCAGGAACGAGAACACGTTGCTGCCGGTGTCGTTGGCGTCGATCCAGGCGAAGCCGCTGGGGTCGTGGTCGCGCTCCCACAGCTCGGCCGAGGCCACGTAGACGCGGTTGAGGTCGCCGACCAACCGGTGCAGCCCGGCGTGCTCGGGGTGCTCGAGCAGCCACCAGTCCAGCGCCCGGGCCTCGGACCACTCGGACTCCTGGCCGAACTCGCCGCCCATGAACAGCAACTGCTTGCCGGGGTGCGCCCACATGAAGGCCAGGTACGCGCGGAGGTTGGCGAGCTTCTGCCACCGGTCGCCCGGCATCTTGCCGAGCAGTGAGCCCTTGCCGTGGACGACCTCGTCGTGCGAGAGCGGCAGGACGTAGTTCTCGGAGTACGCGTACATCATCGAGAAGGTCATCTGGTGATGGTGGTACTGCCGGTGGATCGGATCGTGACTCACGTAGCCGAGCGAGTCGTGCATCCAGCCCATGTTCCACTTGAAGCCGAAGCCGAGCCCGCCGAGATGCGTGGCCCGCGTGACGCCCGGCCAGGCCGTGGACTCCTCGGCGACGGTGAAGGCACCCGGCGCGCGCCGGTAGACGGTCGCGTTCATCTCCTGGAGGAACTGCACCGCGTCGAGGTTCTCCCGACCGCCGTACTGGTTCGGCGTCCACTGCCCCTCGGGGCGTGAGTAGTCCAGGTAGAGCATCGAGGCGACGGCGTCGACGCGCAGTCCGTCGACGTGGAACTCCTCGAGCCAGTAGGACGCGTTCGCGACGAGGAAGTTGCGGACCTCGTTGCGGCCGAAGTCGAAGATCAGCGTGCCCCACTCGGGATGCTCGCCCCGGTGCGGGTTGCTGTGCTCGTAGAGCGGCGTCCCGTCGAACCGCGCCAGGGCCCACTCGTCCTTCGGGAAGTGGGCGGGGACCCAGTCGATGATGACGCCGATGCCGGCCTGGTGCAGCCGGTCGACGAGGTACCGGAAGTCGTCGGGGGAGCCGAAGCGCGACGTCGGCGCATAGTACGAGGAGACCTGGTAACCCCACGAGCCGCCGAAGGGGTGCTCGGCCACCGGCAGAAACTCGACGTGGGTGAAGCCCATCTCCTGGACGTAGCCGACGAGCTCCTCCGCGAGCTGACGGTACGTCAGGCCAGGACGCCACGAGCCGAGGTGGACCTCGTAGACGCTCATCGGCCGCTCGGTCGGCGCCGTCGAGGTACGCGTGGTCATCCACTGCTCGTCGTTCCAGGTGTACGACGACTCGTAGACCACGGACGCGGTCGCGGGCGGCACCTCGGCGGCGGCCGCCATCGGGTCCGCCTTCTGCCGCCAGCCGCCGTCGCGGCCGAGGATCTCGTACTTGTAGCAGGTGCCGACGCCGATGTCGGGAACGAAGATCTCCCAGACGCCGGAGGAGCCGAGCGAGCGCATCGGGTGCGCGCGGCCGTCCCAGTAGTTGAAGTCGCCGATCAGCCGTACGCCCCGGGCGTTCGGCGCCCAGACGGCGAACGACGTCCCCGCGACGGTCCCGGTCGGTCCGTCGTAGCGGCGCACGTGCGCGCCGAGCACCTCCCAGAGCTGCTCGTGGCGGCCCTCGCGGATCAGGTGCAGGTCGACCTCGCCGAGCGTCGGGAGGTAGCGGTACGGGTCGTCGAGCAGCGTCGTGCTGCCGTCGTGGACGACTTCGAGGCGGTAGTCCGGCGCGTGCTCGCCGGGGACGACGCCGGCGAAGACGCCCTCGTGCTCATGGGTGAGCTCGTACCGGGCGGCGTCGGGGCCCGAACCGACGACGACCGTGACCCGGTCGGCGAGGGGACGCAGCGCGCGGATCGTCACCGCGCCCTGACCATCCGGGTGCGCGCCGAGGATCGAGTGCGGGTCGTGATGCTCACCCGCGACGAGCCGGCTGAGGACCTCGCGGGGGACGGGCATCGGGCTCAGGGCCTTCTCCTGGATCCTGCTCATGAGCGGCCTCCCGTCAGGACGTCGTCCAGGACGGGAGCCGCCAGCATGCGGCGGATCGCCCCCAGGGGCACGTCGACCCAGTCCGGTCGGTTGCGCGTCTCGTACACCACTTCGTAGACCGCCTTGTCGAGGACGAGAGCTGTCAGGGGAACGGGGTCGGCCAGGGCGTCCGCGCCCGCGACGTCGGCGTAGCCGGCACAGTACGCGCGGGAGTTGCGTGCGGCCCACGCGGCCGCCCGCTCCTCGACCCCGGGCCGATTCGCGGGGTCTGCGGGGTCGGCGCCGGAGAACAGTTGCCGGGCCGCGTAGTCGAACGAGCGCAGCATGCCGGCGACGTCCTTGAGCGCCGTCTGCGGAGCGGAGCGCTCGGCGATCGGGCGCGCGGGCTCGCCCTCGAAGTCGAGAATCTTCCACCCGGTGTCGGTCCGCAACGCCTGCCCCAGGTGCAGGTCGCCGTGGACGCGCTGGCCGACCAGGCTCCGCTCCGCGGCGGGCAGTTCGGCGTACCGGGCGGCGATCTCCTCGGCGAACGGCGCGAGGTCGGGCACCGCGGCCACGGCCGCGTCGAGCCGCTTGCGCAGCGTTGCCGCGAGCTCGGCGATCTCGGCCGCCGACCACGTCACGCTGCCGAGGACGCGCGCGAGGTCGGCGTGCACCGACGCGGTCGCCTGCCCGAGCCGGTACGCCTCGCCGGCGAAGTCGCCGCCGGACGCGGCCGGGTCGGGGTCGTCCTCGGCGTAGAGCGCGCGGACGCTGGCGAGCGCGAGGTCCCAGCCGTCGGTGGCCGAGGGGTAGAACTCGGTCGCGATCGCGAGCGTCCCGCGCTGCGGGTCGCCGCCGGGCCCGGTCCACTCGCCGTCCACCCACCCGAGCAGGGCGGGGACGCTCGTGTTGCCGGCCTGGCCGAGGGCGTGCAGCAACTCGACGTCCGGGTTCGTGCCCGCGACGAGGCGCCGGAAGACCTTGAGGATCGCCTTCGGCCCGTCGGACAGGTCGCCGAACACCAGCGAGGTGTTGGACTGCTCGCCGCCGATCACCCGCGACGGCTCGTTCGCCGGCAGCGGGACCGCCGTCGAGTCGCGATGGAAGGACAGGCTGCCCGCGTACTTCCCGGCGCTCATGCCGGTGAGCCAGGCCGCGGTCGTCTCCTTGTCGTGCAGCGCGTCGTAGGCGTACTGCGGCGACTCGCCCTCGGCGGGGGGCCAGTGCCCGATCAGCGCGTGGGCCAGGTTCGGGTCCGGCTCGGGCCGGTAGCTCACCGGGACCGAGTAGGTCTCACCGCCGGCGGCAGCGTCGTCGGCGCTGTCGGTGTAGGCCACGGCGACCGCGAGCAGGTCGGCGGGCGGATCGTCGTGCAGGCGGCCGATTCGCGAGGCCTCCGCGCGCGCGATCCCGCGCCCTTTGCCCGCGAACCACCGTTGGCCGGTCAACCAGCGGGCGAGCTCGTCACTTCTGTCCATGACGATCGCTTACCCGGGCGGGTCGAGGCGGAACCAGTAGCTGCCGTGCGGTGGTGCCGTCAGGAGGTAAGGCAGCTCACCGATGAGCGGGAACGCGACGCCGCCGAGCAGTTCGACCGGCCGGTATCCCTCGAAGCGGCGCAGGTCGAGCTCCACCGGCTGGGCGAACCGCGAGAGGTTGTTCACGCACAGGACGATGTCGCACTGCGCCGGGTTCTCCGGGTCCGGGCAGTACTCGCGCAGGAACGACAGCACGCTCGGGTTCGACCCGCCGAGGTCGGTGAAGGTGCCGAGACCGAACGCCGGGTTCGCCTTGCGGACCTCGATCATCCGGCGCGTGAAGTGCAGCAGCGAGGTCGGGGACGCCATCTGCGCCTCGACGTTGGTCACCTGGTAGCCGTAGATCGGGTCCATGATGACGGGCAGCGTGAGCCGGCCGGGGGTCGCGTTCGAGAAGCCCGCGTTGCGGTCCGGGTCCCACTGCATCGGAGTCCGGACGCCGTCGCGGTCGCCGAGCCAGATGTTGTCGCCCATCCCGATCTCGTCGCCGTAGTACAGGACGGGGGAGCCGGGGAGCGCGAGCAGCAGGGCGGTGAACAGTTCGAGGCGGCGCCGGTCGTTGTCGAGCAGCGGGGCCAGCCGCCGGCGGATGCCGATGTTGGCCTTCATCCGCGGGTCCTTGGCGTACTCCGCGTACATGTAGTCGCGTTCCTCGTCCGTGACCATCTCGAGCGTGAGCTCGTCGTGGTTGCGGAGGAAGATGCCCCACTGGCAGTTGTCCGGGATCTTCGGCGTCTGCGCGAGGATCTCCGAGATCGGGTAGCGCGTCTCGCGTCGCACGGCCATGAACAGCCGCGGCATCACGGGGAAGTGGAACGCCATGTGGCACTCGTCGCCGTCGCCCATGTACTCGACGACGTCCTCGGGCCACTGGTTCGCCTCGCACAGCAGGACGCGGTCCGGGTAGAGGCGGTCGACCTCGGCGCGGACCTCGCGCAGGAACTCGTGCGTGCGCGGGAGGTTCTCGCAGTTCGTGCCCTCCTCCTCGAACAGGTAGGGCACGGCGTCGAGCCGGAATCCGTCGATGCCGACGTCGAGCCAGAAGCGCAGCGCCTCCATGATCGCCTCGCGCACCCGCGGGTTCTCGAAGTTGAGGTCGGGCTGGTGCGAGAAGAAGCGGTGCCAGTAGTACTGCTTGCGGACCGGGTCGTAGGTCCAGTTCGAGGTCTCGGTGTCGACGAAGATGATGCGGGCGTCGCCGTAGCCCTTGTCGTCGTCGGCCCAGACGTAGAAGTCCCCGTAGGGACCGTCCGGGTCGGTGCGGGAGGCCTGGAACCACGGGTGCGCGTCCGACGTGTGGTTCATGACGAAGTCGATGATCACGCGGATGCCCCGCTGGTGCGCGGCGTCGACGAACTCGACGAAGTCGCCGAGGGTGCCGAACTCGGGCAGCACGGAGGTGTAGTCCGCGACGTCGTACCCGCCGTCCCGCAACGGGGAGGCGAAGAACGGCGGCAGCCACAGGCAGTCGACGCCGAGCCAGGCGAGGTAGTCGAGCTTCTCCGTCAGGCCGCGCAGGTCGCCGACCCCGTCGTCGTTGCTGTCGTAGAACGACCGGACGAGGACCTCGTAGAAGACCGCGCGTTTGAACCACTCGGGGTCGGGCGGGCTCGCCGGTGTGTCCGAGTACGACTCGATCGGGGCGTTGGACTCGATCGGGACTTCGCCGGAGATCGCCTCGGAGGCGAGGGACACTTCGTCGCTCATCGGCCCGCGGTCCCCGATCGACGCAGGGTCAGCAGGTGCGCCGGTTCGCGGTGCGGATCCAGGCGGATGTAGTTCGAGGCGCCCCAGGTCCAGGTCTCGCCGGTGAACTCGTCGGTCACCAGGCAGGACTCCCCGGGGATCAGTCCGAGGGCCGCGGGATCCAGGTGCACCATCGTCTCCCGCGTGGCATGCGGGTCGAGATTGACGACGACGAGAACGGTGTCCGACGACCCGTCAGGCCCGGACGCGGTCTTCGAGTACGCGATCACGTTCTCGTCGTCCACGTCGTGGAAGGCGACGTTGCGCAGCTGCTGCAGCGCCGGGTGTGCGCGGCGGAAGTTGTTCAGCGTCGTGAGGTAGGGCGCGAGGCTGCGGCCCTCCGCCTCGGCGTCCGCGTAGTCGCGGGGCCGGTACTGGTACTTCTCCGAGTCGAGGTACTCCTCGCTGCCCGGGCGCACGGCCACCCCTTCGTAGAGCTCGTAACCGGAGTACACGCCCCAGGCGGGGGAGAGCGTCGCGGCGAGCACCGCGCGGATCTTGAACGCCGGCGGCCCGCCGTACTGCAGGAACGCGTGGAGGATGTCCGGGGTGTTGACGAAGAAGTTCGGCCGCAGGAAGTGCGCGCTCTCCTGCGCGAGCTCCGTCGCGTACTCGGTCAGTTCTGCCTTCGTCGTCCGCCACGTGAAGTACGTGTAGGACTGGTGGAACCCGACCTTCGCCAGCTCGTGCATCATCGCCGGCCGGGTGAAGGCCTCCGAGAGGAAGAGCACGTCCGGGTCCGTGCGGCGGATGTCCGCGAGCAGCTGCTCCCAGAACGACACCGGTTTCGTGTGCGGGTTGTCGACGCGGAAGATCCGGACGCCGTGGTCCATCCAGTGCCGCAGGACGCGCAGGCACTCCGCGTACAGGCCGTCGAAGTCGTTGTCGAAGTTGATCGGATAGATGTCCTGGTACTTCTTCGGCGGGTTCTCGGCGTAGGCGATGGTCCCGTCGGCGCGCGTGGTGAACCACTCCGGGTGCTCCTTGACCCAGGGGTGGTCGGGGGAGCACTGCAGCGCGAAGTCCAGTGCGACCTCAAGCCCGTTCGCCCGGGCCGCGTCGACGAAGCGGTCGAAGTCGGCGAGCGTCCCGAGGTCCGGGTGCACCGCGTCGTGCCCGCCGTCCTCGGACCCGATGGCCCACGGTGAGCCGGGGTCGTCCGGGCCGGGGGTCAGCGTGTTGTTCGGGCCCTTGCGGAACGAGCGGCCGACCGGGTGGATCGGCGGGAGGTAGACGACGTCGAAGCCCATCGCCGCGATCGCCGGCAGCCGCTCGGCCGCCGCGGTGAACGTGCCCGACCGCGGCGGGTCCAGGGTCGCGCCCTCGCTGCGCGGGAAGAACTCGTACCAGGAGCTGAACAACGCCTCGCGGCGGTCGACCTGCAGCGGGAAGCGCTTGGTCGCGGTCACCAGGTCGCGCAGCGGGTGGCGGGCGAGCAGCCGCTCCACCTCCGGGGCGAGCCCGGCCGCGAGGCGGACCTGCGCGGGGTAGCGCTCGTCCCGGAGGTCCGCGGCGGTGCCGCGGAGCAGCTTGAGGCCGACCTCGACCTCCTCGGGGGCCACCGCCGAGTTCGCGGCGAGCGCCTCGGCGGCGCGCTCCATCAGCCGCGCGCCCTCCTCGAGCATCAGTTCGACGTCGACGCCGGCCGCGATCTTGATCGGGGCGTCGTGGTGCCAGGTGCCGTACGGGTCGCTCCACCCCTCGACCTGAAAGGTCCACTTGCCCGGGCGGGTGGGCGTGACGGTGGCGGCCCACCGGTCGGTGCCGGGGGCGAGGAGCCGCATGGGCACCCACGACTCGACCTTGCCGCGCGGGTCCCGCAGGACCACGTTCGCGTTGACCGCGTCGTGACCCTCGCGGAACACCGTCGCGCGCACCTCGAAGGGCTCGCCGGCGGCCGCTTTCGCGGGGCGGGCCGTGCAGTCCACGACGGGATGGACGTCCGTGATCGGAATTCGAGCGCTCACGTTGGCGAACGTACCCGGCTGTCCGGGCCGCAACCAGGCACCGGGCGAGTGCTCCGACCGAGCGGTTCGGGGTGCCACCGGACGCCTCCCTCGAATGGCTCCGCGCGCGATGCATTGCCGAAACGTCTCCCGGATAGATTGAGTCAGGTGAGAGCTATCCGTCGGTTCACCGTCCGCGCCGCCCTGCCCACCGAGCTGCTCCCCCTGGGGGAGCTGGCCACGAACCTCCGCTGGAGCTGGCACGCCGACACGCGGGCGATCTTCGCCGCGGTCGACCCCACGACCTGGGACGCGGTCGGGCAGGACCCGATGAAGCTGCTCGGCGCCGTCTCCACGGCGCGGCTCACCGAGCTCGCGGCCGACTCCGAGTTCCGGTCCCGGCTCGACGCCGCCGTGGCGGACCTGCGCTCCTACCGCACCGACGAGCGGTGGTACCAGCGCAACGAGAACGCCGGTGAGCACCCGCTGCCGCGCGCCATCGCGTACTTCTCACCCGAGTTCGGCATCACCGCGGTGCTGCCGCAGTACTCCGGCGGCCTCGGCATCCTCGCCGGCGACCACCTCAAGGCGGCCAGCGACCTCGGCGTCCCGATCATCGGCGTCGGGCTGCTCTACCGGCGGGGCTACTTCATCCAGTCGTTGTCCCGCGAGGGGTGGCAGGAGGAGCGGTATCCCGTCCTCGACCCGCACGAGCTGCCGATCGAGGCGCTGCGCGAGGCCGACGGGTCGTTGCTGCGCGTCCGCATCGGCCTGCCCGGTGGCCGGACGCTGTCCGCGCAGGTCTGGAAGGCGCAGGTCGGGCGCGTGCCGCTGCTGCTCCTCGACTCGGACGTGGAGGAGAACGGCCCGTTCGAGCGGGAGATCACCGACCGGCTCTACGGCGGCGGCACCGAGCACCGGCTGCACCAGGAGCTGCTGCTGGGCATCGGCGGCGTCCGCGCCGTCCGGGCCTACTGCCGCCTGACCGGCACGCCGGACCCCGAGGTCTTCCACACGAACGAGGGCCACGCCGGCTTCCTCGGCATCGAGCGCATCCGCGAGTACGCGGAGGAGGACGGCCTGCCGTTCGACGCCGCGCTCGAGGCGGCCCGGGCCGGGACCGTCTTCACCACCCACACCCCGGTGCCCGCCGGCATCGACCGCTTCCCGCGCGAGCTGATCGCGACCTACTTCGGTGGCGACAACGCGATCGCCTCGGTGCCGGTCGAGCGGATCCTGGAACTCGGGGCCGAGACGTACTCCGGTGGCGACCCGACCGTGTTCAACATGGCAGTCATGGGCCTGCGCCTCGCGCAGCGCGCCAACGGCGTCAGCCTGCTGCACGGCGCGGTCAGCCGCGAGATGTTCGGCGGGCTGTGGCCGGGCTTCGACCCGGACGAGGTGCCGATCACCTCGATCACCAACGGCGTCCACGCCCCGACCTGGACCGCGCCCGAGGCGATCGAGCTCGCGCGGCGCGAGGCCGGGCCGGCCTTCATCGCCACGGCCGAGGACTGGGGCGCGCTCGACGACGTCTCCGACCGCGCCCTGTTCGACGTCGGCCGCCTGCTCCGCGAGCGGCTCGTCCAGTCCGTCCGGCGCCGGCTGCGTGCGCAGTGGCTGCAGCGCGGGGCGAGCGAGGCCGAGCTCGGCTGGGTGAACACGGTGCTCGATCCCGACGTGCTGACGATCGGGTTCGCCCGCCGCGTGCCCTCCTACAAGCGCCTGACACTGATGCTGACGGACCCGGAGCGGCTGAAGCACCTGCTGCTGCACCCGGAGCGCCCGATCCAGCTCGTGATCGCGGGCAAGGCGCACCCGGCCGACGACGGAGGCAAGCGCCTGATCCAGGAGCTCGTCCGCTTCGCCGACGACCCCGCGGTGCGGCACCGCATCGTCTTCCTCACCGACTACGACATGGGGCTCGCCGCCGAGATGATCCCCGGCTGTGACGTCTGGCTGAACAACCCGCTGCGCCCGCTCGAGGCGTGCGGCACGTCCGGGATGAAGGCGGCCCTGAACGGCTGCCTCAACCTCTCCGTGCTCGACGGCTGGTGGGACGAGTGGTACGACGGCGCCAATGGCTGGGCGATCCCGTCCGCGACCGGTGTCGAGGACCCCGAGCGGCGCGACGAGCTCGAGTCGAGCGCGCTCTACGACCTGATCGAGACCTCCGTCGCCCCGCGGTTCTACGAGCGCGACGAGTCCGGTCTGCCCGCCCGCTGGCTGGAGATGGTCCGGCACACGATCGGCTCGCTGGGTCCGAAGGTGCTCGCCTCGCGCATGGTCCAGGACTACGTCAATCAGCTCTACGCGCCGGCCGCCGTGTCCTCCCGTGAGCTCGCCGACGACAAGCTCGCGCTCGCCCGCGAGCTGGCGTCCTGGAAGTCGCGCGTCCGCGCCGGCTGGGAGGCCGTCCGCGTCGACCACGTCGAGGTCTCCGGCGCGGTTGACGTCGCGTCAGTGGGTGACGAGGTCTCGGTCTCCTGTTTGGTCTCTCTTGGGTCGCTCGACCCGTCCGACGTGGACGTGCAGTTGGTGTACGGCCGGGTCGACGAGTCCGACCAGATCCTCGGGCCGCAGACCCTCTCGCTCACCGTCGCGGAACAGTTCGACAGCGGCCGCAGCCGGTACGAGGGCACCGTCGCCCTGCGCAACAGCGGACCGTTCGGGTACTCGGTGCGCGTCCTTCCGGCCCACCGGCTGCTCGCCGGCCCGGCGGAGCTCGGGCTGGTCGCGGTGCCGATGGCGCCGGCGGGGATGACCGACGGCCCGGTGCGCTGACCGCGAGAAGCTCGCGGTCTGCAGTCGCAGGACACGCGCAGCGAACTATCCCGAACAATCAGCGGTTCCGGGTGCAATCCTTGACCCCGTCGCCGTAGATTCGGCGGCTGCACGAGAACTGCAGCGGGACCGGTAGGAGAAGTGGCGTGGAACGGTTGCCGGGCACGCCCTATCTGGCCGGTGAGGTCATGGGGCGCGGTCCCCACGGTGCGGTGTTCGTGGCGCAGGACGCGGCCGAGCGTCGGCTCGCGGTCAAGGTGCTCACGCCGGACCTGTCCGGGGGTGACGCCTCCGCGCGCGAGTTCGCGGGTCAGCGGGACACGCTCACCTCGCTGCGGCACCCGCACCTCATGCCGGTGTACGACATCGTGCTCACCGACACCGGTCTGCTCGCCGTCGTCACCGAGCGGGCCGAGGGCGGCAACCTGCGTCAGGCCCTCGAGGTCGTCCGCACCTTCCCCCCGTCCGAGGCGTGCCGCCTCGGCGCGCAGATCGCCCGGGCCCTGGCCTCGCTGCACGCGACCGGCCTGGTTCACGGCGACCTGACCGCGACCAACATCCTGTTCAACGACTCGGGCAGCCGCCCGGCCGTGCGCGTCTCCGACGCCGGCCTGACGCGATGGCTCGCCGGGCTCGGCCGCGGTTGGATCCCGGTCGCGGCGGCGGCCTACGCGGCGCCCGAGGTGGCCGCCGGGGGCGTGCCCGGGGCGTCCGCGGACCTCTATGCGCTCGGTGTGCTGCTGCACGAGATGTGCGTCGGGGTGCCGCCGTTCGCCGGCGACCCGGCAGAAGTGACGCGCCGTCATGTCGAAGAGGTGCCGGTGCGCCCGGCCGGCATCCCGGACCAGTTGTGGGTCCTGATCGCCGCGCTGCTCGCCAAGGACGGCGCCGCGCGCGTCGGTCCCGCGGCGGCCGTGGCCGGGTACCTCGACGCGATCGCGGCCGACGTCGACCGCGTGCCCCCGGCCGCACCGATCGGACCCATCGCCGCCGCGGTGGCCCTCGCCCCGCTGCCGGACATCAGCGCCCCGGGTTCGGCGTTCGGCGCGGGCGTGGGCGACGCCGCCCCCGTGTTCGACGCGCCGGCCGACGTTCCCATCGCCGACGTCAGCCCGACCGCGGAGACCGACGTCCTGCCGGTCGCCGAACCGCCCGCGTGGACGCCGCCGCCCGCGGACCCCGCGCCGTGGGAGCGGCCGCCGGTCGAGGCCGCGGCCTACGACCCCTACCCGTCGTCGGGTTCGTCGTACGGCGAGTCCGGTGGGTACGACGCCGGGACCTACGCCGCCGCGGCCGGGTACGGCGCGGGTGGTTACGGCGGGGCCGGGTACGGACCGGTCGGCTCCGACCCGGTCGAGGTCGCGGCCGCCGCGGACCCCGAGGCCGAGCGCGCCCGCAACGCGGCCTACCTCGCCATGTACGAGCGTGACCGCCGCCGGCGGTTCGCGATCATCGCGGGCGTCGTCCTGCTCTCGGTGATCGGCGTCGGCGTCGCGATCGGTGCGGTCATCGGCAGCGGCGACGGCGGTGGCGACGGAGACGACCCCGGCGTCGACGATCCCGGCATCGTCCTGCCGACCCCGGTGTTCCCGGGCGACCTGGAGTCCCCGACCCCGACGCCGGAGGAGTCCCCGACCCCGACCCCGGAGCCGACCCCGACCCCGACCCCGGCGCCCCCGGGCACGACCCCCCGGCCGACCCCGGAACCCACTCCCACCCCGACCCCCACCCCGGTTCCCACCCCGACCCCGACGATCCCGGTCGTGACCGTCACCCCGCCGCCGACGCCGACGCCGGTCGTGACGCCGACACCGGAGCCGACGCCGACCCCGGAGCCGACCCCGTCGCCGCCGGCAGTTGAGTCGGAGCCGGCGGCGTAGCTCAGCCGATCAGCGGGTCGGGTTCGCCGAGGACCCGGAGCAGGAGGGCGGAGCGGCCGGTCAGGGTCCGGGTGTCGCCGGGGGCGAGGACGGTCCGCCCGTCGACGGGGTGACCCGGGTCGCTGTCGAGCACCGGGACGAAGCCGGTCGCGAAGGTCGTGGTCGGCATCGTCCACTCGACCGCCTCGGCGCCGGCGTTGAGCAGCAGCAGGAAGCTGTCGTCGGTGAGGGTCTCGCCCTGGGGTCCGCGCTGGTGGATCGCGTCGCCGCAGAGCAGGACGCCGAGCGCGGAGCGCTGGGGGTCGTGCCAGTCGTCGTTGGTCAGGCGCTCGCCGGCCTCGGTGAACCATTCGAGGTCGGGTTGGCCGTGCGCGCCGATCGGGGCGCCCGTGAAGAACCCCTGCTGACGGAACACCGGGTGCGCGCGGCGCAGCGCGAGCAGGGTGCGCGTGAACTCCGTGAGGCGCTCGGCGGTCGGGTCGGGCGTCCAGTCGACCCAGGAGATCTCGTTGTCCTGGCAGTAGGCGTTGTTGTTGCCCTGCTGGGTGCGGGCACGCTCGTCGCCGGCGACCAGCATCGGCGTGCCGACCGAGAGCAGCAGCGTCATCAGCAGGTTGCGCATCTGACGCTCTCTCAGAAGCAGAACGCCGAAGTTGGCGGTCTCGCCCTCCTCGCCGCAGTTCCAGGATCGGTTGTCGTCGGTCCCGTCGCGGTTGTTCTCGCCGTTGGCCTGGTTGCGCTTGGTCGTGTAGCTGACGAGGTCGCGCAGGGTGAACCCGTCGTGGGAGGTGACGTAGTTGATCGAGGCGATCGGTCCGCGCCCCGGGTGGGCGAACAGGTCCGAGGAGCCCGAGAGCCGGTACGCGAGGTCGTCGACGCCGGCCGGGGCACCGCGCCAGAAGTCGCGGACGCAGCCGCGGTAGCGGTCGTTCCACTCCGCCCACGGCGGTGGGAAGCCGCCGAGCAGGTAGCCCGCCGCGGTCGCGTCCCAGGGCTCGGCGATCAGCTTCACGCCCGAGAGGACCGGGTCCTGCGCCAGCACGGTGAGCAGGGCCGCGCGGGGGTCCGGGGCGTCCGCGCCGACCGGGCCGCGGATCAGCGCGGAGGCGAGGTCGAAGCGGAAGCCGTCGACGCCCATCTCGGTCACCCAGTAGCGCAACGAGTCCGCGATCAGCGCGATCACCTGCGGGGACCGGGCGTCGAGAGTGTTGCCGCAGCCGGTGACGTCCGCGTAGCGCCGCCCGTCGCGCAGTCGGTAGTACTCGATGTTGTCGAGGCCGCGGAACGACAGCGTCGGGCCGGTCTCGTCGCCCTCGGCCGTGTGGTTGTAGACGACGTCGAGGATCACCTCGAGCCCGGCCGCGTGCAGGGTCCGGACCATCTCCTTGAACTCGCGGACCTGCCCGCCGAGCGTCCCCGCCGACGAGTAGCCGGCGTGCGGGGCGAAGAACCCGATGGAGTTGTAGCCCCAGTAGTTGCGCCGGCCGCCGCGCAGCAGGTGCTCCTCGGAGACGAAGTGATGCACCGGCAGAAGCTCGACGGCGGTGACGCCGAGACCGGTCAGGTACTCGACGACCGCGGGGTGCGCGAGCCCGGCGTACGTGCCGCGCTGGTGCGGCGGGACGTCGGGGTGGCTGCGGGTGAAGCCGCGCACGTGCAGTTCGTAGAGGACGGTGTCGGTCCACGCGGTGTTCGGCCGCGCGTCGGCGGGGGAGTCGGGGTCGTCGGCCGGGTCGACGACCACCGCGTGCGGGACGTGGGGCGCCGAGTCGCGCTCGTCGCGGACCGTGTCGTCCGAGCCGGGCCCGGTGTGGACGTGCGCGTAGCCGGCCGGGTGGCCGCCCCAGCCGCCGGTGATCGCGCGGGCGTACGGGTCGAGCAGCAGCTTCGTCGGGTTGAAGCGCAGGCCCCGCGCGGGGTCCCACGGCCCGTGGACCCGGAAGCCGTACCGCGTGCCGGGCTCGACCCCGGGCAGGAACGCGTGCCAGACGTGCCCGGTCCGCTCGTGCAGCCCGATCCGGTTCGTCTCGGCGCCGGTGGAGTCGAGCAGGCAGACCTCGACGGACTCCGCGCGCCGCGAGAACACCGCGACGTTCACCCCGCCGCGGACCGGGTCGTAGGTGGCCCCGAGCGGGGCGGAACGCCCCGGCCACGGGACCACCTGATCAGCACACATCCGGCCATGATCCCGCCTGGCGGGCCCGGCCGATAACGTGCCCGTGCGGAAGAACTCGACGAGGAGGTCGGTATGGCGGAGTTTGTGCGGCTTGAGGTCGACAACGGGGTCGCGACGATTCGGCTCGACCGGCCCAAGATGAACGCCCTGAACGCGCAGGTGCAGGAGGAGTTCCACGACGCCGCCCAGGCGGCGCGCAAGGACGACGACATCCGCGCGGTCGTGATCTACGGCGGCGAGCGCGTCTTCGCGGCCGGCGCGGACGTCAAGGAGATGTCGGAACTCTCCTACGCCGAGATGGCCGTCAAGTCGATGGATCTGCACCGCTGCTTCAACGCCGTCGCGGCGATCCCGAAGCCGACGATCGCCGCTGTCACCGGCTACGCGCTCGGCGGCGGGTGCGAGCTCGCGATGTGCGCCGACTTCCGCGTCAGCGGCGAGAGCACCAAGTGGGGCCAGCCGGAGATCCTGCTCGGGATCATCCCCGGCGCCGGTGGCACCCAGCGCCTGCCGCGCCTGGTCGGCCCGGCCAAGGCGAAGGACATCATCTTCTCCGGCCGCTTCGTCGACGCCGCCGAGGCGCTCGCGATCGGCCTGGTCGACAAGGTCGTCCCCGACGCCGAGGTCTACGACGCCGCCGTCGCCTGGGCCCGGACCTTCGTGGGCGGGCCCGCCGCCGCTCTCCGCGCGGCCAAGGAGGCCGTCGACCGCGGTCTGGAGGTCGATCTCCCCACCGGCCTCGACATCGAGCGGGTCCTGTTCGCGGCCCTGTTCGCCACCGAGGACCAGAAGAACGGCATGCGCTCGTTCGTGGAGAACGGTCCGGGGAAGGCATCTTTCGTCGGGCGTTGACGCCCCGTTTCGAGCGCCACTGCACGACCCGCTAGGATCGCTACTCGCCAGTAATAGTTCCCGGTGACCCCGTCCTCGGGCACCGAGGGCCAGCGTGAGCTGCGGCGCGACGTTTTCGACCAGGAGGTCTGAGCCGAACATGAAGATCGTCGTCTGCGTGAAGCAGGTGCCGGACACGTGGGCTGAGAAGAAGCTCGACGCGTCCAAGACGCTCGACCGCGTCTCGGTCGACAACATCCTCAACGAGATGGACGAGTTCGCCATCGAAGAGGCGCTCCAGATGACCGAGGCCCACGGTGGCTCGGTGACCGTGCTCTGCATGGGGCCGGACTCGGCCACGGAGGCCATTCGCAAGGCGCTCTCGATGGGTGCCGACGACGCCGTGCACGTCGTCGACGACGCCCTCAAGGGTTCGTGCGCCGCGACGACGTCGCTGGTGCTCGCCAAGGCCCTCGAGCGCATCGGGGACTACGACCTGGTCATCGCCGGGTCGGAGGCCTCCGACGCCCGGACCTCGGTCGTGCCGGCGATGCTCGCCGAGCGCCTCGGGATCCCGCAGGTCACCTTCGTGAACAAGGTCGAGGTCGACCCGAACGCGAAGACCCTCAAGGCCAACCGCATCACCGACGACGGCTACCAGGTCGTCGAGGCCTCGCTGCCCGCGATGATCTCGGCCGTCGAGAAGATGAACGAGCCGCGGTACCCCTCGTTCAAGGGGATCATGGCCGCGAAGAAGAAGCCGGTCGAGACCGTGTCGCTCGGCGACCTCGGCATCGATGCCGGTGAGGTCGGACTGGCGGGTTCCTGGACCCAGGTCAACTCCAGCGCGGACCGGCCCCCGCGGTCGGCCGGCACCATCGTCGAGGACGACGGCAACGGTGGCACCGCGCTCGTGGACTTCCTCGCGTCCAAGAAGTTCGTCTAAGGCGAGAAGGAGATACGGAAATGTCGCAGGTTCTCGTTCTCGTCGAGCACACCGACGGTGCGCTGAAGAAGGTCAGCCTCGAGCTGCTGACCATGGCCAAGGCCGTGGGTGAGCCGGCGGCCGTGTTCGTCGGCTCCGGCATCGACAACGCCGCGGACAAGCTGGCCGAGTACGGCGCGGAGACCATCTACGTCGCCGACGACGCCGAGCTCACGGGCTACGTCGTGGCCCCGGTCGCCGAGGTGCTGGCCAAGCTGGTCGCGGAGCAGTCCCCGGCCGCCGTCCTGGTCGCCGCCACCGCCACCGGCAAGGAGATCGCCGGTCGCCTGGCCATCAAGACCAACTCCGGTGTCCTCACCGACGCCACCGGGCTGACCAGCGAGGGCGGTTCCGTCGTCGCCGAGCAGTCGATCTTCGGTGGCGCCACGGTCGTGCAGTCCTCGGCCACCAAGGGCACCCCGATCATCGCGGTGCTCCCGAACGCCACCCCGCCGGAGGCCGCGCCGGCCGCCGGCAACCGCGTCCCGGTCTCGGTGGAGCTCTCGGCCGCCGCCAAGGGCGCGAAGATCGTCGACTCCGTCATCGAGGAGAAGGGCGAGCGTCCGGAGCTCACCGAGGCCTCGATCGTCGTCTCCGGCGGTCGCGGTGTCGGTTCGGCCGAGAACATGTCGGTCGTCGAGAAGCTCGCGGACTCGCTCGGCGCGGCCGTGGGCGCCTCCCGCGCCGTCGTCGACGCCGGCTGGTACCCGCACAACTCGCAGGTCGGTCAGACCGGCAAGACCGTCTCGCCGCAGCTGTACATCGCGGCGGGCATCTCCGGTGCGATCCAGCACCGCGCCGGCATGCAGACCTCGAAGACGATCGTCGCGGTGAACAAGGACCGCGAGGCCCCGATCTTCGAGCTCGCCGACTACGGCGTCGTCGGCGACCTGCACAAGGTCCTGCCGCAGGCCACCGACGAGATCACGAAGCGCAAGTAAGCATTTCCCCGAAAGCGCACTATGGCACCCGCGAAAGCAAAATGCGGGTGCCATTCTGCGCTTTCGGAGAAGCTCAACGGTGCTGTCCTGCGCTTTCGGGGAGCCGCGGGAACAACGCGCCCGCGGGTCGCGATTAGGCTCTTGTGGCGATGACGTACCTGGACCACGCGGCGACGACGCCGATGCTTCCCGAGGCGCTGGCCGCGATGACGGCCGAGCTCGGGCGCGTCGGGAACCCCTCGTCGCTGCACGGCAGCGGCCGATCGGCCCGCCGGGTGGTCGAGGAGTCGCGCGAGACCGTCGCCGCGGCGCTCGGGTGCCGGCCCGGTGAGGTCGTGTTCACCGGGGGCGGCACGGAGGCCGACAACCTCGCGCTCAAGGGCCTGTACTGGGCCCGGTCCGCGGAGGACGGAGCGCGCCGGCGGATCCTGATCAGCGCCGTGGAGCACCACGCGGTGCTCGACCCTGCGGAGTGGCTCGCACGTCACCAGGGCGCGGAGCTGGAGATCCTGCCCGTCGACGAGCTCGGGCGGCTGCAGCCGGAGACGTTGCGGGCAGCGATCGGGCGCGACCCCGAGTCGGTCGCGCTGGTCTCGGTGATGTGGGCCAACAACGAGGTCGGGACGGTTCAGCCGATCGCCGAGCTCGCCGCGATCGCGCGGGAGTTCGAGATCCCGCTGCACTCGGACGCCGTGCAGGCCGTCGGGCAGCTGCCGGTCGACTTCGCCGGGTCCGGGGTGTCCGCGATGGCGCTGACCGGCCACAAGCTCGGCGGGCCCCTCGGTATCGGGGCGCTCGTGCTCGCGCGCGGGACGGTGCCGACGCCGCTGCTGCACGGCGGCGGTCAGGAGCGCGACGTCCACTCCGGGACGCTGGACACGCCCGCGATCGCGGGCTTCGCGGCCGCCGTCGAGACGTCGGTGCGCAACCTCGAGGCTCACACCGCGACGCTGCTGCGCCTTCGCTCCGACCTCGTCGACGGCGTGCTGGCCGCGGTGCCCGACGCCCGCTACAACGGCGACCCCGACAGACGCCTGCCCGGCAACGCCCACTTCTCGTTCCCCGGCTGCGAGGGCGACTCGCTGCTGATGCTGCTCGACGCCCGGGGCATCGAGTGCTCGACCGGCTCCGCGTGCTCGGCCGGCGTCGCGCGGCCCTCACACGTGCTGCTCGCGATGGGGCACGACGAGCCCTCGGCCCGCAGTTCGCTGCGGTTCTCCCTCGGCCACACCTCGACCGAGGCCGACGTCGCCGACCTGCTCGAGGCGCTGCCCCCGGTGGTGGAGCGCGCCCGCCGCGCCGGTGAGATCGCGGCCGCCCGGCACAAGCGGGCCTGAGATGCCCGTCCTCGCGGTTCCGTGAACGTCCTGGCGGCACTGTCCGGGGGCGTGGACTCCGCCGTCGCGGCGGCCCGCGCCGTCGAGGCCGGCCACGACGTCACCGGCGTCCACCTCGCGCTGGCCGAGGCGCCGGACAACCCGCGCGGCAAGGGCTGCTGCACCCCCGAGGACGCCCGGGACGCGCGCCGCGTCGCCGACGTCCTGGGCATCCCGTTCTACGTCTGGGACCTCGCCGAGCGGTTCCGCGCCGACGTGGTCGACGACTTCGTCGCCGAGTACGCCGCCGGCCGCACCCCGAACCCGTGCCTGCGCTGCAACGAATCGATCAAGTTCGCCGCGGTGCTGGACCGCGCGATCGGGCTGGGGTTCGACGCGGTCTGCACGGGGCACTACGCGCGCCTGATTGACGGTCCGTCAGGTCGCGAGCTGCACCGGGCGGTCGACCCGGACAAGGACCAGTCCTACGTGCTCGGCGTGCTGGAGGCGGACCAGCTCGCGCACGCGATGTTCCCGCTCGGCGACTCGGTGAAGGGCGACGTCCGCGCCGAGGCCGAGGCCCGTGGGCTCGCCGTTGCGGCCAAGCCGGACAGCCACGACATCTGCTTCATCCCCGACGGCGACACCGCCGGGTTCCTGCGCAAGCGGCTGGGGGAGCGGCCGGGCGAGCTCGTCGACACCGCCGGCGCGGTGCTGGGGGAGCACTCCGGCGCGTACGGCTTCACGGTCGGGCAGCGGAAGGGCCTGCGCATCGGCACCCCCGCCCCCGACGGCCGCCCCCGCTACGTCCTCGACGTCTCCGTCGTCGACAACCGCGTCACCGTCGGGCCCGCCGAGGCCCTCGACGTCCGTGGCCTGACGGCCGACCGCCCCCGCTGGTGCGGCGACGCACTGCTGGGCTCGAGCGAGTGCCTCGTCCAGTTCCGGGCCCACGGCGACCCCGTCCCCGCCGCCGTCACCGCCATCGAGGGGGGCCTCCAGATCGCGTTCGCGACCCCCGTCCGCGGCGTCGCCCCCGGCCAGGCCGCCGTCCTCTACGACGGCACCCGCGTCCTCGGCTCCGCCACCATCGCCGCCACCGTCCGCTAGGCCCCCGGGGCTGACCCGCCCCCGCCCCCGCCGTTCCCCGCCCCCGCCGTTCCCCGCCCCCCGCCGTTCCCCGCCCCGCCGTTCTCCCGAAAGCGCACTCTGGCACCTCCGAAAGCAAAATCCGGGTGCTGGACTGCGCTTTCGGGAGACGGGGCGGGGTGCTGTCCTGCGCTTTCGGGGGAGCGGGGCGGAGTTGTCCACAGCGCGCACACCCCCGAAGTTGTCCACAGGTCGGGCCGACGGGACAGCCGAGTCACCGAAGCTTCCGCCCATGACCGATGCAGAACTTCTCCACGGGCCGTTTCGCCGCTGCGAGGGCCTGGAAGCTGGTTTGACGGCGCGTCAGGTGAACGGATCGCGCTTCCGGCTGATCACGAAGGACGTCCACGTCGCCGCGGAGACGCCGCTCGATCTCCCGACGCGGTGCGCGGCGTTCGGGAAGGCCGTCGACATCCCGTTCGTGTTCAGCCACTTCACCGCCGCGGAGCTCTACAACGTCCCGATCGATGCGGACCAGAAGATTCACATCAGTGTCCGCTCGGAGATCGAGCCGCGGATGCGGGGGCTGGTCGCGCATCGCGTGCTGGACCTCGGGAACGTCTGGCACGTGCGCGGCTTTCCCGTCACCTCTCCGGGGCGGACCTTCGTCGACCTCGCGTCGAAGCTGGATCTGACGTCGCTCTGCGTCGCCGGGGACGTCCTCGGGGCCCGCAGCAGCCTGGACGAGATCGACCGCGCGATCGCGCTGGGCGTCGCCCGCCGGGGGATACGCCTGGCGAGGGAGGCGCGGGCACTGCTGAACCCGGCCGCGAAGTCTCCGCAGGAGACGCGGGTGCGGGTGCTGCTCACCCTCGCCGGCGTCCCGCCGCTGGCGGTGAACGAGCCCGCGATCGGCCGGGACGGTCGGCCGTTCGCCGAACCGGACCTGGGGGAGCACACGGTTCTGGTCGCGATCGAGATCGAGGGCAGCCATCACCAGACCGATCGCGATCAGTGGCGGCGGGACATCCGACGCGACGCGGCCTACCGGGACAACGGCTGGATCCTCATCAAGGTCACGAGGGAGGACATCTACTTCCGGCCGCAGTGGATCGTCGAGCAGGTCATCGCGGCCCTCCGCGCCCGCGGCATGCGCTGGTGACGCACGGCCAGGTGCCATCGACTCCCGAAAGCGCAGCGCAGCACCCGCATTTTGCTTTCGGACGTGTCGCACTGCGCTTTCGGGAGAACAGCCGCCGCGGCGCGCACGAGCCGGGGAGGTGGGGGTCAGACCGCCGCGGCGAGGCGGGCGGTGCCGGGGCCGGAGAGGGCGGGGAGGGCGGCGGCGGTGCGGCCGGTCAGCAGGAGGAGCAGGTCCGCGGCGGGGCCGGAGACGTCCTCACCAGCGCCGGCGGACCAGTCGAGGTCGGTGGCCTGCAGGCGGAGGCCCCGCAGGCGCCGGCGGGCCCAGAACGGCCAGCCCATGCGCCAGACCCGCTCGAGGCCGGCCGCGGCCGCGACGGGCGGCATCGGGACGGACCGGCCGAGCGGCCGGGTGACGTCCTGGACGTGGACGAGGGTGTCGAAGACGAGGTTGTCGAGCGTCGTGATCGCGGGCTTGCGGCGGATGTCGGCGACGTCGCGGAGTTCGGCCACGAGGTCAGGGATGCGGCCCGCGTGCCGGATCGCCAGGTCCCGGTTGATGCGGTCGAAGTCGCCGCGGGCGCGGACGGCCATGGCGAGGATCCGCGGCAATCCCGGGGACCGCGGGGTGAAGGCGACGTGCGCGGCGACGTCCCGGATCCGCCACGCCTCGCAGAGCGAGGGGTGCTCCCACTGCTCCGGGCTCAGCGACGCCAGCACGTCGGCCAGGACGCGCCGTTGGTCGGCGATGACGGTCCACTTCTCGTCGCGGTCCATCCCGATCCCCAGTTGTTCGAGTCTCGAACCAATTTATTCGAGTCTCTAACCATCCGGTACCGTCGTCAAGTGTGACGGAGCCGCTGAACGTCGGACTGCTGCTGTTCCTCCCGTACCGCGCGCTGGAGACCCGGGTCTTCCGGGAACTGGCCGCGGCGGGCTTCGACGACCTCACCCCGGCCCAGGCCCGCGTGTTCCAGCGGATCGGGCCCGGCGGCACCCGGCTCACCGAGCTGGCCGAGCAGGCCGGCATCACCAAGCCGACGGCGGCCTTCCTCGTCGACCAGCTCGAGCGCGCCGGGTACGTCGAGCGCGTCCCCGACCCCACCGACGGCCGTGCCCGTCTGGTGAAGGTGGCCGATCGCGGCGTCCGGGCCGTCGAGGCGTCCCGGCCGATCGTGGCCGCGGTCGAGGCGGAGTGGACCGCCCATCTCGGCGACCGCCGGATGACGCAGCTGCGCCGCGCCCTGGCGGACCTGCGCGAGATCACCGACCCGTGGCGGTGATGACCTTCGGGAGAAGGCGAGGTCGGAGGAGATGAGGGTGCGTCAGGAGCGAGCCTTTTCCTTCAGCTTGATGACCCCGCGAGCTTCGGCGTGCACGGTCTGCGGAGCAGGCTCGGTGGGCATCGGGTCGTCCGCAACGGTGTCCTGAGTGGTCATCAGGGGCGGGAGCGGAAGCAGGGGCGAGCCCTCCTCCTCGACCGGGACCTCGTCGCCCTCGTAGTACGGCGGCTGCTCGGCCGCCGGGTCGACGGCGTCCATGATGACGCGGGAGGACGCGGCGCCCGGCCGGAACGGGTGCGTGTTGTCGCCCGCCGGGACGGCCTGCACGAAGAACGTCACCTTCTGCCGCTGGCCGGTGCAGTCCTTCGCCACCGAGTCGAAACCGCCGGCGAACTCGTCGCCGACCGCCTGGACGACCTGCGCGGCCAGGTAGGCCGTCCAGCCGGCCGGGCACACGAAGGTCGCGGGCAGACGCACGGCCGCGCCGTCCGCGATCAGGATGCCGTCGCCCTGGGTAACCGGCTTCGGCCCGGCCGCGTGGGCGGCGGTGGGGGAGAGCGCCAGGGCGAGGACGGCGGACGCGGCGCCGGCGCGGCGGACGAGGGCGTGCATGGGGGCTCCCGGATCTGCAAGGGGGCACCCGACGTGCACCCGGAATGCGAGAGTCATCCGAGATTGCCCCGCCGTCAAGCCGGGCCCGGCGTGGTGACGGCCGCGGCATAACCTGCGGGGGTGCCTGCCCTCCCGCTCGACCTTCCGCCGGGCTCCGCCAGTGGCGTCGGTTCCCTGCCGGGGACCGCGCCGCTGGAGGTGCTGCCGGTCGTCCTCGACCTTCCCGGCCTGCCCTATCTGCCCGAGCTTCCGGCCCGCGGGCCCGGCGCCGACATGATCGGCCGGGCGTTCGCGATCCTCGTCGAGCTCTACGCCGACCTCGCGCCGAGCGGGTGGCGCTTCGCCGAGCACCCCGGGCGGGACACCCGCCGGGCGATCAGTCACCTCGGCCAGGACCTGGACGCGCTGGAGGAGCGCGGCGAGGGCTACGAGGGCGCGATCAAGGTCCAGGTCGCCGGGCCGTGGGCGCTCGCCTCCACCGTGGAGCTTCGGCACGGCGACAAGGCGCTCTCCGATCCCGGGGCCTGCCGTGACATCGCCGCCAGCCTCGCGGAGGGCCTGCGCGGCCACGTCGCCGAGGTCCGCAAGCGGCTGCCGCGGGCGACGACCGTCGTCGTCCAGCTCGACGAGCCGACGCTGCCGGGCGTCCTGCGTGGCACGGTCCGCACCGCCAGCGGCTTCGGGACGCTTCGCGCCGTCGAGGAGTCAGTCGTCGAGGCGACCCTGCGCGGGGTGGTCGACGTGCTGGCCGCCGACGGCGTGCCGACCGTCGTGCACTCGTGCGCCGCCGGCACTCCCGTCGCCCTGCTCCACCGGGCCGGCGCGGCCGGGCTGGCGCTCGATCTCGCCGTCACCGGCCAAGCCTCCGACGAGGCCCTCGGGGAGTTCCTGGAGGCCGGCGGCGTCCTGCTGGCGGGGGTCGTCCCCGCCGTCGACGCGCCCGGCGGACTGTCACCGCTGGCGACTACGGTCTCCCCGGTGCAGGACCTCTGGCACCGCCTCGGTCTGCCGCGGGCGGGCCTGGGGCAGGTCGTGCCGGTGCCCGCGTGCGGGCTGGCCGGGGCGTCGCCGGCCTGGGTCCGCGCCGTGACCACCCGGTGCGCCGACGCGGCGCGCCAACTCGCCGACCTCGGACAGGAGTGACGGATGGCCGACGAGGTCGACGTTCCCGAGATGGCCGACGTGCCGGCCGAGGTGCGCGCCCGGCACGCCGACTTGTCCGAGGAGCTCTCGGACGCCCTCTACCGCTACCACGTGCTCGACCGGCCCACGCTGTCCGACGCCGACTACGACGCGAAGATGCGCGAGCTGGTCGGTCTGGAGGAGAAGTACCCGTCGCTCCGGACGCCTGACTCCCCGTCACAACGGGTGGGTGCGGCGATCAGCACCGACTTCGCCCCGGTCGAGCACCTCGAGCGGATGATGAGCCTCGACAACGCCTTCTCGGCCGACGAGCTCGCGTCCTGGGCCGCACGGGTCGAGAAGGAGGTCGGCGCCGGCGCCGAGTACCTCTGCGAGCTGAAGGTCGACGGGCTGGCCGTCGCGCTCGTCTACGAGAAGGGCCGTCTGGTCCGCGCCGCCACCCGCGGCGACGGATCGACCGGCGAGGACGTCACCCCGAACGTCCGGACGCTGGACAACGTCCCGGACCGGTTGCGGGTCCCCGAGGGCGGGGAGATCCCGGAGCTCCTGGAGGTCCGCGGCGAGGTGTTCTTCCCGGTCGAGGGCTTCGAGGAGCTCAACGCCTCGCTCGTCGCCGCCGGCAAGGCACCGTTCGCGAACCCCCGCAACACGGCCGCGGGGTCGCTGCGGCAGAAGGACCCGCGCGTCACGGCCAGCCGCAAGCTGCGGCTCGTCGTGCACGGCATCGGCGCCTCCACCGGCGTCACCTACGAGCGGCAGTCCGGCGTCTACGACCTGCTGCACTCGTGGGGCCTGCCGATCGCCACGACCGCCAAGGTCGTCAAAGACCTTCAGGGCGTCCAGAAGTTCATCGACCACTACGGCGAGCACCGGCACTCCGTCGAGCACGAGATCGACGGCGTCGTCGTCAAGGTCGACCAGCGCGACCTGCAGCGGCGTCTCGGCTCGACCTCGCGGGCGCCGCGGTGGGCGATCGCGTTCAAGTACCCGCCCGAGGAGGTCAACACCAAGCTCCTCGACATCCAGGTCAACGTCGGGCGCACCGGCCGCGTGACGCCGTTCGGCGTGATGGAGCCGGTCAAGGTCTCCGGCTCCACCGTCGAGATGGCGACGCTGCACAACGCGAGCGAGGTCAAGCGCAAGGGCGTGCTGATCGGCGACACCGTCGTGCTGCGCAAGGCGGGCGACGTCATCCCCGAGATCGTCGGGCCGGTCTTCGACCTGCGTGACGGCACCGAGCGCGAGTTCGTGATGCCGACGCACTGCCCGTCCTGCGGCACCGAGCTGCGGCCGGAGAAGGAGGCCGACGTCGACCTCCGCTGCCCGAACTCGCGGTCGTGCCCGTCGCAGCTGCGGGAACGGATCTTCCACGTCGCCAGCCGCAACGCCCTCGACATCGAGGTGCTCGGCTTCAAGGCGGCGACCGCGCTGCTCGACGCCGGCGTGCTGACCGACGAGGGCGACATCTTCACCCTCGACGAGTCCAAGCTGCTCGGCGTCGACCTGTTCACGACCAAGGCGGGAAACCTGTCCGCGAACGGCGCGAAGCTGCTCGCGAACCTTGACGCCGCGAAGGACCGCGCGCTCTGGCGCGTGATCGTCGGCCTCTCGATCCGCCACGTCGGTCCCACGGCGGCGCAGGCGCTCGCGCGGGAGTTCCGTTCGGTCGACGCCATCGCCGCGGCGTCCGAGGAGCAGCTCGCGAACACCGAGGGCGTCGGTCCGACGATCGCCGCGGCGCTGCGCGAGTGGTTCGCGGTCGACTGGCACCGCGACGTCGTCGAGAAGTGGCGCGCCGCCGGCGTCCGGCTGGCGGAGGAGGTCACCGACGACGGGCCGCGGCCCCTGGAGGGCGTGACGGTCGTCGTCACCGGCTCGCTGACGGGCTGGTCCCGCGACGAGGCCACCGAGGCCGTGCAGAACCTCGGCGGCAAGGTCTCGGGCTCGGTGTCGAAGAAGACCGGCTTCGTCGTGGTCGGCGACTCACCCGGGTCGAAGTACGACAAAGCGGTCTCGCTCAAGGTGCCGGTCCTCGACGAGGAGGGGTTCGCGGTGCTCCTGTCCGACGGACCCGACGCCGCCCGCGAAAAGGCGCAGATCCCGGCGGAGTGACGCCGCGCCTGTCACCATGCCCGCGTGAGCTTCGTGCGGGGGGCGGGGGCGGCCCTGGTCGGTATGACCCTGGTGCTGTCGGCGTCGGCGTGCTCGAACGACGACTCCGGCCCGCTGCCCGCGGCGGACGTGGTCGCGACGGCCGCCCCGTCGGCGACCCCGACCCCGACGCCCACACCGGCCCCGCACCAGTTCACCGTCGTCGCGAGCGGTGACCTGCTGATCCACCCCGGCGTGTGGTGGCGGGCCGAGCGGGAGGCGAAGAACACCTCCGCGCGCTACGACTTCTTCCCGGCGCTGTCCGCGCTGGAGCCGTTGATCTCCGGCGCCGACCTGGCGATCTGCCACCTCGAAGGGGCGATGGGCGCGGCCGGCTCGGAGCCCAAGGGCTTCCCGTTGTTCAACAACCCGCCGGAGCTCGCGGCTGCGGTGGCCAAGCTGGGCTACGACACCTGCTCCACCGCGTCGAACCACGGGATCGACCAGGGCGAGGCGGGCGTGAACACGACGCTGGCCGCACTCGACGCCGCGGGGGTCGCGCACGTCGGGACGGCGCGCAACGCCGACGAGGACAAGCCGGTCCTGCTCGACGCCAACGGTGTGACGGTAGCTCACCTGTCCTACACCTACGGGCACAACAACGCCCGTCCGGCCGACAAGCCGTGGCTGATCAACACCCTCGCGGACGACTCGATCCTCGACGACGCGCGCGCCGCGCGGGCCGCCGGCGCCGAGGTCGTTATCGCGAGCCTGCACTGGGGCGTGGAGTTCGTCACGAATCCGACGCCGGATCAGATCTCGCTCGCGACCGAGCTCATGGACTCCGGCGAGATCGACCTCGTGATCGGCCACCACGCCCACGTCGTCCAGCCGATCGAGGCATTCGGCGACCGATTCGTCGTCTACGGGCTCGGCAACGTCATCTCGGCGCTGAGCCACGACTTCGCGAACGGCGCGTCCCGCGAAGGGATCGTCCCGAAGTTCACCTTCACGCGCGACGGCGAACGCTGGAAGGTCACCGACATCGAGGTGACGCCTACGTACGTCTCGCCCGTCGGGGGCCTCCACACCGCCGACGTCGCGACCGACCTCGAGCGCAGGCCCGCGGGGGAGGACCTCGCCCGGCTGACGCGCGCCCGCGACCGCACCGTCGCCACGGTGTACAGCCGTGGGGTGGACGACGCCGTGGTGCGGGTGCGCTGACCGGCCGGATCAGGCGCCGGCGGCGGAGATCGTGCGGGCCAGGGCGACGAGGTGGCCCAGTCGCGCGAGCTCGGAGTCGAGGAACTCGGGACCACCGCGGCGGCCGAGGATCAGCACCCGGTCGCCGGAGGTCATCACGGCGGCGGTCGTGGACTGCGCCAGGCTCGGCGCCCACTGCGCAGGGTCGGGCAGCCTGATCGGCCGCGTCAACGGGAGCCACGGCGTCGTGACGTCGCCGATCTCCTCCGGCGCGGCCGGGCTGCGGTCCAGCAGCCGCGGCTCGGAGTCGCCCTCGTCGCGGGCCTCGATCAGCACGGCCCAGTCGGCGCGGAAGACGTTCGGGCTCAGCTGCACCAGGACCGCCTCGGCGTGCGGCGGGTCAGCCGTCATCGCCTCGACGACCTGCAGGTCACGCTGCAGTCCACCGCGCGAGGGGTAGAACCGGACGAAGTCGACCTGCGCGCCCTCGACCGAGTTGCACGCCGTGACCAGGGCGTCCGCCATCTTGCCCGGCGGCAGTTGAACGAGGATGTCGTCGACCGCGCGGCCGTCCCCGCGCTGCTCCACGACGTCGACCCCGACGATGTCGGCGTCGGCCTTGCCGAGCGCCGTCGCGAGCGCACCGAGGGAACCGGGGCGGTCGGGCAGGACGACACGGAGCAGGAACATGTGCCCATTGTCCCTCGAGCGCGGCTTCAGCCGTGTCGACGGCAGGTTTCGGCCGTGTTTTCGTCGGCTCCTAGGATTGCCGGGGTCCGCCGGAGCTCGTTCGATCGGAGCCGCATGTCCATCACCCGAGACGAGGTCGCGCACCTCGCCCGGCTCGCCCGGCTCGATCTGAGCGAGGACGAGCTCGCGCAGATGGCCGGCCAGCTGGACGCCATCCTGAACGCGGTGGCCCGCGTCTCCGAGGTCGCGGATGCCGACGTGCCGCCGATGTCCCACGCCGTCCCGTTGACGAACGTTCTCCGTGAGGACGAGGTGCGTCCCGGTCTGACGCCCGAGCAGGCGCTCTCCGGCGCCCCCGCCGCCGAGGACGGTCGGTTCCGGGTGCCGCGGATCCTGGGGGAGGCGCCGTAATGGGGGACCTGACGAGGCTGACTGCCGCCGAGCTCGCAGCGCTCATCGCCGCGGGCGAGGCGTCCGCCGTCGAAGTGACGCAGGCTCACCTGGACCGGATCACGAAGGTCGACGAGTCCGTTCACGCCTTCCTGCACCTCGACACCGAAGGAGCGCTGGCGGCCGCGGCCTCCGTCGACGCGGCGCGGTCGACGGGCACACCGCTCGGTCCGCTCGCCGGCGTCCCGCTCGCGCTCAAGGACGTCCTCACCCAGGAAGGCGTCCCGACCACGTGCGGGTCGAAGATTCTCGAGGGCTGGCGGCCGCCGTACGACTCGACGGTGGTGCGCAAGCTGCGCGCGGCCGGCGTCGTCATCCTCGGCAAGGCGAACATGGACGAGTTCGCGATGGGCTCGTCCACCGAGAACTCGGCCTACGGCCCGACGCGCAACCCGTGGGATCTGACGCGCATTCCGGGCGGCTCGTCCGGTGGCTCCTCGGCGGCGGTCGCGGCGTTCGAGGCGCCGCTCGCGATCGGCACCGACACCGGTGGTTCGATCCGGCAGCCGGCCGCGGTCTGCGGCATCGTCGGCACCAAGCCGACCTACGGCGGCGTCAGCCGCTACGGGCTCGTCGCGTTCTCCTCCAGCCTCGACCAGGCGGGCCCGTTCGCCCGCACCGTGCTCGACGCGGCGCTGCTGCACGAAGCCATCGCGGGGCACGACCCGCTCGACTCCACGTCGATCGACGCCCCCGTCCCGCCCGTCGTCGCGGCGGCCCGCCAGGCCGACGTCGGCGGGCTGCGGGTTGGCGTGGTGCGGGAGTTCAGCGGAGCCGGTTACCAGGCCGGGGTCGAGCAGCGGTTCCGCGAGGCGGTGGAGCTGCTGACCTCGCTCGGTGCGGAGGTCGTCGAGGTCTCCTGCCCGAACTTCACGTACGCGATGCCCGCGTACTACCTGATCGCGCCGAGCGAGTGCTCGTCGAACCTCGCGCGGTTCGACGCGATGCGCTACGGCCTGCGGGTCGGCGACGACGGCACCGCCGGCGTCGAGGAGGTCATGTCCCGGACGCGCGCCGCAGGCTTCGGGCCCGAGGTGAAGCGTCGCATCATTCTCGGCACGTATGCGCTGTCCGCCGGCTATTACGACGCGTACTACGGCTCGGCGCAGAAGGTGCGCACGCTGATCGCGCGCGACTTCGAGGCCGCCTTCTCGCAGGTTGACGTCCTCGTCTCGCCGACCGCGCCGACGACGGCGTTCCCGCTCGGCGAGAAGGTCGACGACCCGCTCGCGATGTACCTGCAGGACCTCTGCACGATCCCGTCGAACCTCGCGGGCAACTGCGCGATGTCCGTGCCGGTCGGCCTCGCGCCGGAGGACGGCCTGCCGGTCGGCCTGCAGATCATGGCGCCGGCGATGGCGGACGACCGGCTCTACCGCGTCGGCGCGGCGTTGGAGAAGGCACTGGTGGAGCGCACCGGGCACCTGCTGATCGAGGAGGCTCCGCAGCTGTGACCGAGACTCTCGCCACCCCCGCGATTGTTCCGTTCGAGCAGGCGCTCCAGACCTACGAGCCGGTGATCGGCCTCGAGGTCCACGTCGAGCTCGGCACCGCGTCGAAGATGTTCTGCGGCTGCCCGACGGCCTTCGGTGCCGAACCCAACACCCAGGTCTGCCCGACCTGCCTCGGCCTGCCGGGCTCGCTGCCGGTGGCGAACCGGAAGGCGATCGAGTCCATCATCCGGCTCGGTCTCGCGCTGAACTGCTCGATCGCGTCCTGGTGCCGGTTCGCGCGGAAGAACTACTTCTACCCGGACATGCCCAAGGACTTTCAGATCAGCCAGTACGACGAGCCGATCTGCTTCGAGGGGCACCTCGACGTCGAGGTCGAGGGCCGGACCTTCCGCATCGGCATCGAGCGCGTGCACCTCGAGGAGGACACCGGCAAGTCGTTGCACGTCGGCGGCGCGACCGGTCGCATCCACGGCGCCTCGCACTCGCTCGTCGACTACAACCGCGCCGGCATCCCGCTCGTCGAGGTCGTGACCAAGCCCGTGACTGACACCGGATCACTTGCACCCGAGGTCGCCCGCGCCTACGTCACCGAGTTGCGGGACATCTGCCGCACGCTCGGCATCTCCGACGTGCGCATGGAGGAGGGCTCGCTGCGCTGCGACGCCAACGTCTCCATCGCGCCCCGCGGCGCGAGTGAGTGGGGCACCCGCTCGGAGACGAAGAACGTCAACTCGCTGCGCTCCGTCGAGCGTGCCGTCCGCTTCGAGATCTCGCGGCAGGCGGGCGTGCTCGACGCCGGCGGTCGCGTGATCCAGGAGACCCGGCACTTCCAGGAGGACTCCGGCACGACCACGCCCGGCCGGAGCAAGGAGACCGCGGAGGACTACCGGTACTTCCCGGAGCCGGACCTCGTCCCGATCGCCCCCGCCCCGGATTGGGTCGAGGAGCTCCGGGCGGCCCTGCCCGAGCTGCCGACCGCGCGCCGGAAGCGGCTGCAGGCCGAGTGGGACCTCTCCGACCTCGACATGCAGGCGCTCACCGGCGCCGGCGCGCTCGACTCGGTCGAGGCGACCGTGGCTGCGGGCGCGTCCCCGGAGGCGGCGCGCAAGTGGTGGCTGGGGGAGCTCGCCCGGCGCGCGAACGAGGCGGGCGTCGAGGTCGCGGCGCTGCCGATCACCCCGGCGCAGGTCGCCGAGGTCTGCGCGCTCGTCGACGCGGGCAAGCTTAACGACAAGCTCGCCCGGCAGGTCATCGAGGGCGTGCTGGCGGGGGAGGGGACGCCCGAGCAGGTCGTCGCGGCCCGCGGGCTCGTGGTCGTCTCCGACACCGGGGCCCTGACCGCCGCCGTCGACGCCGCGATCGCCGCCAACGCCGCGGTCGCCGACAAGATCCGCGGCGGCAAGGTCCAGGCCGTCGGGGCCCTCGTCGGTGCGGTCATGAAGGAGACCCGGGGCCAGGCCGACGCCGCCGCCGTGAAGGCGCTGATCCTGGAGAAGCTCGGCGTCTCCGAGTAGCCGGGCTGTTCCCGGACGCCGTGTCCATATAACCTGTCCAGACACCTTGGAGATGACATCTCCACTGGCGTGCACTGGAGATGACATCTCCAGTGCAGGGTGGATCGGCAACGGCGACGGAGGCGGGCGACGTGAGCGGGACGGCGAGCGGGACGGCGATCGACACCGAGTGGGGGCCGCTGGCCCAGCCGCTGCACGCCGAGGTCCCGGACGACCCGCGGCCGTGGCGGGACAACGCGTTCCTCTGCTTCTGGGACCCTGCCACCCGGGTCACCGGTGTGATGCACATCTCCGCCTCGCCCAATGCGGCCGGCGGGCGCCGGGCCCGCGTCAGCGTTCGCCTGGAGAACACGACCGTCGAGGTCGTCGAGTCCCTCGGGTTCGCCACCTGGAACAGCGAGTCGATCACCTTCGACCCCCAGACCGGCTTCACCGTCGACGGACCGGGGCTGTCCGGGAGTCTGACCTTCACCCCGCACCACGCTCTTGCCGTCTTCCTCGGAGAACACGCGCCGAAGGCGTTCAGCCTCGACTCCGAGCACCCGCTGCACCACTACCAGCGCAGCGCGCGGGTCATCGGCTCGCTGACCGTCCACGGACGCACCGTCGAGGTCGACGGCTTCGGGTACCGCGACCGCACCTGGGGCTTCCGTGAGGAGTCGGCCAGCGTGCAGGAGTACTACGGCTGCATGTGGGTGTTCCCCGACGTCTCGGTCTCGGCGATCCGGCTGCTCGGCCAGGACGGGCACACCGCGACGATCGGCCACGTCTGCGACGCCAACGGCACTGTCCCCGTGACCGGCATGACGATCGTCCGCGACGCCGCCGGGCTGTTCCGGTCCACGCGGATCGACCGCAAGGAGGGCGACCCGCTCGAGGTCTCGCTCGTCGAGCGCTACGGCACGTTCTGGTGCCCGATGGGTGTGGAGGAGCAGGCCGGTCCGACGCTGAGCGCCTACGACGAGTGGCACTCCCTGCGCCGGGCCGACGGGGTCGAGGGCTTCGGCCTCCTCGAGCAGGGCATCACGCGCCAGCTGTACTGACGCCCTGTCAGAAGTCCGTCAGAGCTTCTGCTCCTCCGAGCACCACCAGGTGGTCCGGCCGCCGACGGTGCCGCGGGTCATCGGGGCCCCGTCGCGCGGGCACTCGGCCCCGGCCTTCCGGTGCGGGATCACCGACAGGGTGTGGACCCCGCCGCCGGCGATCGCGTCGGTGATCGCCTTGCGCACGCCCTTGTGGAGCCGGTCCGCCTCGGCCCGGGTCAGGTCCTTGGCGGGGCGCTTCGGGCTGACCTTCGCCAACCAGAGCGCCTGGTCGGCGAGCAGGTTCCCGATGCCGGCGATCGCGTTCTGGTCGAGCAGGCGGGCCTTCACCGGCGCGATGCTCCGGCCGAGCATCGCGCGGAACTCGGCGGGCGCGATGGTCTGCGCGTCCGGCCCGAGGTCCTCGTGGGGCGGGTCGAGGCGCACCCGGCCCAGCCGTCGCGGGTCGACGAGCAGCAGGTAACCACCGTCGTCGAACCGCAGCGCGAAGCGGGTGAACCGGTGGTCGCCGGCGGCGCGGCCGCGGGCCCAGTAGTCACCGCCGTCGGTCTCGTCGCCCTTCGGGTCGGCGACGACGATCTTGCCGGACATCCCGAGGTGGATACCGAGCTCCGGGCCCGGGGTGCGGCTGCGCCCGACCCCGCCGGTGTGGCACCACATGCTCTTCCCGCGGCGGCAGGCCTCGGTCAACGTCCGCCCGACGAGCGCGTCGCGGATCTGGCCGGGGGAGTGCGGGCGGCACTCGTAGGTGTCGCTGTCGTCGACGTCCACGATCCGCCGCCCGAGGGCGTAGGACTCGATGACGCGGCGGGCGGACTCGACCTCAGGCAGTTCGGGCACCGGCCAATTCTGCTGATGCCCTCTCCATCGGTCAGAGCCGGTCGGCGTTCGCGTGGAACGCGTCGCGGACGTACTGGGAGAACCCCGGGGCGAGCTTGTCGTACTCCGCCAGGTACCGCGGGTCGGAGATGTAGAGATCGCCGAGCCCACGGTGCATGTCCCCGCCGCAGTCGTAGAACCAGCGGATCAGGTGCTGCCGGTGCTCCTCGGCCAGCTGCATCGCGACGGGGCCGTCGGCCGGTTCGCCCGCTCGGATCGCTGCGAGGAAGCCCTCGATGTTCGCTCCGGCCTGCTCTTTGATCTCGATCCAGTCCTCCTTCGTGTACCGAGCCGACCGGCGCTGTGACTCACGCCAGGCGTCGGTGTCTCCCCACTTCTCCTTCGCCTCCTCCTGGTACTCGGCGATCTTGTCCGTGCCGAAGATCTCGAACTGCTCCTCGGGCGTCAGGGCCATGCCCATGCTCCGGGCCTCCATCTCCTTCTCGATCGCCGCCAGCAGCGCGGCGTTGCGGGCCTGCCGTTCGCGCACCAGCCGGTGCTGCCGGCGCAGGTGGTCGTCGACGTCGACGTCCGGGTCGGCGAGCATGGACGCGATCTCCTCGAGCGAGAACTCCAGCTCGCGGTAGAAGAGGATCTGCTGCAGGCGACGCAGGTCCCCGGTCGAGTAGAGCCGGTAACCGGCGGGGGAGCGCCCCGCCGGAGTCAGCAGCCCCAGCTCGTCGTAGTGGTGCAGCGTGCGCACCGAGATGTGCGCGAGCTTGGCCACCTCACCGACTGTGTAACCGTTCACGCCTCCGATCGTGAGGCCTCACGTGGCGTCAGGGTCAAGCCATTTCGAGGTGTGTCTGTCGGTGGCCGGTGGCAGGGTGAGGGCATGGCCGAGAATCCCCTGAACGAGCCCAAGACTGTCCTGCACCGGTACTTCACGGGCGTGCGGGACGCCGTGCTGTGGAAGCTCGAGGACCTCTCCGAGTACGACGCCCGGCGGCCCTTGACCCCGACCGGTACCAACGTGCTGGGCGTGGCGAAGCACCTGGCCTGCGTCGAGCTCGGCTACTTCGGCTGGACGTTCGGCCGGGCCACCGACATCACGCTGCCGTGGTACGACGACGACGCCGAACCCAACGCGGACATGTTCGCCACCGAGTCCGAGTCGAAGGAGGAAATCATCGCCTTCTGGCGCCGCGTGCGCGAGATCTCGGACGCGACGATCACCGAGCTGCCGCTGGATGCGCCGGGGCACGTGCCGTGGTGGGGCGACCGCAATCCCGTCACGCTGCAGGTGATCCTCGTCCACATGATCGCCGAGGCGAACCGGCACGCGGGTCAGGTGGACATCGTCCGCGAGTTGATCGACGGTCAGATCGGCATTCGCGCCGACAACTCCAACTTGCCCGACGAGATCAACTGGCCGGAGTACCACGCCCGGCTGGAGACGCTGGCAGCACGGTTCCGCTGACCTCCCCGAACCCGATCCGCACACCCTCCGCCCCGGGCGCGGTGGCGCGGATCGTGACGGTGTCCCCGTCGGCGAGGAACGTGCGTGAGGACCCGTCAGCGAGGCGGATCGGTTCGGTTCCGTTCCAGCTGAGTTCGAGCAGACAGCCGCGCTGCTCCCGCTCGGGGCCCGACACCGTCCCGGACGCGAAGAGGTCGCCGGTCCGCAGCGACGCCCCGTTCACGGTCAGGTGGGCGAGCTGCTGCGGCGCGGTCCAGTACATGTCGGCGAAGGACGGACGGGAGACGACGGTGCCGTTCAGCTCGACCTCTAGCGCGATGTCGAGCCCGCTCGGCCCGCTGGTCCGCAGGTAGGGAAGCGGCTCCGGGTCCGGCGTCGGGGCAACGACGAGCGCACTCTCGAGCGCCGCGAGCGGCACCACCCACGGCGAGATCGAGGTCGCGAACGACTTGCCGAGGAACGGCCCGAGCGGCTGGGCCTCCCACTGCTGCACGTCACGGGCCGACCAGTCGTTGAGCAGGACGACGCCGAAGACGTGCTCGGCAAAGTCCTCGACCGGCACCCGCGTCCCCATCGTCGTCCCGGCGCCGACGACGAACCCGATTTCGGCCTCGATGTCGAGGCGCTGGGTCGGCCCGAACGTCGGCGGCCCGTCCGCGTTCCGGCGCTGGCCGCAGGGCCGCACGACGTCGGTGCCCGACACCACCACCGTGCCCGCCCGGCCGTGGTAGCCGATCGGCAGGGGCTTCCAGTTCGGCGTCAGCGGCTCGCCGTCCGGTCGGAACATGCGTCCGAGGTTCGTCGCGTGGTGCTCCGAGGCGTAGAAGTCGACGTAGTCCGCGACGTCGAAGGGCAGATGCAACCTCACTGCGGAGCGCGGGATCAAGTGCGGCTCGACATCGATCGCGTGCGAGGGGTCGGACAGGAACGACGTCAGCGCCCGCCGGACATGGTCCCAGCGCGCCCGCCCCGCCGCCAGGAACCGGTTGAGCGACGGCTCGCCGAACGCCGGGTCACCGAACACGGGCGCGAGGTCGAGGACCGAATCCCCGATCGCGACCCCGCACCGGGGCGCCTCACCCGGCCGTGAGAACACCCCGAACGGCAGGTTCTGGAGCGGGAAGTCCGAGCCCTCCGGCACCGGCACCCAGGATCGCGTCGCCACGCCGAGCATCCTCCCGCGCCCCCGCATCGCGCCTTCACCAGCCGTGCCGCGCCCCGGCGTCGTCTTCACTGGCCGTGCCGCGCCCCGGCTCGTCTTCACTGGCCGTGCCGCGCCCCGGCCCTCGTCTTCACTGGCCGTGCCGCGCCCCGGCCCTCGTCTTCACTGGCCGTGCCGCGCCCCGGCGTCGTCTTCACCAGCTGTGCCCCTGCTTCACCGGCCTGGCCGGGCCGGTGAAGCGGGGTAGGGCTGGTGAAGCGCGGACCCGGGCTGACCTTGCTTCACCAGCCGTGCCGCGCGCTCCGATCTTGTCTTCACCAGCCGCGCCGCCCCCGGCCTCGTCTTCACCAGCTGTGCCGCGTCCCCTCTCGCGCCTTCACCAGCCCCAGCCTGCTTCACCCGCCAGGCCCAGCGTGTGAGGCAGGGGCTCAGCTGGTGAAGTGCGCGGGGGAGCTGGTGAAGCGGGCCCAGGGGGTGGGCCCAGGGCGTGGGCTCAGCCGGCGGGCGGGGGCGCGACCTGGGTGGCAGCGCCGTCCTCGACCGGCATCGGGCGGTTCTTCGGCTCGTCCGGGGCGGTCCTGACCGACCCGGTGGGAGAGAAGGTCTCCGGGTCGAGGAGGACGACGGCGTTGCCGGTGATCGCGACCAGCCGGTTGCCGACCGGCAGGACGCGAAGGATGTACGAGTCCGCGACGAACTTGCCGGCCTTGCGGAGCGTGCCGTCGGCGCCGACCTGAATGCCGAGAGCGGCGGGGACCTGAATCTCCCCGACGAAGCCCGGGCGCCCGTCGGAGGTGAAGCACTGGGCGTCAGGCGGGCACGGGACCTTCTGCGTCACGTAGGCCGGCAGGACCGCGAGACGGCGGCCCGGCAGGTAGGTGAACGCGCGGGAGTCGTGCTCGACGTCGGTCCAGCCGCGGCCGTAGCCGACCGCGGCGGTGCGGGTCGGCTTCGCGAGGTTGCGCAGGTCGAACGACGAGACCTGCAGCCCGGTGAGGCGGCCGGTCGAGTCCGCGTCCTGGCCGACGCCGAGCAGACGGTCCCCGCCGACCGGATGGAGGTAGGCGGAGTAGCCCGGGATCTTCAGCTCGCCGCGCACGGCCGGGTTGGCCGGGTCGGCGAGGTCGACCAGGTACAGCGGGTCGGTCTGACGGAACGTCACGATTGCCGCGATGTCGTCGAACCACCGGACGGCACGGATCGTCTCGCCCTTGCCGAGGCCGGAGACCGAGCCGATCTTCCGCAGTTCGTCACCGCGCTCGGCGAGGACCACGACGCTCGACTGCGAGTTCGGGGTCTGCTCCGGGGGCGCCCACGGCTGGCCGGTCGTCGTCGCGATGCGCAGCTTGCCCTGGTGCTCCGAGAGCGCCCAGCGGCCGAGGAGGAAGCCGGGCACCGACCCCGTCGCGACGTACGGGCTGTCGTTGCGGCCGGTGACGTCGAACGCGTGGATCCGCGTCCGCATCTCCTGCTCACGCGGCCGCCGGCTGTCGATGGGGCGCGGCGAGTTCCAGCCGCCGTCGGTGGTGGCGACGTAGAGCCGATCCGTGGAGCTGTAGACGAGCTCGCCGTTGCTGACGACGCCGGCGGCCTTGCCCTTGTCGAGTCGGGTCCCGCCGTCGGCGGTGTCGAGCGTGAGGACAGAGATGATCCCGAGCCCGGAGCGGACCGACGGGTGCCGCACGGCTCCGCAGCCCATCAGCGGGCCGGAGCGGACGACCTCGCCGGCCTTGTCGAGGACGGTGCGCTCGGGCAGGAAGTCCTCGGCCTTCGCGTCGCGGACGGCCTGGCGGTTGCGCGCCAGCGCCAGCGCCTCGGGCTCGCCCTCGCGCGGGGAACTGAACGCGATGCGGGGCGAGCTCGTCAGCACGATGCGGGCGACGCCGTCGGTGAGCCGGCTGGTGACGTAGGAGCCGGTGATCCTCTCGGTGCGGACCAGCTTCGGCCGGGTCGGGTTGGACAGGTCGAGCACGGTCAGCACGACGTACGACTCGGCCGGGCGGTAGCGGTCGGGCGCGAAGCCGGGGGCGCGCTTGCCCGCGGGTGAGTCCACGGGGTCGTGCTGCTTCCACCCGGAGCCGAGCACCATCACGCGGTTCTGGTCGAGCACGAACAGCTCGCCCGGGTACTCGTTCTCGGCGAACGAGTGGGTCGCGAGCAGCTTGGGCTTGGGGCCCGCCGCGTCGACGACGGTGAGCTTGCCGTTCACCAGGCTGAGGACGCGGGTCCCGTCGATCTTCGCGATGTCGGGCTCGTCGACGCCGCGCTCCTGGGTGTTGGTCCCGGTCGGACCGTTCCCCACGGCGGCGCTCGGGGCGGAGCCCGCCCGCGACGCGTCGCCCTCGGCCGCCACCGGCGCGGTCTTGTACATTCGCGGGCCGCCGCCGAGGCCGTAGGCGGTGACCTCGGACTCCGCGGTCGAGCGCATGTACTTCGTGAACTCGTCGCAGTCGTGAAACTGCGGCAGCTCGTCGGCCGCCGCATGCCCCACCCCGCCGGTGACCGTGCCGTAGCTCAGGACGAGGGCGAGCGCCGCCCCCGTCCCGGCCGTGGCGCGCACCGCCCGGGCCCGAGTTCTGCGCGTCTTCGTCGTGCGCGTGCCGGTTCGACCGCTCATGTCCCCACCGTCTCAATGTGTGATTGTGCTCGTCAGCTGTTTTCGCTGGTCTTTGCGTGGAAACCGCCGGTGCAGACGGTCCCCGCACGACCGGGGCTCAGCGGTAGTACGCCGAGCCGTGCAGGCGGAGTGACTCCGCGTCGAAGATCCGAACCCCCTCGTGATCAAGCGCCACGATCCGACCGTCGCCCAGCGGCATCACCTTGATCACCCGCCGGCGGTCGGAGTCGTACCAGGTCGCCAGCCGCCGCAGCCGGCCGTTGTCCGTCACCCCGATGGCCGCCAGGCCGTTGCGGCCCTCCCGGTAGGAGAAGACCGGTAGCACGGCGAGCGACTCACTCGGCAGGTACACGAACCCGCGCGGGTCCTGCTCGACCGGCGAGGAGGTCCCCGGCCCGAACCCGAGCGCGTCGGTGCGCCGCGGGTCCGTGAGGTCGAGGATGTCGAAGTTCGACACCTGCAGACCGCGGGTCGCGCCCCAGTTGTCTCCGTCCTGCCCGACGCCGAGGAGTCGGTGGTCGCCGATCGGGTGCAGGTAGGCCGAGTACCCCGGGATCTTGAGTTCGCCGCGCACCCGCGGGCTCTCCGGCCGTGAGAGGTCGACCAGGTACAGCGGGTCGGTCTGACGGAACGTCACGATCGCGGCGACGTCGTCGAACCACCGCACCGCGCGGACGGTCTCCGTCAGGCCCATCCCGTCGACGCGGCCGATCTCGCGCATGCGCTTGCCGTCGGTGTCGAGAACGACGACGCCGGTCTCCGTGCTGCCCCCGCGCCGCCAGGGAGCGGTGCTGGTCGTGACCATCCGGAGCAGGCCGCCGGACTCCGACATCGCCCACCGGCCGTAGAGGTAGCCGTCGACCCGGCCGCTGGCGAGGTACTCCGCGCCGTCGCCGGTGATGTCGAACGAGTGCACGCGCGTGGTCACGCCGCTGCGCCCGCCGCGGAAGTCGTCCCACCCGTCGTCCCAGCCGCCGTCGGTGGTGGCCACGAACAGCTTCTCGGTCGTCGCGTAGACGAGGTCACCGCTGCCGACGAGCGCGGTCGCGGCGGCCTGCTCGATCGCGTCGTCGAGGCCGGTGTCGAGAGAGAGGACCGTCAGCAGGTCCAGCCCGGAGTCGGTGACCGGGTAGCGGACGTCGGAGCAGTCGAGCAGCGGCGTCTCCGAGACCGACCGCGCCTCCCGGTCCACGTTCCGGCGCATCGGCAGCCAGTCCTCACCGGGCACGCGGGCCAGGCGCTCGCGGGCGTCCTCCAGGCCGCGGTCGTCGCGCCCGCGCCACCCGTCGGTCAGGCCGCTCAGGCCCCGCAGGACGTCGGGCGTGCTGGAGAGGACCACGCGAACCGTGTCCCCGGTCATCCGCGCCGACAGGTAGCGCGCGGTGATCTCCTCGGTGCTCACGACGCGCGGCCGGGCCGGGTCGGAGAGGTCGACGACCGACAGCGTCGTCAGCGCCGCCGCCCCGCGGCTGCGGGCACCCGCCTCGTCGTCGAGGTACCGCTCCCGGGAGTCCGCGGTGCCGACGACGACCGCCCGGTCCCCCGCGAGCAGGAGCTCCAGCGCCCGCTGGCCGGTCAGGCGGACGGACCCGAGCCGCCGCGGCGTCTGCCCGGCCACGTCCAGAACGACGAGGCTGCGGTCCCGTACGGTCACGAGCAGGCGGCCGTCGGTCTTCGCGAGGTCCGCCTCGTCGACCCCGGCCTCCTGTGTGTTCGTCCCGGACGCGGAGCTGCCGACCGCGTCCGACGGGTCCGCCCCGGCGGACCGACCGGCCGCCGGCGCGGGTGCCGCTGGGGCGGCCGCGGGAGCGTCCATCGCCCGGGGTGCCTCCGCGCCTGCGGCCCCGGCCGTCGAAGCGTCGGCCTTCTGCGCGTTGGTGGCGGCCAGGGGTCCCGACCCGGGGACCGCCTGCGGGGCCGGGACCCCGGGCATCGGAGGCGGCACGGGGAGCGCCAGGTCGGCGGCGACGTCGTCGGTGGCCGTGTACTCGTCGTACGCCCGGCGCCGGGAGTCGGCGAGCCGGTCCAGGGCGAGGTCGCTCATGTGCTCGGCGAGGGCGTCGCAGTCGCGAAACGCGGGGAGCTCACTGGCGTCGGCGGAGGAGGCCCCCAGCGGGCTGACCAGCGTGAACGTCAGCGCCGCGGCCCCCAGGACGCCGGTGCCGATCAAGGCCGCGGGCCAGGCGCGGCGCCGCCGCCCGGTGCTCGTCGTGCCCGTCGTCGTGCCGGGCTGACCGTCGCCGGTGACGTCCATCTGCTCCTCCTGGACCCGGGCCCCGTGGGGCGTGTCTCGGATCGAGGACGGGGTGGTGCGTCGAAACGTTCGCCCCAGGAGCCCCATCTCCCGAAATTCGGCGGAAATTGGGGACGAAATCGTCGGAGTCGGGGGAACCGCGCCGTACTCGACTGCGTCCAAGCCCCCAGCGAGCGCGCAAGTCCGCCCCGTCGTGGAGGGGACGACGGGACGGGCTGCTCGTCGAGGTGCGAGCACGAGGAACACCGAACCGAGTTCAGGTCGGGATCGGAGGGGATCCGATCGGAACGCCCCGCCTGGCGGTCGGTCCGGATCCCGTGCTCGCCCTCTGCGTTTAACGCGTCTTCCCCCCGCGTCTTCTCCTGCGCGCCGCGCCTGTCCGGGGGTGGGGATGGGCGCGCCACGCCGCAGAAGACGCGGCGCGAAAGGCGCGCCACGCCGCAGAAGATGGGCCTCAGCCGAGCGTGATCCGCAGGATCCGGTCGTCGCCGTCCGCGGGGCGGCCGCGGCCGTCGGTGTTGTTGGTGATCAGCCAGAGCGACCCGTCGGGAGCGAGGGCCACGGTCCGGAGCCGGCCGTACTCGCCCTCGAAGTGGGCGACGGGCTTGCCGGTCCCGGTGCCGGTGACCGGGATCTGCCACAGCCGCTGGCCGCGCAGGGCGGCCATCCACAGGGAGCCGCCAGCGAAGGCGAGCCCGCTCGGGGACGCCTCGGAGGTCGGCCACACGCGGGCCGGACGGGTGAACTCGGACCCGCCCTCGTCGCCCTCGACCTCCGGCCAGCCGTAGTTCCGGCCCGCCTGGATCCGGTTGAGCTCGTCCCAGGTGTTCTGGCCGAACTCGGACGCCCAGAGCTGGTCGGCGTCGTCCCAGGCGAGGCCCTGGACGTTGCGGTGGCCGTAGGACCACACGACCGAGTCCGGGTCCGGGTTGCCGGGAGCGGGCTTCCCGTCCGGCGTCATCCGCAGGATCTTGCCGTTGAGGTCGGCGCGGTCCTGCGAGGTCGGCCGGTCGGCGGCGTCGCCGGTCGAGGCGTAAAGCATCCCGTCCGGGCCGAACGCCAGCCGCCCGCCGTTGTGGATCCCGGACGCGTCGATCCCGTCGAGGATCACCTCGGGCCGGCCGAGGTTGTCCGCGGCGTAGGACATCCGGACGATCCGGTTGCCGTCGCTCGCGGTGAAGTAGGCGTACAGACGGGGATTCGTCTCGAAGTCCGGCCCGACGGCGATGCCGAGCAGCCCGCCCTCGCCGCCGTGGTCGACGCCGGGGACGGTGCCGACGGTGCTGACCTTCCCGCCGGGGGAGACGCGCTGAATCTTCGCCGTGTCCCGCTCGGAGACCAGCGCAGAGCCGTCCGGGAGGAACGCCAGCCCCCAGGGGGAGGTCAGCCCGGTGACCACGTCCCCGGTGACGGTGGGTTTGCCGGCGGAGGGCGACCGGCCGGGGGACCGGCCGGGGGACGCGGTCGGGTCCGGGCTCGCGGCCACGGCCGGTCCGGTGGGCGAGTCCGTGTAGACCGGCGGCATCGCGGCGGGATCGTCGTCGTCCCCGCACGCCGCCAGCCCGAGCCCCAGCGTCACCGCGAGGGTGCCCGCCCCCAGTCGTCCGATCCGCATCTGTGCCCTCCCCGGTCCGTGTTCTCTCGTCTGCCCGGACAACGCTGTCTCGATCCCGGACGTGCCCGTCTCGGATCGTGGACCGGGGGCGGTCTCAACTTGACACGGTGGTCACCGATCGGCGACGGTTCGTGCATGTGTCTTCGTCTGACCGTAGTACTCGTCGAGCGTGCCGTCTGAGCGCCGACTCGGTCAGGCACGCCACCCCTCGATCCGCCCGCTAAGGGCGCGGGGGGTTTTTTGTTGCCTCCCGGCCTTGTGTCACCGCACCTGTGTCCCCGCACCACCCCGCGCACGTTCCCGGAAAGAGAATCCCGATGGCAGATCCGCACCCCTCCCAAGCGCCCGTCGCGCAGCTGACCGGCGCGCAGTCGCTCGTCCGCTCCCTGGAGGCCGTCGGGGTCGAGATCATCTTCGGCATCCCGGGCGGGGCGATCCTTCCCGCGTACGACCCGCTGTTCGACTCGCAGTACGTCACGCACGTGCTCGTGCGCCACGAGCAGGGCGCGGGCCACGCGGCCCAGGGCTACGCGATGGCGACCGGCAAGGTCGGCGTCTGCATGGCGACCTCGGGCCCGGGCGCGACGAACCTGGTCACGGCGATCGCCGACGCCTACATGGACTCGGTGCCGATCGTGGCCGTGACGGGCCAGGTGCCCTCGAGCGCGATCGGCAGCGACGCCTTCCAGGAGGCGGACATCCGCGGCATCACGATGCCGATCACCAAGCACAACTACCTGGTGACGGACCCCGCCGAGATCCCGCGCGCGATCGCCGAGGCCTTCCACATCGCCTCGACCGGCCGGCCGGGCCCCGTCCTCGTCGACGTGTCCAAGGACGCGCTGCAGGCGATGACCTCCTTCACCTGGCCCGAGACCCTCGACCTGCCGGGCTACCGGCCGGTGACCCGTCCCCACGCCAAGCAGGTGCGCGAGGCGGCGAAGCTGATGGTGGAGTCCCGCAAGCCGGTGCTCTACGTCGGCGGCGGTGTCATCAAGGCCGGGGCCGCGGCCGAGCTCAAGGTGCTCGCCGAACTGACCGGCATCCCGGTCGTCACCACCCTGATGGCGCGCGGCGCGTTCCCGGACAGCCACGAGCTGCACCTGGGAATGCCGGGCATGCACGGCACCGTCGCCGCCGTCGGTGCGCTGCAGAAGTCGGACCTGCTGGTCTGCCTCGGCGCGCGGTTCGACGACCGCGTCACCGGTCACCTGCCGTCCTTCGCCCCCGAGGCGAAGGTCATCCACGCCGACATCGACCCGGCCGAGATCGGGAAGAACCGCCACGCGGACGTCCCGATCGTGGGTGACGCACGTGAGGTGATCGCCGACCTCGTCGTGGCGCTGCAGGCCGAGCACGACGCCGGCCGCAAGGGCGACTACGCCGCCTGGCGCGAGATGACCTTCGACCTGCGGGCCCGCTACCCGCTGGGCTACGACGTCCCGGAGGACGGTGGCCTGTCGCCGCAGTACGTCACCGAGCGGATCGGCGAGATCGCCGGCCCGGACGCGCTGTACGTCGCGGGCGTCGGCCAGCACCAGATGTGGGCCGCGCAGTTCGTGAAGTACGAGAAGCCGGGGACGTGGCTGAATTCCGGTGGCCTCGGGACGATGGGCTATTCGGTCCCGGCGGCGATGGGCGCCAAGGCCGGCGCGCCGGACAAGGTCGTGTGGGCGATCGACGGCGACGGCTGCTTCCAGATGACCAACCAGGAGCTGGCCACCTGCGCCATCAACGGCATCCCGATCAAGGTGGCCGTCATCAACAACGGCAACCTCGGCATGGTGCGCCAGTGGCAGACCCTGTTCTACGAGGGCCGCTACTCGAACACCGACCTGCAGTCCAAGCGGATCCCCGACTTCGTCAAGCTCGCCGACGCCTACGGCTGCGTGGGTCTGCGGTGCGAGAAGGCGGAGGACGTCGACGCCACGATCCGCAAGGCGATGGAGATCAATGACGTTCCCGTCGTGATCGACTTCGTCGTCCACGCCGACGCCATGGTGTGGCCGATGGTCGCCGCCGGCACCTCCAACGACGACATCAAGTACGCGCGTGACCTGGCCCCGTCCTGGGACCGCAGCGAGGAAGAGGAAAGCTGATGAGCGTTCACACCCTCTCGGTCCTGGTCGAGAACAAGCCCGGTGTGCTCGCGCGCATCGCGTCGCTGTTCTCGCGCCGGGGCTTCAACATCGACTCTCTCGCCGTCGGCCCGACCGAGCACCCGGAGATCTCCCGGATGACGATTGCGGTCAACGTCGAGGACAACCCGCTGGAGCAGGTGACGAAGCAGCTGAACAAGCTGGTCAACGTCATCAAGATCGTGGAGCTCGAGCCGTCGAGCTCCGTCCAGCGTGAGCTGGTGCTGGTCAAGGTGAAGGCCGACCTCGAGAGCCGCTCGCACGTCCTGGAGGTCGTGCAGCTGTTCCGCGCCAAGGTCATCGACGTCTCCAGCGACGCCGTCACGATCGAGGCCACCGGCAGCGCCGACAAGCTCGCCGCCCTGTTGCGGATGCTCGAACCCTTCGGGGTCAAGGAGCTCGTGCAGTCCGGCATGGTCGCGATCGGTCGCGGCCCCCGCTCCATCACCGACCGCAGCCTCCGCCCCGTCGAGCGCAGCGCCTAGCCTTTTCGCCCACCCCGTAGCGTCCGAAGAAGCGGTCGCTATAGCAGCCGAATCTTCGGACGTAACGACATGAGGAGTTCCACGTGGCAGAGATGTTCTACGACGACGACGCCGACCTGTCGGTGATCCAGGGCCGCAAGGTCGCGGTGCTCGGGTACGGCAGCCAGGGCCACGCGCACGCGCTGTCGCTGCGTGACTCGGGGGTCGACGTCCGCGTCGGCCTGCCCGAGGGCTCGAAGAGCCGCGCCAAGGCGGAGGAGGAGGGCCTGCGGGTCGTCACTCCGGCCGAGGCGGCCGCCGAGGCGGACGTGATCATGATCCTCGCGCCGGACCCCGTGCAGCGGAAGCTGTACGCCGAGTCCGTCGAGGCGAACCTCAAGGACGGCGACGCGCTGTTCTTCGGCCACGGCCTCAACATCCGCTACGGCCTCATCACCCCGCCGGCCGGCGTCGACGTCTGCATGGTCGCGCCGAAGGGCCCGGGCCACCTGGTGCGTCGTCAGTTCCAGGAGGGCAAGGGCGTTCCCTGCATCATCGCCGTCGAGCAGGACGCGACCGGCAAGGCCTGGGACCTGGTGAAGTCCTACGCGAAGGGCATCGGCGGCACGCGCGCCGGCATCATCAAGACCACCTTCACCGAGGAGACCGAGACCGACCTGTTCGGTGAGCAGGTCGTCCTCTGCGGCGGTCTGAGCCACCTGATCATGGCCGGCTTCGAGACCCTGATCGAGGCGGGCTACCAGCCCGAGGTCGCGTACTTCGAGTGCCTCCACGAGGTGAAGCTCATCGTCGACCTGATGTACGAGGGCGGCATCTCCAAGATGCGCTGGTCGATCTCCGAGACCGCCGAGTGGGGCGACTACGTCTCCGGCCCGCGGATCATCACCGAGCAGACCAAGGCCGAGATGAAGAAGATCCTCGGCGAGATCCAGGACGGCACCTTCGCGAAGAACTGGATGGCCGAGTACGACGCCGGTCTCCCGAACTACAAGAAGTACGTCGACGAGGGCCAGAACCACCCCATCGAGCAGACCGGCGCCAAGCTCCGTCCGCTGATGAGCTGGATCTCCGGCTGACCTCACCTCTCACGCGAACGGCCCCCCGGCCCGGTCCGGGGGGCCGTTCGCGTTCGTTACACTCATGTTGCGGGCACAGTGTGGTGTTCCTCTCCAGCCCCCGCCTTCTGATTCCGTGAGGATCCTCCTGTGACCAAGCCTGTGGTCCTGATCGCCGAGGAACTGTCGCCCGCCACCGTTGAGGCGCTCGGCCCCGATTTCGAGATCCGGCACTGCGACGGCGCGAACCGCGAGGAGCTGCTCCCCGCGATCGCCGACGTCGACGCCATCCTGATCCGCTCCGCCACGAAGGTGGACGCCGAGGCGCTGGCCGCCGCGAAGAAGCTGCGCGTCGTCGCCCGCGCGGGTGTCGGCCTCGACAACGTCGACGTCGCCGCGGCCACCAAGGCCGGCGTCATGGTGGTCAACGCTCCGACCTCCAACATCACCTCCGCCGCCGAGCTCGCGGTCGCCCTGCTGCTGGCCAGCGCCCGCCACGTCTCGCCAGCCCACGCCTCGCTCAAGCAGGGGCAGTGGAAGCGCTCGAAGTTCACCGGCGTCGAGCTCGCCGAGAAGACCGTCGGCGTCGTCGGCCTCGGCCGTATCGGTGCCCTGGTCGCGCAGCGTCTCGCCGCCTTCGAGGTCGAGCTCATCGCCTACGACCCGTACGTGCCGGCCGCCCGCGCGACGCAGCTGGGTGTCCGCCTCGTCAGCCTGGACGAGCTGCTGCGCGAGTCGGACTTCATCACCGTGCACCTGCCGAAGACCCCGGAGACCGCGGGCCTGATCGGCGAGGAGCAGCTGCGCCTGGTCAAGCCGAGCGTGCACATCATCAACGCCGCCCGCGGCGGGATCGTCGACGAGGACGCGCTCTACGCAGCGCTCAAGGAGGGCCGGGTCGCCGGCGCCGGCCTCGACGTCTACGCCAAGGAGCCGTGCACCGACTCGCCGATGTTCGAACTGGACAACGTCGTTGCCCTGCCGCACCTCGGGGCGAGCACCGACGAGGCCCAGGAGAAGGCCGGCATCGCCGTCGCCAAGTCGGTCCGCCTCGCGCTGGCCGGCGAGCTCGTGCCGGACGCGGTCAACGTCCAGGGCGGCACCATCGCCGAGGACGTCAAGCCGGGTCTGCCGCTGTGCGAGAAGCTCGGCCGTATCTTCACCGCCCTCGCGGGCGGGGTCGCGGACCGGCTCGACGTCGAGGTCCGCGGCGAGATCACCAAGCACGACGTGAAGGTGATGGAGCTCGCGACGCTCAAGGGCGTGTTCACCGACATCGCCGAGGAGGCGTCGGTCTCCTACGTCAACGCCCCGCTGTTCGCGCAGGAGCGCAACGTCGAGGTGCACCTGACGACGAGCCCGGAGAGCCCGCGCTACCGCAACCTCGTCACCGCCCGCGGCACGATGGCGACCGGTGAGGTCGTCTCGGTGTCCGGCACGCTGTCCGGCGCCCGCCGCATGGTCGAGAAGATCGTCGAGATCGACGGCTACGAGGTCGACGTCGAGCTCGCCGACCACCTCGCGTTCTTCCGCTACACCGACCGCCCGGGGGTCGTCGGCACCGTCGGCCGCATCCTCGGTGAGGCGGGCGTGAACATCGCCGGCATGCAGGTCGCCCGTGACGCCAAGGGTGGTCAGGCGCTGGTCGCGCTGACCGTGGACACCGCGATCCCCGCGGACGCCCTCAGCGAGCTGCAGACGGCGATCGCCGCCGACTGGGCCCGCGCCGTCGACCTCACCTGAGTTGACCTGAGCTGCATCCCGCAGACACGAATCGGCCCACCGATGTCCACATAGTGATATCGGTGGGCCGAGGTGTGAGACGGCGGCTTAAACTGCCGCCATGAGCAGCCTGAAACTCGCAGTCATCCCGGGCGACGGCATCGGCACCGAGGTGGTGACCGAGGGCCGCAAGGTTCTCGACGCGGCGCTGAGCGACGTGAAGATCGAGGCCCACGAGTACGACCTCGGCGCCCGGCGCTGGCACGCGACGGGGGAGACGCTGCCGGACTCGGTGCTGGAGGAGATCCGCGGCGCCGACGCGATCCTGCTCGGCGCGGTCGGTGACCCGTCGGTTCCGTCCGGCGTCCTCGAGCGGGGCCTGCTGCTCAAGATGCGCTTCGCGCTCGACCACCACGTCAACCTGCGCCCGTCGAAGCTGTACCCGGGCTACGTCAGCCCGCTGGCCGGCGACCCGAGCATCGACTTCGTCGTGGTCCGCGAGGGCACCGAGGGCCCGTACGTCGGCAACGGCGGCTCACTGCGGACCGGCACGCCGCACGAGGTCGCGACCGAGGTCAGCCTCAACACCGCGTTCGGCATCGAGCGCGTCGTCCGCGACGCCTTCGCCCGCGCCCAGGCCCGCCCGCGCAAGAAGCTCACGCTGGTGCACAAGGACAACGTCCTGGTCCACGCGGGTGGTCTGTGGCAGCGGATCGTCCGCGAGGTCGCGCCCGAGTTCCCCGACGTCGAGCGGGACTACCTGCACGTCGACGCCGCGACGATCTTTCTGGTCACGAACCCTGGCCGCTTCGACGTGATCGTCACCGACAACCTGTTCGGTGACATCCTCACCGACCTCGCCGCGGCGGTCACCGGCGGCATCGGCCTGGCCGCGAGCGGCAACCTCGACGTCTCGCGGACCAACCCGTCGATGTTCGAGCCCGTGCACGGCTCGGCCCCCGACATCGCCGGCCAGGGCAAGGCGGACCCGACCGCGACGATCCTGTCCGTCGCGCTGATGCTCGAGCACCTCGGTCACGCCGAGGCGGCCGCGAAGATCACCGCCGCCGTCGAGGCCGACCTGGCCGAGCGGGGCTCGGCCGCGCGCAGCACCGCCCAGATCGGCGACGCGATCGCCGCCCGAGTAGCCGGCTAGGCGGTCCTCCGAGGCCGTCGCGCAGCCCCCTACTCCGACGACGGCCGAAGGAGGCCGACATGTCTTCTGCCACCCCCACTGCAAGGACTTTGCGCACGACCCCCGCAACTGGGCTCGACTCTGCCCCGGGCTCAGGCCCGGCAGGTAGCGTTCCGCCCATGACGACGGTGGGACTCGACTTTCACATCACGCCGAACCCCGCTCCCGCGCCCGAGGCGCGGCGGGCCGAGATCCTGGCCGACCCGGGCTTCGGCAAGTACTTCACCGACCATCTGGTCTCGGTGACCTGGACGCCGCAGCAGGGCTGGCACGACGCGAGCCTGCGTCCGTACGGGCCGATCTCGATGGACCCGGCCACCGCCGTCATCCACTACGCGCAGTCGATCTTCGAGGGCCTCAAGGCCTACCGCCACGAGGACGGTTCGATCGTCACGTTCCGGCCGGAGCAGAACGCGGCACGTTTCCAGCGCTCCGCCAAGCGGCTCGCGCTGCCGGAGCTGCCGACGCAGATCTTCGTCGACGCGATCGACCTGCTGGTCCGCACCGACGCCGCGTGGGTGCCGACCCGCGCCGAGCAGAGCCTGTACCTGCGGCCGTTCATGTTCGCCTCCGAGGTGTTCCTCGGGGTGAAGCCGGCCTCGCACGTCAGCTTCTACGTGATCGCGTCCCCGGCGGGCGCGTACTTCGCGAAGGGCCTCAAGCCCGTCTCGATCTGGATCTCCGAGGAGTACACCCGCGCCGCCCTCGGCGGGACCGGCGCGGCCAAGTGCGCCGGCAACTACGCGGCCAGCCTCGTCGCGCAGCAGGAGGCGATCGAGAACGGCTGCGACCAGGTCGTCTTCCTCGACGCCGTCGAGCGCAAGTGGGTCGAGGAACTCGGCGGGATGAACCTGTACTTCGTCCACGCCGACGGGCACATCGAGACCCCGACGCTGACCGGTTCGATCCTCGAGGGCGTCACCCGCGACTCGATTCTCACCCTCGCCGCGGACCTCGGGCACCAGGTCACCGAGAACCGCATCGCGATCGACGACTGGCGCAACGGCGTGAGCTCCGGCGAGATCGTCGAGGTCTTCGCCTGCGGGACCGCGGCGGTCGTCACGCCCGTCGGGAAGCTCGCGTGGCGGGGCGGCGAGCTCGCGATGGGCGACGGCGAGCCCGGCCCGGTCACGAGCAAGATCCGCAACGCGCTCCTCGCGATCCAGCACGGTCACGCCGAGGACAAGCACGGCTGGCTGCACAAGGTCGTCTGAGCGATTACCGCCACCTGCCGTTCCCCTGAACGGCCGCGTGGCGGGGTGCCCAAAATCCCCGGATTGTGAAGTAATAACCACCGAGTGTCGCGGGGGCCGGAGAGAACACCGGCCCCCGCGCCGGTGTCGGTGGAGCAGGACGGGGACGTGGGCATGGAGTTCGGGCGAGTACGGCGCGCGCTGGTGTGGGCCGGGGCGGCCGCCCTGGTGGCGGGAACAACGGGCGTGCTGGGTGCGACCGGGGCGGGAGCGACCGCGACGGCGTCCAAGCCCGCGATCGAGAACCCGGCGGCGAAGGACGTCACCGCGACGACGGCGAAGCTGACAGCGAAGGTCAACCCGAACGGCGCGAAGACGTCGATCTCGGTGGCGTGCACCGGCGGTTCCTACGCCTGGACCGCGAACGGCCTGGCGGCGGGCGGCACGGCCAGCACGGTCACCGCCTCGCTGACCTCGCTAACCGCGGAGACCGACTACTCCTGCACGCTCACCGCGGAGAACAGCGCGGGCGCGACGAAGAGCGCGGACGTCGCGTTCACGACGCTGGAGTCCACCGAGCCGGGCCCGGAGGTCACGGCCCCGACCGTCGGTGACACGACCGCGACCGACGTCACTGACACCACGGCGACGCTGAGCGCGCCGGTGAACCCCGGCGGCGGGGCGACGACTCTCGGCGTCACCTGCACCGGCGGCACGTACAAGTGGACGGCGACCGGCCCGGCGTCGGGGAACACCACCGCGCTGGCGAGCGCGGACCTGACCGAGCTGAAGCCGGGCACGCAGTACACCTGCGGGCTCACGGCCACGAACAGCGCGGGCACGACCGAGACGAGTTCGCCGGCGGTCTTCACGACCACGGGCGCGGGCGAGCCCGAGCCGACCCCGACGGTCACGCCGTCGCCGACGCCGGACCCGACCCCCGCCCCGGACGCGGGTGTCCCGACCGTCGGCCCGACGGCCGCTGCCGGGGTGACCAGTGACTCCGCGACGCTGACCGGGTCGGTCACGCCGAACGGCGCCGCGACCGCGGCGACCGCGTCCTGCACCGGCGGCGCGTGGACGGCCGGCGGAGCGTTCGCGGGCTCCGGGACGGCGCCGGTGACGGTGTCGGTCCCGCTCACCGGGCTGAGCGCGGGCACGAAGTACGTCTGCGCGATCCAGGCGACGAACAGCGCGGGCACCACGACCAGCAACGGCCCGGTCTCGTTCGTCACCAACGGCGCGGCCAAGCCGCCGACGGCCTCGTCCGCGATCTCCATCACGGCCAAGACGTTCAAGGCCAAGAAGGGCAAGTCGAAGACCTACACGGTCGCGACCTTCACCGACCGCGCCGACCTGCCCGCGGCGAACTACAAGGTCACGATCACGTGGGGCGACGGCACCACCAGCACGGGCAAGGTCGTCCGCACCGGCAAGGGCACCTACAAGGTCACCGGCAAGCACAAGTACACGAAGGCCGGCAAGAAGACGACCAAGGTGACGGTTTCGAAGTCGGGCACCGCCGCGGTGACCTCGAAGGGCCGTGCAACCGCGGCCTGACGTGCGCGTTTGGCTCCGATCCAGGGCCTGTGTCACACTGACCCCGTGGCACAGGCCCTGATTATTGGATAGGCGCATCGACACGGCACCACGTCGATGCGCAAACCTCTCGTCTGCTGACGAGGGGTTTTTTGTTTGTCCGGCACCACCCGCAGCACGGCGATTGATGAAGGACGGCACCTCGTGACGACCCAGCAGAACGGTCTCTCGGACGCGTTCCACGTCTACGACACGACTCTGCGCGACGGCGCGCAGGGCGAGGGCATGGCGCTGACGGTGGCGGACAAGCTCGCCATCGCCAAGCACCTCGACGACCTCGGCGTCGGCTTCATCGAGGGCGGCTGGCCGGGTGCGCTGCCGAAGGACACCGAGTTCTTCGCCCGCGCACAGACCGAACTGAATCTGCGTCACGCACAGCTGGTGGCCTTCGGGTCCACCCGCAAGGCCGAGAGCAGAGCGTCGGAGGACCTACAGGTCCTCGCGCTCCGTGACTCCGGGGCCGGCACGATCTGCCTGGTCGCGAAGAGCCACGTCGGCCACGTCGAAAGGGCACTCCGCACCACCCTCGCGGAGAACCTGGAGATGATCACGGACACCGTCACCTTCCTCCGTGCAGAAGGCCGTCGCGTGTTCGTGGACTGTGAGCACTTCTTCGACGGCTACCACCTGGACCCGATCTACGCGGTCGAGGTCGTCCGCACCGCCGCGGCCGCCGGTGCCGACGTCGTCGTGCTCTGCGACACCAACGGCGGCATGCTGCCGTCGCAGGTCAACCGCGTCGTCAGCGAGGTCCTCGCCGCGACCGGCGCGCGTCTCGGCATCCACTGCCAGGACGACACCGGGTGCGCGGTCGCCAACACCATCGCCGCCGTCGAGGCCGGCGTGACGCACGTGCAGTGCGTCGCCAACGGCTACGGCGAGCGGACCGGCAACGCGAACCTGGCGACGGTCGTGGCGAACCTCGAGCTCAAACTCGGCATCCAGTGCCTGCCCCCCGGCAAGCTCAAGGAGCTCTCCCGCGTCAGCCACGCGATCGCGGAGATCGCGAACATGACGCCGCGTCACCACCTGCCGTACGTCGGCATGAGCGCGTTCGCGCACAAGGCCGGTCTGCACGCCTCGGCGATCAAGGTCGACCCGGACCTGTACCAGCACATCGACCCGACCCTGGTCGGCAACGACATGCGCATGCTGATCTCGGAGATGGCCGGCCGCGCGAGCGTCGAGCTCAAGGGCAAGGAGCTGGGCCACGACCTCGCCACGAACCCCACCGCCCTGGCGAACGTGGTCGAGAAGGTGAAGACCCTCGAGGCCCGCGGCTACTCGTTCGAGGCCGCCGACGGTTCGTTCGACCTGCTGATCCGCGAGGAGCTGGAGCCGGAGAACAGCCGCGTCTTCGAGCTGGAGTCCTGGCGCGTCATCGTCGACCGCGACGCGACCGGCGAGGTCCGCACCGAGGCGACCGTGAAGCTCCACGCCTCCGGCAAGCGCTTCGTCGCCACCGGCGAGGGGAACGGTCCGGTCAACGCGCTCGACCGCGCGCTGCGCCAGGGCCTCGAGCAGGTCTACCCGGACCTCGCCCGCCTTGAGCTCGTCGACTTCAAGGTCCGCATTCTCGAAGGTGCCCACGGCACCGGCGCGGTCGTCCGCGTCCTCGTCGAGACCAGCGACGGCGAGACCGAGTGGGACACCGTCGGCGTCCACGAGAACATCATCGAGGCCTCCTGGCAGGCCCTCGCCGACGGCGTCACCTACGGCCTGCTCCGCACCGCCGGGCTCCCGCTCGACTGAGCGCGACCGCGGACGTCCGAAGATGTGGCTGCCATAGCGACCACATCTTCGGACGCAAGCGCCTGTCGGGCGCTCAGTCGGCGAGGGAGATGAGCGCGAGGGTCCGCATCGACGCGAAGTAGTGCGAGAACAGGCCCTTGATGATGATCTGGCGTGCGATCAGCTGGCGCAGGACGGGGCTGCGGGGGGAGAGCAGCCCGACGGGGAGCTTGCCGCCGGCCTTCACCTTCATCTGGGACAGCTGGAGCAGCTGGTCCGAGCTCGCGTAGACCGCGATGTTGGGCTCGCCGACGATCCCGTTGTAGATCGTGATCCCGTTGCTCGCGAAGTCGAGCGTGCACTCGGTCTCGGTGTCGGTGTTCACGATCGTCACGGGGTGCCGCATCTTCCGGGCCGTCTTGACCAGGTGCGGCTTGTTCGCAAAGTTCTGCGCGAGCAACGCCTGCATGATGTTGGCGATGCCGTTGGCCTCCTCGCCACCCGAACACGTGACGGTGAAGGGGACGACTTCCTTGGCCATCTACGCGAGATCCGTTCGGTGTTTTTCACGCGCCACCGAAGGGTCGCGTGCGGGTGTGCGGCGTGGCTGGTGCGGCGGGTGGGGTGATCCTATCGGGCACCGGTCCCGGCGGGCCGGACCGCGTCCACCACCGGACGAATGGCCTCGATGAGCCGTCCCCGCAGGACGGCGGCGCGGTCGGCGAAGTCGCGTTGGAGCTCGACGTACTGGCGGCGTCCCTCGATGGTCTCGATCGGGATCGGAGCGTAGCCGAGGTCGGCGAGCTCGTACGGGGAGGCCCGCATGTCGACCGCGCGGATCTCGCGGGCGAGGGCGAAGCAGTCGGCGACGAGCTCGGACGGCACCAGCGGGCTGAGCCGGTACGCGTGTTTGTAGAGGTCCATGTTGGTGTGCAGGCAGCCGCCCTGCTCCAGGTCGGGCATCGCGGCCCGGGTGGGGGTGAGCAGGTTCAGCGGCCGGGCCGGGTCGGTGAAGAACCGGAACGCGTCGAAGTGGGTGCAGCGCAGCGGCGCGGACTCCACGACGGCGTCGACCTCGGCCGACGGCAGTCGCAGCGGCACGGCCGAGTGCCGGACCTCGTCCGGGGAGAGTCGGTAGACCATCGCCCACTCGTGCATGCCGTGGCAGCCGAAGACCGGCCGCCGCGCGGCGGTGGCCTCCAGCAGCGTGAGCGTGTCCCGGGCGATACGAGCCCGCGTGCCGGTGAGAGTCAGGTCCGCGGTCACCCCGCCGTCGGCCTCGATGTAGCCGCTCCACCGCCGGTGCGGCGGGTCCCCGGCGAGCACGACGCCGGCGCCGGGGTGCCAGCGGCGCAGCGCCCCGGGGGAGTGGTTGTAGTAGGTGAAGAGGAAGTCCAGCACGGGGTGCTTCTCGTGGCGCCGGGCCCGGTCGAGGTGCGGGTCGACCCACGGCGCGACCCGGGCCTCGTGGGCCGCGGCACACGCCCGCCACTCGGCGGGGCTCAGCAGGACGTCCGGCACAGTCCCACGGTAGGCGGACCTCGGTGGGCGATGATGGCCGGACGCCGTTGTCGCCGTCCCGAGCGCGGAAGGGCTGCTCGCATGAGTAGTAACACGTCGTACTTCATGAACGCGCAGGTCGCCGACAGCTTCGGCGACGCGCAGCCGCACGACGACGGGATGCACCGCGCCGCCCTCGCGGAGAACCCCGACCCCGCACTCGTGGAGACGGTCTTCGCCGGGTTTCACGTCCCCGAGGCGGACATCCACTGCCTGAACTACATCTGGCTGCACCCGAACCTGCACCTGATGAGCGGCGGCGCCTGGTGCTGGCGCGGCTTCGTGCGCACCCAGCTCGAGGCCGACCTGTTCGACATGCGCGACTTCGTTCCCGACACCGCGATCACCGACGACGGCGGCGACCTGACCGACGTCACCCTGCCCAACGGCTACCGGTACCAGGTGCTCGAGCCGCTGCAGTCGATCCGGATGACCTACGACGACCCGGCCCGCGGCAACAGTTTCGACGTCACGCAGACGGCGATCATGCCGCCGGCGATGCTGCCGTCGAACCGGCACTTCGACCAGGTCATGCGCTCGACCGGGACGCTGCGCCTGCGCGGCGAGGAGTTCGAGGTGAACTCCTACGCGGTGCGCGACCGCTCCTGGGGCGAGGCGCGCACCGAGGACCCGGCGGGTGCGTCCGCGATTCACTGGCTGGTCGCGGTCTTCGGCGACGACTACGCCGTCCACGTCACCGGCCTGCAGGACCCGCAGACCGCCCACTGGCGTGACGTCTTCCCCGAGGACCCGGCCCGGGCGCAGGCCATGAACCGCGGCTGGGTGTGGCGGGACGGGCGCCTGCTGACCGTGACCGAGGCGCGCATCGAGACCGAGTGGGACATCGGCGCGCGGCGGCAGGCGGCGCACCGGGTCGTCGCGGTCGACGAGACCGGCGCCGAGCACGTGCTGCACGGTCAGCTGCGCGCGGCCGCGCCGTGGCACACCTGGTCGAACGTGCACATGAGCATCGGGCTGGCGCGGTGGGAGGCCGACGGCCGGGTCGGGCACGGCGACAGCCAGGTCGCGATGTGGACGGATTTCGTGCGCGCCGCCTTCCGGTGAGCGGGGCGCGTCATCGACACGCGCCCGACGAGGTCGAGGTCCCCGCGGGTAGCCTCCCTGGGTGCGAATCGCCCGTTTCACCTATGAGAATTCCCAGCACTTCGGCGTGATCGAGGGCGACCCCGGCGCCGAGGTCGTGGCCGTCGTCGAGGGCGACCCGCTGTACACGCCGGTCAAGCCGACGGGACAGCACGTGCCGCTCGGCGAGGTGAAGCTGCTGGCGCCGGTCATCCCGCGGAGCAAGGTCGTCGGGATCGGGCGGAACTACGCCGACCACGCGGCCGAGCTCGGCAACGACGTGCCGGCCGAGCCGCTGCTGTTCCTCAAGCCGAACACCACGGTGGTCTCGCCCGGCGACGCGATCGGGTACCCGTCGCAGTCGACCGAGGTGCACTACGAGGGCGAACTCGCGATCGTCATCGGGAGGCTGTGCCGGGACGTCCCGGTCGAGCGGGTGCCCGAGGTGATCTTCGGCTACACCGTCGGCAACGACGTCACGGCGCGGGATCTGCAGCGCAGCGACGACCAGTGGACGCGCGCGAAGGGCTTCGACACCTTCTGCCCGCTCGGCCCGTGGATCGAGACCGACCTCGACGTCGGCGACCTCGCGGTGACGACGACCCTGAACGGCGAGCTGAAGCAGGCCGGGCGGACCTCGCAGATGGTGCACAAGGTCCCCGACCTCGTCGCCTACATCACGTCGGTCATGACGCTGCTGCCCGGCGACGTGATCCTGACCGGGACCCCCGCCGGCGTGGGCCCGATGAAGCCTGGCGACGCGGTGGCGGTGACGGTGGAGGGCATCGGCACCCTGACGAACTCGGTGGTGGCGCGATGAGCGCGAACAGCAACGTGCGGGTCCGGTTCGCCCCGTCCCCGAGCGGTGACCTGCACGTGGGCAACATCCGCACGGCGCTCTACGACTGGGCGTACGCCCGGCACACCGGCGGCACGTTCGTGTTCCGGATCGAGGACACCGATCAGAGCCGCGTCACGCCGGAGTACATCGCCGCGGCGGTGGAGTCGATGCGGTGGCTCGGCCTGAGCTGGGACGAGGGCCCCGAGGTCGGCGGCCCCCACGCGCCGTACCAGCAGTCGCAGCGCCTGGAGATCTACCGCGAGTGGGCCCAGCGCTTCCTCGACTCCGGGCACGCCTACTACTGCTACGAGAGCCCCGAGGAGGCCGAGGCGCGGGTCGCGCGCCAGAAGGCCGCCAACGAACCGATCGGCTACGACGGGCACAGCCGCGACCTCACTCCCGAGCAGCGCGCCGCCTACGAGGCGGAGGGCCGCAAGCCGGTCATCCGGCTCCGGATGCCGGCGGGGACCACCACGTTCACGGACCTGATCCGCGGCGAGGTCACCTTCGAGAACAGCACCGTGCCGGACTTCGTCCTGGTGCGGGCCGACGGGTCGCCGCTGTACACGCTCGCGGTCGCGGTCGACGACGTGCTGATGAAGATCACGCACGTGGTCCGCGGTGAGGATCTGCTGTCCTCGACCCCGCGTCAGATCGCCGTGTACCGCGCGATGGGCGTGGCCGACGACGAGATCCCGACCTTCGCGCACCTGCCGTTCGTCATGGGCAACGACAACTCGAAGCTCTCGAAGCGGCACGGCGCCGTGACGATCGGTCAGTTCCGCGCCGACGGCTACCTGCCCGAGGCGATGTGCAACTACCTGGCGTTGCTCGGCTGGTCCCTCGGCGACGACCGCGAGGAGTTCTCCCTCGAGGAGCTCGCGCAGGCGTTCACCCTCGACCGGGTCAACACCAGCCCGGCGCGCTTCGACCCGAAGAAGCTCGACTCGATCAACGCCGCCTGGATCCGCCGCCTCGACACGGCCGAGCTGGCGAACCGCGTCGCCCCGTTCCTCGCGGCGGCCGGAGTGATCGCGGACCCGGCGACGCCCGCGGAGCTGGAGATGCTGGCCGCCGCCGTGCCGCTGATCCAGGAGCGGTTGGTCACGCTGGGGCAGGCCGTCGACATGCTCCGGTACCTGTTCGTGTCCGAGGTCACGATCGACCCCGACGCCGCCGCCTCGATGCGGGGGCCGGAGTCCGAGGCCGTCCTCAAGGCCGGCATCGACGCGCTGGAGGGGCTGGGTGGCTTCGCGGCCGCCGACATCGAGTCCGCCCTGCGTGCGGCGCTGATCGACGGACTGGGCCTGAAGCCCAAGGTCGCGTTCGGGGCCCTGCGGGTCGCCCTGACCGGCCGGAAGGTGTCTCCGCCGCTGTTCGAGTCGATGGAGCTCCTCGGTCGCGACGCGACCCTGGCCCGCCTCCGTGCCGGACTGGCCGCCCTGTCCTGACCACGGGCGCGGACCCGGTATCATCGACCCTCGGTGCGCGAGCCCGATCGGCGAGCCACCACCCATGGGGTATGGGGTAATTGGCAGCCCGGCTGATTCTGGTTCAGCTAGTCTAGGTTCGAGTCCTGGTACCCCAGCGCAGTGCGGATTTCCGATCCGGAACAACCCTCCGGTAAGGTCCCGTGCGCACCACGCGGCGCAAGCCGTGAGCACCACCTGGCCCCGTTGTGTAGCGGCCTAGCACGCCGCCCTCTCAAGGCGGTAGCGCGGGTTCGAATCCCGTCGGGGCTACAGCGAGCGAACCCCCTGCTTCGGCAGGGGGTTCGTCTGTTTCTGAGACCGGGATGCACTGGAGATGACATCTCCAGTGCATGGGCCGCAGAGTCCGCGGTGCGGGTACGTCGGACGTCGGTATCCGCAGCGGGGCCCTAGGCGGCCCTGGTGATAAGGTAACCTTATGCAGTTCCTGGCCGAGTACCGGCTCGCCCGTCGCGACGAAGACCTGGCGCGGCTCCGGCGCGTGCTGGCGCTCCGCGCGATGGCCGCTACCGGCATGAGTCAGCGCGAGATAGCGGCCGCGCTCGGGATCAGCCAGTCGGCGGTCAGTCAGCAGTACAAGGCAGCACCGGATCTGCGGACGGTGCACCCGCAGACGCTGCTCGATGCGGCGTCACCCATCCTCCGGGAGCTCGCCGAGAGCCGAGGTTTCCGCGACCTCGCGGTGTTCGGATCTGTCGCGCGTAAGAGTGCGCGAGCGGATTCGGACATCGACCTGCTGGTCAAGCCGCCGCGCGGCACCTCGATCAGCGCGATGCGCGACCTGCAGGAGACGTTCGAGCAGATTCTCGGCCGCAGTGTCGACCTCGTCAGTTACGGCGGACTGAAGCCGAGAATCGACGATGACGTCCGGCGCGAGGCAGTCCGGTTGTAATGGATCGTCGGACGGCCAAGGAGTTCCTCCATGTGCGCGACTGGCTGGACAGGGCGCAGATGATCGTCGAGGGCGGGCGGGCGGCCTACGACGCCGACGAGCTCCGGCAGGAGGCCGGTGACTCGTTGATGATGAAGCTCGGCGAGGCGGCAAACCGGCTTGACCGCGCCAACATCGCCAGCCCCGAAGGAGTGCGCTGGCGCGACGCGGTCGCCAACCGCAACTGGCTGATCCACCAGTACGACCACATCGACCGCGACATCACCTGGGCCACCCTGGAGACCGACCTGCTCGCCTGGCGCGAAGCTCTGGCGTCGACCTTCGCGTCAGCCGATGCCTACTCGGCGGCTGAGCGCGACGAACGCCAGTTGGCCGACCGTCCCGAAGGGGGATCGCCCGCTAAATCACCTAGGGCCGGAAGAGCCACATTTCGGGCGGGTTTGTCTGTTTCCAGGACCGCGATGCGCTGGAGATGACACCTCCCGTGCAGGCGAATCAGACCGCGAGGTGCGGTGAGAGCCGAGTGGGCCGGCCGGTCAGCCAGGCGGCGAGCTGGGTGCGGTCGAGAAGGACGAGGCCGCGGGAGTCGCCGAGGGCGAGGGCGGAGCGGGTGAACCGGCCGGTGGTGACGAGGACCGGGATGTCGGTGGCGCGGGCTCCGTGGGTGTCGTCGAGGAACCGGTGCACGGCGGTGGCGCCGACCCGGCGCCGGGGGGCGTCGCGGTGGCACCGCACGAGGAGCGACCGGCCCGTCGAGGTGTGCCCGAGGACCTCGCTGCTCAGGTCGACGCGCGAGGTCGGGGCGTGGACACCACCGACATCGTCACGGCGCAGGAGCGACGCGACGAGCAGCTGCAGCTCCCGACAGGTCATTCGGTCGACGTCGGCGATCGAGATCGGCGCCGGCCCGGCGGCGCAGCTCATCTCCGGCTCCGGCGCCTGGGTCACGCGGTGCCAGGCGCTGACCGCGATCAGGACGACGCCGCCCGCCGGCAGCGCCGCGATCGGGTCGCGCTCCATCCACGCCAGATAGGCGAACAGCAGGACCACGACGACGACCGCGCGCACCATCCAGTCCGCGAACCGGACCAGGACGTCGGCGGACACCGCTGGATCGTTGTGCTGCGTCACTTTTCCCCCCCGGAAAGCCGCAGGCCTCGATCCTGGCCGACGCGGGGGCGCGCTGCGTACTCGCTATCCGGTTAGGTTCGCGCGCGTTACTCCGTCCTGATGAGGACGGCCATCGCATCGCCCGCGCATGTGTCTTGGTGGACGAAATGATCGCTGTGTCAGAAAAGGTCTGGCTGTCCGTCGCAGAGCGCGGTGCGTTCGGTTGATGCCTGGGGTTGCCGAGCGGCGGCATCCTGTCCGTCGTGAGGGTGGAAGTGTTGTCGATGCGGCGGGCGACCGTGCGCTGGTCAGCCTTGGGCGCCGCAATCGCCGCGCTCAGCGTTGGCGCGTTGGCAATCGGCACGTACGTGTCGGGACAGCAGGCCTGCAGCGAGAGGGCATCGGAGCAGATTCGTGCCCTGACCGAGGTTGCCGTCACACCGCTTCCGGCTGGGCTGCGGTCGCGAGCGTCAGCTGATTCAGGCTGCGACTCCGGCGGGTTCCCGTCCGTGTCGTGGGTTCCGATGGGTGCACCGACTGAGTCGTTCGGGTTTTATGCCGATGCGGGCTGGGCACGCATGTCCGCCGCCGCTCTGCGGGGGTACGGCCACGCTGACGCCGTCGGGTTCGCCCGCGACGTACTGGATCACACGGTCGAGGTTGTCTTCATCCCTCAGGCGGACCGTGGGTTCTTCCAAGCAGCGTTCGTCGACTAGCGAAGCCAGTTGGAGCGCCGATCGGCGCAGCCGCGCTTCAGAAGAGCGTGAGCACCGCAGCGGCGAGGTCGGCGGGGGCGTCCTCCTGGACGAAGTGGCCGGCGTTGGCGATCGTCGGGTGGTCGAGGCCGGTGGCGCCGGGGACGGCGCGGCGCAGGATCGGGCCCATCGCGCCGGTGATGGGGTCGCTGTCGGAGAACGCGGTCAGGAACGGGCGCTCCCACGCCGTCAGGACCTTCCACGCGGCGCGGTTGGCCTCCGATGCCGGGTCGTCGGGGCGGTAGGGCACGAGGCCCGGCATCGCCCGCGGACCGGCCTTGAAGCGCTCCTCCGGGAACGGCGCGTCGTAGGCGGCGCGGGCCTCGGGGGAGAGGCCGCGCACGCACCCGGCCGCGACGAACCGCCCGATGTCGAGCGACGGCGCCGACTGCACCGACTCACGGAACCGGTGCCAGACCGCCGGCATGTCCTGGTCGCCGGTCGGCAGGCCGGTGTTGGACGCGACGACCCGGGCGAACCGGTCGGGGTGCTCGGCGACGATGCGCAGCCCGATCAGCCCACCCCAGTCCTGCCCGACCAGCGTCACGTCGCGCAGGTCGAGGACGTCGAACAGCAATGCGCGCGTCCACTCGACGTGACGGGCGTAGGTGTGGTCGGACACCGCGGCGGGCTTGTCCGATCGGCCGAACCCGACGAGGTCGACGGCGATCACTCGCAGGCCCGCGTCGACCAGCGGCGCGAACAACCCGCGGTAGAGGTAGGACCACGTCGGCTCGCCGTGCAGGAGCAGCACCGGGGGACCGGAGGCCGGGCCGGCCTCGACCCAGGCCATCCGCAACGCCTGCCCGTCCCCGGCGGGGACCTCCGCGTAGCGCGGTTCGTGGTCGAACCCGACCAGTCCGGCGAAGCACTCGTCCGGGGTGCGCAGCAGCTCCATACGGGAATCGTTTCAGCGCAGCGTGGCCGGAACCAGCCCTTGACGGGGTCGTCCGCGGTTCGTAACGTCGAGTAAGTTACAAAATGTAAGTTAGCCGGGAGGGAGGCCCGTGACCCGTCGTCGGATGTCCGCCGCGGACCGTCGGGAGCAGCTGCTCGACGTGACGCTGGACGTCGTTCGCGCCGAGGGGTTCTACGCCGCCACCATCGACCGCGTCGCCCGCGAGGCCGGCGTGACGCGGACGCTGATCTACTCCCAGTTCGGTCATCTGCCCGGTCTCGTCTCCGCCCTCGTCGACCGCGAGACCGCGACCGCGATGCTCGGCCTGGCGGAGGCCCTCGCGCCGTTGCCCGACGACGCCGACTTCGTCGAGGTGGCCGAGGCGCTGCTGCGCGCGACCGTGGCCGCCGTCCAGCGCGCCCCGCGCAGCTGGGCGATCCTGCTCAACCCGCCCGAGGGCGGGCCACCCGAGCTCCACGAGCGCATCGCCGCCGGCCGCGCCCTGGCGCGCGCCCACGTGCAGGCGCTGCTGATCAGCCGACTGCCGGACGAGATCGCCGACCCCGAACTCGCCGCGCACATCCATCAGATGCTCGGCGAGGAACTGGTCCGCCTCCACGTGCGGGACCCCGAGCGCTACCCCCTGACCCGAATGGTCCGTCAGATCCGCGAGAGCGCCACCGGCACCTTCGCGGCGCACACGAGGAGGGCCCGCCGATGACGACCACCGAACCCCGCGCAGCGAAGTCCGAGGCGAAGGTCGGGGCCCCGCTCGGTCCCGGTTCGCTGACGTGGAAGTACCACGGCGACCGCCGCGGTCTCCTGTTTCTGTGGCGCACCGGCACGCTGCAGAACATGCACCCCGCGGTGAACTCCGCGTTGCAGCAGAAGTCGAACTTCTTCGACAACCCGTGGGACCGGCTGTTCCGGTCGATCCCGCCGATCCTCGGCGTCGTCTACGACGACCGGCCCGACGACACCGGCGCGCAGGTGCGCGACTTCCACCGCGAGATCAAGGGCGACGACGACGGGCACGGCCGCTGCTGGTCCGCGCTGAGCCCCGACACGTTCTGGTGGACCCACGTCACCTTCGTCGAGACCATTCTCGCGATCAACGAGTTCTTCGGGACTCCGCTGACCGACGAGGAGAAGGACCAGTTGGTCAAGGAGGGCGTCACGTGGTGGCGCCGCTACGGCCTCTCCGAGCGCCCGGTGATCGACAACTGGGCCGACTTCGAGGCCTACTTCCACCACATGCTCGACCACGAGCTCGAGCACAACGCGACCACACGCTGGGCGGTGACCGCGGACCAGCAGTCCATCCCGGCGCCGCCCGGCATCCCCGGCCCGGTCTGGAAGGTCCTGGAGTGGCCGACGTCCCGGTTCAACCGCTGGCTCGGTGCCGGCCTGATGCCGCCGAAGGCCCGGGAGATCCTCGGCCTCGAGTGGCGGACCCGCGACCAGGTCGCGCTGCGGGTGATGGGCGAGGTCGTCCGCCGGACGTGGCCGCTGCTCCCGGCGAAGGTGCGCCTCAACCCCCGCGCATACGATGCGATCAAGCGGGCCGAGGCGGCCTGATCGCACCGGAAGGCAGGACGGACGCATGAGCGGCAACGTGGCCATCGTCGAGCAGGCGATCGAGTGCCTCAACAACGGCGACCTCGACGGCTACATGTCGATGTACAGCCCCGACGCGCAGTTCGTCGGCTATCCCGCCGAGGTTCCCCCGAACTACGAGGGCGTCAAGGCGTTCTACGCCGACCTGCTCCGCGCCCTCGGCCAGCTCGAGGTCGAACCGATCGACCTCTTCGCCGCCGGTGAGCGCGTCGTCGCCCGGTTCACCCTCTCCGGTTTCCACAACGAGGAACTTCTCGGCGCGGCACCGACCAAGCACGGCGTCTCCGTCGAGGGCCTGACGATCCTGTACTTCGTCGACGGCAAGGTTCTGCACCGCGTGAACCGGATCGACGAGCTGTCGTTCCTCAACCAGATCGGCGTCATCCCAACCCCGGGCGCGACCAGCACCGGCTGAACCCGGGTCACGCCGGCGCGGTCAGCCCAGGGAGTCGAGCGCCTGCTCCAGGTCGGCCCACAGGTCCTCGGCGTCCTCGACACCGGTGGAGAGGCGGACCAGCCCCTCCGGGATCGACGGCGACTCACCGGCCCAGCGCCGGCGGCGTTCGAGCGTCGACTCCACCGCACCGAGGCTGGTCGCGTTCACCCAGAGCTTCGTTGCGGCGCAGAACGCCTCGGCGGTCGGGCCGTCGGCGAACTCGACGGACAGGATCGCGCCGAAGGTGCGCATCTGCGCGGCCGCGCGGGCGTGGCCGGGATCGTCGGGCAGCCCGGGGTAGCGGACGCGCTTGCACGCGGGGTGGGCCGCGAGCCGCGGCGCGAGAACCGCCGCGTTGGCCGCCGCGCGTTCCAGGCGCAGGTGCAGGGTGCGCATGCCGCGCAGCGCGAGCCACGTCTCGAGGACGCCGGCCGCGGTGCCGGAGAGTCGGCGGTGCTCCTTCATCCGGTCGCGCAGACCGGCGTCGGTGCACACGACCGCGCCGACGACGGCGTCGCTGTGCCCGGCGAGGAACTTCGTCGCGGAGTGCATGACCACGTCGGCGCCGAGCGCGAGCGGGTTCTGCCCGAACGGCGTCGCGAACGTGTTGTCGACGGCGACCAGCGCGCCGGCGGCGCGGCCGGCCGCGCACACCGCGGGCAGGTCGGCGACCTCGAGGGCCGGGTTGGTCGGCGACTCGATCAGCACCAGGTCCGCGCCGTCGCAGGCCGCGACGACCTGGTCGGTGTCGGCGACGTCGACCTGGCGCAGCGTCAGGCCGGTGCGGCCCTCCGCGACGCCCAGCTGCCCGAGCGTCCCGAGGTACGCGTGGCGCGGCACGACGACGACCGCATCGGCCGGCACGAGGCTCACGATCGCGCCGGCGGCGGCCAGCCCCGACGGGAACACGAGTCCGAGTCCGCCCTCGAGCGCGCCGATCGCGGTCTCGAACGCCGACCACGTCGGGTTGCCGTGCCGGCCGTACTCGATGTCGCCGCCGGCGTGGAAGACCGATGCCTGCACCAGCGGCTGGTTGAGCGGAGCGTCCGGGGTGCGGTCCGGTCGGCCCGCGACGACGGCGAGCGTCTCGCGCGAGAGCTCCTGCGGCCCCGGCATCAGCGGCCCCCGGTTCGGCCCGGCCGCGCGGGTCGACGACCGACGGGACGAGTGGGCGTGCGTTCCGGGGCGGGGGAGAGGTCGCCGCCCGCCGCGCGGCGCAGCACCTCGCTGAGTTTCTCGGCCGCGGCGGTGACGGCGGCGGCGTGCAGCCGCCCGGGCTGCCGGCTCAACCGGTCGATCGGGCCCGACACCGAAACGGCGGCGACGACGCGGTTGTTCGGACCGCGCACGGGCGCGGACACCGACGCGACGCCGGCCTCGCGCTCGGAGACACTCTGCGCCCAACCGCGGCGGCGCACCGCGGCGAGTGTCGTGGCCTCGAAGCGCGCGCCCTGCAGTCCGCGGTGCAGACGCTCGGGCTCCTCCCACGCGAGCAGCACCTGCGCGGCGGAGCCGGCGGTCATCGGCAGCGACTCCCCGACGGGCACGGTGTCGCGCAGACCGGACAGGCGCTCTGCCGCCGCGACGCAGATGCGGTGGTCGCCCTGGCGCCGGTAGAGCTGCGCGCTCTCCCCGGTGATGTCGCGCAGGTGCGCGAGCACCGCGGGCGCCGCGGCCAGCAGACGGTCCTCACCCGCCGCGGCGGCGAGCTCACCGAGCCGCGGACCAAGGACGAACCGGCCCTGCATGTCCCGCGACAGCAACCGGTGATGCTCGAGCGCGACGGCCAGCCGGTGCGCGGTCGGACGGGCAAGCCCGGTCGCGGCCACCAGCGAGGCGAGCGTGGCCGGCCCGGCCTCCAGGGCGTTCAGGACGGCCGCGGCCTTGTCCAGCACGCCAACTCCGCTGGCATCGACCAAACCGGGTGAGCTATCGTTGTCCATGGATTGATATTGCCGTCTCGCATTCTGAGATGCAAATTTCCCGGCCCGTCGGTGGGGAAGCCTCTCGGGACGTGACCGGCACGCTGCGGAGGAGGACCGGATGGGGCGCACCCTCGCCGAGAAGATCTGGGACGCGCACGTCGTACGTCGTGCGGACAACGAGCCCGATCTGTTGTACATCGACCTGCACCTGGTCCACGAGGTGACCAGCCCGCAGGCCTTCGACGGTCTCCGGGCTGCCGGCCGTCCGGTCCGTCGACCGGACCTCACCCTGGCGACCGAGGACCACAACACCCCGACGCTCGACATCGACAAGCCGATCGCCGACCCGGTGTCGCGCGCCCAGATCGAGGCGCTGCGTCGCAACGCCGCCGAGTTCGGCGTACGCATCCACTCGCTCGGCGACATCGACCAGGGCATCGTCCACGTCGTCGGCCCGCAGCTGGGCATTACCCAGCCCGGCATGACGATCGTGTGCGGCGACTCGCACACCTCGACGCACGGTGCCTTCGGTGCCCTCGCCTTCGGTATCGGCACCAGCCAGGTCGAGCACGTGCTCGCGACGCAGACGCTGCCCCTCGACCGGCCGAAGACGATGTCGGTCACCGTGAACGGGACGCTGCCCGCCGGCGTGACGGCAAAGGACATCATCCTCGCGGTCATCGCCGAGATCGGCACCGGCGGCGGGCAGGGCTACGTCATCGAGTACCGCGGCGAGGCGATCCGCAACCTGTCGATGGAAGGCCGCCTGACGGTCTGCAACATGTCGATCGAGGCGGGCGCGCGTGCCGGTCTCGTCGCGCCGGACGACGTCACCTTCGAGTACGTGAAGGGTCGGCCGCACGCGCCGTCCGGTGCGGAGTGGGACGCCGCCGTCGCCGCCTGGCGCGAGCTCTACACCGACGACGACGCGACCTTCGACAAGGAGGTCGTGCTCGACGCCTCGACGCTGACCCCGTTCGTGACGTGGGGCACCAACCCGGGCCAGGGCGCACCGCTCGGCTCGAACGTGCCCGACCCGGCGAGCTTCGCCGACCCGAGCGAGCGCACCGCCGCGGAGCGGGCGCTGGAGTACATGGGACTCACCGCGGGTCAGCCGCTGCGCGACATCTCGGTCGACACCGTGTTCCTCGGGTCGTGCACCAACGGCCGCATCGAGGACCTGCGCGCCGCCGCCGACGTGATCAAGGGTCACAAGGTCGCCGACGGCGTCCGCATGCTCGTCGTGCCCGGCTCGGCGCGGGTGCGATTGCAGGCGGAGTCCGAGGGACTCGACACGATCTTCAAGGAGGCCGGTGCCGAGTGGCGCTTCGCCGGCTGCTCGATGTGCCTCGGCATGAACCCCGACACGTTGTCGCCGGGGGAGCGGAGCGCGTCCACGTCCAACCGGAACTTCGAGGGCCGGCAGGGCAAGGGCGGTCGTACGCACCTGGTCTCGCCGCTCGTGGCCGCGGCCACCGCGGTCACCGGCCACCTGTCGTCCCCGGCCGACCTGGCCGCCGCGAAGTAGGGAGATCGCCCGATGGAAGCCTTCACCACCCACACCGGCCGGATGATCCCGCTGCGGCGCAGCAACGTCGACACCGACCAGATCATCCCCGCCGTCTACCTCAAGCGGATCACGCGCGACGGTTTCGAGGACGGGCTCTTCGCCGAGTGGCGCAAGGACCCCGAGTTCGTCCTCAACGCGCCCGAGCGCGCGGGCGCGACGGTGCTCGTCGCCGGCCCCGACTTCGGCACCGGTTCCTCCCGCGAGCACGCGGTCTGGGCACTGCAGAACTACGGCTTCCGGGTCGTCATCTCGTCGCGCTTCGCCGACATCTTCCGCGGCAACTCGCTCAAGGGTGGTCTGCTCACCGTTCAGCTGCCGCAGGACGTCGTCGACCGGCTCTGGGAGGCGACCGAAACTGACGCCTCGACCACCGTCACCGTCGACCTCCAGACCCGCACCGTGACGTGTGGCGACCTGTCCGTCGGGTTCGAGATCGACGACTACACGAGGTGGCGTCTGCTCGAGGGACTTGATGACATTGGTCTCACGTTGCGCCACGAGGGGGATGTCGCCGCATTCGAGACGAAACGGCCTCCGTACCTCCCGAAGACGTTGCCGATCCCGTCCTCGCTCTCGTCGTAGGCCTCTTCGCACCACCTGTAGAAGCCCTCAATTCCCTTGGAAAACAAGGGAATTGAGGGCTCCGTCGTTGAGGCGATCTTCGACGTCGGCCGGGGCGAAAGGGCGCGCTCGCGATGCAAAGACGTCCCTGCACTACCTCACGCCGAGGGAAAACTCCTTGCGACACAACGATGTTTCAAACGCCAGGTGATTGTTTACATCGCCCTATAGCTCTAACTTTCCCGTTGAGCCGGGCCTAGTGGTGCCCGTATCCGGCGTCGGAGGGACGCAATGAACAAGACGCAGCTGATCGATGAGCTGGCTACCAGATTCAGTGGCAACAAGAAGGCGGCTTCGCAGGCTCTCGACGCCGTCGTCGACACCATCACCCGCGCGGTTGCCCGTGGCGAGAAGGTCGGCATCACCGGGTTCGGTGTGTTCGAGAAGGTCGAGCGTCCCGCTCGAATTGCTCGTAACCCAGCCACCGGTGCTCAGGTGAAGGTGAAGAAGACCAGTGTTCCGCGCTTCAAGGCGGGCACGGGCTTCAAGGACGTCGTCAGTGGGGCGAAGAAGCTTCCTGCTGTCACCGTGACCGCCATCGAGTCGGTGGGTGAGACCGCCCGCCCGACCGTGAAGCGCGTTGCGGCTGCGGTTGCGAAGAAGTCGCCCGCCAAGAAGACCGTGACGAAGAAGGCCGCGGCGAAGAAGGCTGCCCCGGCGAAGAAGGCTGCGGCCAAGAAGGCCCCGGCCAAGAAGGCGGCGGCCAAGAAGGCCCCGGCGAAGAAGGCTGCGGCGAAGAAGGCTCCCGCCAAGAAGGCTGCGGCGAAGAAGGCCCCGGCGAAGAAGGCTGCGGCGAAGAAGGCTCCCGCCAAGAAGGCTGCGGCGAAGAAGGCCCCGGCCAAGAAGGCTGCGGCGAAGAAGGCTCCCGCCAAGAAGGCTGCGGCGAAGAAGGCTCCGGCCAAGCGCGCTGCGAAGAAGGCCTGACACCAGCACGTCCACGACGCCGCCCGGTCGCTCGACCGGGCGGCGTCGTGCTGTGTGCGCAGGTCAGTGCGCAGGTCAGCGCGCAGGTCAGAGGCGGTCGAGCGTGCGCCGCGTGTACTCGCCGACCCCGAGCGCAAGTGCCTCGGTGAGGTCGGCCGGGGTGTCGACGTCGCGCCGCACCGAGGGCAGGTCGTCGGCACGAATCGCCGCGGCGCCGGCAGCGATATGCGCCTGCAGCGAGTCCGCTCCGAATAGCGGCGTGAATTCCCCGGCGGCGACGAGATAGGCCGTCGTTCCCGTTCCCACGGCATCCGCGACAACGCCCCGGCCGACTTTCTCGGCTCGTTGCAAAGCGGTCGCGAGTTCGGTCGATTTCAGTGCCGGCAGGTCCGCCGAGAGCGCGCCGATCGCACATCCGGGATGCCGGCTCGAGGCGTACTCGGCGCCGTGTCGCAATGCCGGATTGAGGCCCGCGTCGGGGGCGTCGGGAACCACCGCGGCACCGAGTTCGGTGACCAGTGCGGCCGCGGTGGGGTCGTCGGTGACGACGACGAGCTCGACCACCGACGGGGTCCGCAGCGCCGCCGCAACGGTGTCCGCGGCGAACGCGAGGGCGAGTGCCGAGCGGTGCGACGCGTCCGTGCTCAGTCGCGACTTCGCGAGGTGCAGCAGCTTCACCGGGACGACCAGGCACCACCCGGCGTCGCTCTCGCCGTCCCGCGCCTGCTCTCCCGTCGTGCTCACCGGCCGATCCTGTCAAGGCCGGGAGAGTTCGCGACGAGCAGGTCCGCGCGCGAGGATGGAGACGTGCCCCGCGATCGCAAACGTCCGTGGTTCCGGGCCGCGGAAGCCGCGTTGCTGCCGCCGCTGCTGCTGCTGGTCCGGCGTCGGTGGCGCGGGCAGGAGCACATCCCTCGCACCGGTGGCGCGATCCTGGTGGCCAATCACATCTCCAAGATCGACCCCATCACGTTCGGGCACTTCGTCCACGGCGCCGGCCGCGTGCCGCACTTCCTCGCGAAGGTCGAACTGTTCCGGCACCCGCTGCTCGGCCGCGTGCTGCGCGGGACCGACATGATCCCGGTCTACCGCGGCGGGCAGAGCGCCAACGCGTCCGTGGACGCGGCCGTGCAGGCCGTCCAGGACGGTTTCTGCATCGTCGTGTACGCCGAGGCAACCATCACCCGGGACCCGGACCTGTGGCCGATGGTGGGCAAGACGGGAGCGGCGCGCATCGCGTTGAAGAGCGGTGCTCCGATCATCCCGGTCGCGCAGTGGGGACCGCACCGGATCCTGCCGCCGTACTCGCGCCGGCTCTCGCTGTTCCCGCGCAAGACCGTCCACGTGCGCGCGGGCGCACCGGTGCGGCTCGACGATCTCGCCGGCCGCGAAGCGACGCCGGAACTGCTCGCGGAGGCGACGGAGCGGGTGATGGCGGCGATCACCGCCGAGCTCGAGACGATTCGCGGAGAACGTGCACCGAAGGAACGATTCGACCCGCGCAAGGCGGGTGTGGCTGAGTACGGCAATCCGCACACCGATCCACGAGCGTGAGTTTCTGCCCGTCCGGCCCCGCTTTCCGCTGTACCGTCATGATCGATGAGCGCGAACACCAAGACCCGGGTCGCTGTGATCTTCGGTGGCCGGTCCTCCGAGCACGCCGTGTCATGCGTGTCAGCCGGCAGCGTGCTGCGCGCCATCGACCGCACCGCCTACGAGGTCGTGCCGATCGGCATCTCGACCGAGGGCGGGTGGGTGCTCGCCGTCGACGACCCCGACCAGCTGGTCATCCGCGACGGCAAGCTGCCGCAGGTGGACGCCACGCGGCCGGCCGTCGTCCTGCCGGGTGACCCGACCGCCCGCGCGCTGACCGTCTTCGACGAGAGCCAGCCCTCCGGCGCGCTCGGCGAGATCGACGTCGTCTTCCCGGTCCTGCACGGGCCCTACGGCGAGGACGGCACGATTCAGGGTCTGCTCGAGATGGCGGACCTGCCCTACGTCGGTTCGGGTGTGCTCTCCAGCGCGGTCAGCATGGACAAGGCGCACATGAAGGTTGCGCTCGCCGGCGCCGGTCTGCCGGTGTGCGACTACGTCGTCGTCACCGCGCGACGGTGGAAGACGGAGAACGCCGCCGTCCGCGACGAGATCGCCGCCCTGGGGTGGCCGGTGTTCGTCAAGCCGGCCCGCGCCGGGTCCAGCGTCGGCATCAGCAAGGTGAAGCGTCCCGAGGACCTCGACGCGGCGATGGCGGCCGCGCAGGAGTGGGACCCGAAGGTGATCGTCGAGGCCACGGTCATCGGCCGTGAGATCGAGTGCGGCGTCCTCGAGGGCGTCGTCGGCCCCGACGGTGTGCAGGGCCCTCCGGAGGCCAGCGTCACCGCCGAGATCCGCGTGCTGGGCGACCGCGAGTTCTACGACTTCGAGGCCAAGTACCTCGACGACTCCACCGAGCTCACCGTCCCGGCCGACCTCGACGAGGCCGTCGCCGCGAAGGTGCGCGCGCTGTCGGTCCAGGCGTTCGAGGCGCTGTCGTGCGAGAGCCTTGCGCGCGTCGACTTCTTCGTCTGCGCCGACGGCTCGGTGCTCGTCAACGAGGTCAACACGATGCCCGGGTTCACCCCGGTCTCGATGTTCCCCCGGATGTGGGCCGCGTCCGGCGTCGACTACCCGACCCTGGTCGACCGGCTGCTCCGCACCGCGCTCCAGCGCCGCTCCGGGCTGCGCTAGTTCGCGGGCGTCGGCTTCGGGGTCTGCTTCTTCTTCGCCGGATTGTTCGTCGGGTTCTTCGTCGGGTCCTTCGTCGGCTTGGTGGGCTCCGCCGTCGGGGTCGGGAAGAACTCCGGCCGCGCGGGGACGAACTGCAACGCCTGGGCGAGGTCCGCGAGCGGACCGACCGGCGGCTGCAGCGTGGAGGGCACGACGACCTCGATGTAGGCCGCCCGGCCGACGGAGGTGAACACGTTCGCCCCGTCGCGGGTCTCGGCGAGCCAGTCGATGCCGTTGACGGTGTTGAGCATCGACGTGGAGGTCAGCGCCGTCGGACGCTCGACGCCGCACCGCAGGAGGACGGGCGGCTCACCCCACGCCGCGGTGCGGTCCGACCGCGGGCTGGTGTCGCGGCGCTCGCCGTTGTCGACCGTCGCCGGCAGCGCCTGCTCCAGACGGGCGCAGATCGCGCCGACGTCACCGCTGGAGACGGGAACGGACACGTCGACGGCGCTGAGCCCGTCCTCGCCGCACGCGGTCGTCAGCGCGAGCGCAGCGGTCAGCAGCGCCGCGGTGCCCGCGGAGCGGGTTCGGGACGGCGCCGGCCGCGTCAGAGATTGACGACGGGGCACGTGAGCGTGCGGGTGATGCCGGACACCGACTGCACCTTGGCGACGACGAGCTTGCCGAGCTCGTCGACCGACGACGCCTCGGCGCGGACGATCACGTCGTAGGGTCCGGTGACGTCCTCGGACGAGGTGACGCCGGCAATGCCGGAGATCTGTTGCGCCACCACGGCGGCCTTGCCCACCTCGGTCTGGATGAGGATGTAGGCGTGAATCATGGTCGACCTCCGTGCGGGGTGGCGGGGGCTGTGCCGTGATGGCGAACTTATCGGAAGGACCAGGCTTGGGCACGCCGTCGGTGGGCGACCTCGGGGAGTTCGGACTCATCGCCGCCCTCATTGCACGCCTGCCGCAGGGATCGGGTGTGCTCTTCGGACCGGGTGACGACGCGGCGGTCGTCGCGGCGCCCGACGGTCGCGTCGTCGCGACCACCGATCTGCTCGTGGCCGGCCGTCACTTCCGTCGCGACTGGTCGGCACCGCACGACGTCGGCCGCAAGGCGGCCGCGGCCAACCTCGCCGACGTCGCGGCGATGGGCGCGGTGCCGACGGCCTTGCTCGTCGGGTTCGCGGCGCCTGCCGACCTCCCCGCGGCCTGGGCCGAGGAGTTCGCTGCGGGCCTCGCGGCGGAGTGCGCGACCGTCGGGGCCTCGGTCGTCGGCGGCGACGTCGTGCGCGCCGAGCAATTGCTGGTGGCGATCACGGCCCTCGGCGACCTCGGCGGTGTCCCCGCGGTGACGCGTGACGGCGCGCGGGACGGCGACGTCGTCGCGGTGTGCGGGACGCTCGGCGCCTCGGCGGCGGGCCTCGCGGTCCTCTCCGCGGGCGTGAGGGGTCATCAGAGTCTTGTGCAGGCCCACCGGGCGCCCACCCCGCCGTACGCCGCCGGGCCCGCCGCGGCGCGACTCGGGGCGCACGCCCTCATCGACGTCAGCGACGGACTGCTCGCCGACCTCGGTCACGTCGCCGAGCGCAGCGGCGTCGCCGTCGACCTCGACCTGAGCGCCTTCGTACCCTCGGAGGAGCTGCGGGCCGCCGCCGACGAGCTCGGCGCGTCCGCGACGCAGTGGATGCTGACCGGGGGAGAGGACCACGCCTTGGCCGGATGCTTCGCACCCGACGTCGACCTGCCCGACGGGTGGGTGCGCGTCGGTCGCGTCCACGCCGGGACCGGCGTCACCGTCGACGGCTCCGCGCCGACCGGCGTCGCGGGTTGGGACCACTTCCGGTGACCGGCCGTACCGCGCCACCGCGCGTCCTCACGATCGCGGGCTCGGACTCCGGCGGCGGCGCCGGGATCCAGGCGGACCTCAAGACGATGCTCGCCCTCGGGACGCACGGCATGAGCGTCCTGACGGCCATCACGGCGCAGAACTCCGTCGGGGTGCACGGCGTCTGGGACCTGCCGACCGAGGCCGTCGTCGCCCAGTTCCGGGCGGTCGTCGACGACATCGGCGTCGACGCGGTGAAGACGGGGATGCTCTCCTCGCCGGCTCTCGTCGAGACCGTCGCCGACCTGCTGCGGCCGCTGTCCGAGGCGGGCGTGCCGATCGTCGTCGACCCCGTCGCGGTCTCGAAGCACGGCGACGCCCTGCTCGCCCCCGAGGCCGTCGAGACCGTCCGCACCCGGCTGATCCCGCTCGCCACCGTCGTCACGCCCAACCTCGACGAGGCGGCCGCCCTGACCGGTCAGAAGTACACCGAGGAGGCGGACCTGCGCCCCGCTGCCGAGGCCGTCCACGCCCTCGGCCCGGCCTGGGTCCTCGTCAAGGGCGGTCACCTGCCCGGCGACGCCGTCGACCTGCTCTACGACGGCCGGGCCGAGCACCGCTTCCGCGCCCCGCGCCTGGACAACCGCCACACCCACGGGACCGGCTGCACCCTCGCCAGCGCCATCGCCGCCGGCCTCGCCGCCGGCTCGGACCCCGTCGCCGCCGTGGCCGCCGCGAAGACCTACGTCACCGAGGCCCTCGCCCGCGGCTTCGCCCTCGGCACCGGCATCGGCCCCGTCGACCACGGCTGGCCCCTCCGCCCCTGACGCTGCCGTCTGCGGGGCTGCGGTCGGGGCCGCCGGCGGGCTTGCCTGCGCCGAGTGCGCAGTTGAGCCCCGGTTCGGCCGCGCCGGGCGGTGCTGATCTGCGCACTCGGGTGAGGTGGGCACGGGGCTCGCCTGTGCCGCGCTGCCTGTGATGGAGATGTCATCTTCAGTGCGGGGCGTGGAATGCGGTGGAGATGACATCTCCAGTGCAGGCCGGTGGAGATGACATCTCCAGTGCAGCCCGGTGGAGATGGCATCTCCAGTGCAGGGGCGTTGCGGGTGACGGGGCGGCTGCGGTCGGGGTGTCCTCCGTCGCTGCCTCCCGGACGCGCGGGAGTCGGGGGTGGGTGGCTGCGGCGGTGCGGCCGCGCGTCCTGCTCGCGCGTCCTTCGGCCGCGCGGGTCGGCTTGACGCTCCTTGAGGACACCCCGACCTCCGCCGCCGGGCCCCGGGCGAGCTCGCCTGCGCCGAGTGCGCAGTTGAGCCCCGGTTCGGCCGCGCCGGGCGGTGCTGATCTGCGCACTCGGGTGAGTTGGTTCTCCCGCGCGGCCGAGTGGGGGTGACACCCTTTTTGGCGCCACAAAGGGTGTCACCCCCACTGGTGCTGGTGGGGCGGCTGCGGTCAGGGCCGGACGAACGAAAACCGCCCGGCGGGAGCGCCGGGCGGTCTCGGGAAGTGCGGGGTCGCGCTTAGCGGACGACCTTGCCGGCCTTGATGCAGGACGTGCAGGCGTTGATCCGCTTGCGGGTGTTGCCGATCATGGCGCGGACCGGCTGGATGTTCGGGTTCCAGCGGCGCGAGGTGCGGCGGTGCGAGTGGGAGATGCTGTTCCCGAAGCCCGGGCCCTTGCCGCAGACGTCACAGTTGGCAGCCACGGTCATGCTCCTGACAGCTGGTGCGGACGATCGAAGTCGGGCCCGGAGACCCGGACCGAGGAGACAGGGTAGTCGAGCGCCCGCGGGCGACGCCAATCGGCCCGTTCGCGCGTACCGCCCGGGCGTCGTGGGGGCGTCGTCGGAGGGCCGCACTACGGTTTGGGCCGTGGCGCTGAACGCACACTCCCCGCTCTCGGAGTCCCTGCACCGGGTGGTGGCCGACGGCACGGCGAAGAAGCTGGCCAAACACCTCGACCTCCACACGGTCGGGGACCTGCTGCGGCACTACCCCCGCCGGTACGAGAAGCGGGGTGAGCTGACGCGGCTGCGGGACCTCGACGAGGGCGCGAACGTCACCGTCCAGGCTGAGGTGAAGGCCGCGTCGACGCGGCGGATGAAGAACCGGCCCGGGGTCATCCGGGAGGTCACGGTCACCGACGGGCGGGACGACCTCAAGCTCACGTTCTTCGGCAAGGGCTCCTGGACGACCGGCGACAAGCTCCTCCCGGGCATGCGCGGGCTCTTCTCCGGGACTGTCAGCACGTTCCAGCGCAAGCGCCAGCTCACGCAGCCCGCCTACGTCCTGCTCGACGCCGACCCCGACGACGAGGACGCGGCCTCGGCGTTCACCGACGAGCTGATCCCGATGTACCCGGCGACCGGCGCGGTGCCGAGCTGGCAGATCGTGAAGGTGGTCCACGCTGCCCTGAAGGCGCTCGACGACCTGCCCGGACCGGTGCCTGACCCGCTCCCGGAGTGCGTGCGCACGCTGAACCGCCTGCTGCCGCTGGGGGAGGCGCTGCGCCTGATTCACCGGCCGCGCAGCTACGAGCAGGTGCAGCTCGCCCGCACCCGGCTCACGTGGGACGAGGCCTTCGTCCTGCAGATCGCGCTCGCGCGGCGCCGGGCCGCCGCCAAGGCGCTGCCCGCGGTGCGCCGGGTCGCGCGCTCCGGCGGCCTCCTGGCCGAGTTCGACGCGGCGCTGCCGTTCACCCTGACCGCCGGGCAGCGCGAGATCGGCAACGAGATCTTCATGGACCTCGCCCGCGAGCACCCGATGCACCGCCTGCTCCAGGGCGAGGTCGGCTCCGGCAAGACGCTCGTGGCGCTGCGGGCCATGCTCGCGGTCGTCGACGCCGGCGGCCAGGCGGCGCTGCTCGCCCCGACCGAGGTCCTCGCCCAGCAGCACCACCGCTCGCTGACCGCGATGCTCGGCCCCCTCGCCGAGGCCGGCCAGCTCGGCGGCGCCGACCAAGGCACGCAGATCGCCCTGCTCACCGGCTCGATGTCCGCGGCGGCGCGCAAACGTGCGCTGCTCGACGCCGCCTCCGGCACCGCCGGGATCGTCGTCGGCACGCACGCCCTGCTGGAGGACAAGGTCGACTTCTTCGACCTCGGGCTGGTCGTCGTCGACGAGCAGCACCGCTTCGGCGTCGAGCAGCGCGATGCCCTCCGTGCGAAGGGCGCGACGCCGCCGCACGTGCTCGTCATGACCGCGACCCCCATCCCGCGCACCGTGGCGATGACGGTGTTCGGGGACCTCGACGTCTCCACGCTGTCCGAGCTCCCGGCCGGCCGCTCGCCGATCACGACGCACCTGGTGCCGGCGGACAACGAGAAGTATCTCAAGCGCACCTGGGCGCGGATTCAGGAGGAGGTCGCGAACGGCCATCAGGCCTACGTCGTGTGCCCCCGGATCGGGGGCGACGACCCCGACGAGGCCGCGGACCTCGGCCTGGTCGCACCCCGGCCGAGTGCATCGGGGGCGAAGCCGGACGACGCCGAGGACCTGGACCTCGACGACCCGCCCCCGCCTTCGGAGGGGAACGGGGACCGCCGCCCGTCCGCGGCGGTCGCGCTGGTCACCCCGCTGCTCGCGGAGGGGCCGCTGGCCGGGTTGAAGGTCGCGCAGCTGCACGGCCGGATGCCGCCGGACGAGAAGGACGCGGTGATGTCGGCCTTCGCGAAGGGCGACCTCGACGTCCTCGTCGCGACCACCGTCATCGAGGTCGGCGTCGACGTCCCGAACGCGACGGTGATGGCCGTCCTCGACGCCGACCGCTTCGGGATCTCCCAGCTGCACCAGCTCCGCGGCCGGGTGGGCCGGGGGAGCGCGCCCGGTCTGTGCCTGCTCGTCACCTTCGCGCCGGAGGGCAGCCCGGCCCGGGAGCGCCTGACCGCGGTCGCCTCGACCAACGACGGCTTCGAGCTCTCCCAGCTCGACCTCGAGGCCCGCCGGGAGGGTGACGTCCTGGGCACGTCCCAGTCCGGCAAGCGTTCCAGCCTGCGGATGCTGCGGGTCGTGAAGGACGCCGACGTCATCGCCGACGCTCGTCTCGCGGCGACCGCGGTGATCGACGAGGACCCCGAGCTGACCCGCCACCCCGCCCTGGCGTCGGCGCTGGCCGACTTCCTCGACGACGAGCGCGCCGGGTACCTGGAGAAGGCGTGACCCGGATCGTCGGCGGCACCGCCGGCGGGCGGCGCCTGGCGGTCCCACCCGGGCGCGGGACGCGGCCGACCTCCGACCGGGCCCGGGAGGCGCTGTTCTCCGCGCTGGAGGCCCGCACCGGCGGTCTGACGGGGTGCCGCGTCCTCGACCTGTACGCCGGCAGCGGGGCGGTCGGCCTCGAGGCGCTCTCGCGGGGCGCGGCCGCCGCGGTGCTCGTCGAGTCCGACGCCGGCGCGCTGCGGGTGCTGCGGGAGAACGTCGCGGCGCTGCGCCTGCCCGGGGCGACCGTCCTCGGCCGGTCCGTCGCCGCGGTGCTCGCCGAGTCCGCCCCGGAGCCGTTCGACATCGTCTTCGCGGACCCGCCCTACGTGCTGCCGGGCCCGGACCTGGCGGCGCTGCTGGCCGGCGCGATCGAGCGCGGCTGGGTCGGCGAGGACGCCGTCGTCGTCGTCGAACGGGCGACCCGGGACCCCGCGTGGGAGTGGCCGACGGGCATCGAACCGGACCGCGATCGGAAGTACGGCGAGGCCACGCTCTGGTACGGCCGAGCGACCCCGATTCGGCGGTCAGGCCAACGGGGGGCAGACTGAGGGCGTGCGCAGCTGCATCTGCCCGGGTTCCTTCGACCCGGTGACCAACGGCCACCTCGACGTCATCACGCGAGCGGCCAAGCTCGCCGACGAGGTCGTCGTCGGCGTCCTCGTCAACCGCAACAAGCAGGGCCTCTTCACGCTCGAGGAGCGGATGGAGCTGCTGCGTCTGGCGCTCAAGGACTACCCGAACGTCCGGATCGACAGTTTCGACGGCCTCCTCGTCGACTACTGCAAGAACCACAACATCCCGGCGATCGTGAAGGGCCTGCGCGTGGTCGGCGACTTCGACTACGAGATCCAGATGGCGCAGATGAACCACTCGCTCACCGACGTCGAGACGCTCCTGGTGGCGACCAACCCGTCGTTCAGCTTCCTGTCCTCCTCGCTGGTCAAGGAGGTCGCGAACAACGGCGCCGACATCACCGGGTTCGTCCCGGACGTGGTCGTCGACCCGCTCCTGCAGCGCCTGGCCGAGCGCCGGGCGGAGCAGGGTCGCTAGGGGACCGGAGCGCCATGGCCTCGCGGGGCAAACCGGTCGACGTGCACGCCAAGCTCGCCGAGCTTCAGACGCTGGTGGCGGACGCGCGTGCCATGCCCCTGTCCGCATCGTGCCTGGTCAACCGGGCGGACGTGCTCGCGCGGATCGCCGAGATCGAGGGCGCCCTGCCGCGGCAGCTCTCGGAGGCCGAGAGCGTCCTCGCGGACGTCGACGCCGTGATCGCCGAGGCCCAGGAGCAGGCCGTCGCGGTGCTGGCCGAGGCCGCCGTCGAACGTGACCGGCGGCTGGAGCTGACCCCCGAGGGTTCCGAGGCCGTCGCCTGGGCCGCCCAGGTGCGCGCCGAGGCCGAGGCCGACGCCACCGCCCGGATCACCGAGGCCGACGAGTACGTCGACTCCCGCCTCGCCCACTTCGAGGTGATCCTGGAGAAGACCCTCGAGCTGGCCCGGCGGGCCCCCGAGGACGCCGTCGCGGACCCGGTCGCCCACCTCACCGAGCTCACCGCGTCGTTGGACCGCACGCTGACGGCCGTGCGCCGCGGCCGGGACCGCCTGGCCGGCAAGCACCACATGGAGGAACTCGGCGAGCACCTGCGGGCCCTCGAAGACGATCCGACCGCCGATCCGACCGCCGACCCGTTCGCCGACCCGGACCCCCTGACCGAGCCGCTCCCGGAACGCTGACCCGGAGGCGATGGGCCCGTCCGGCCCGGTGGCGGTTTGGGGTCACACCCTGTGCTCGGGTAACCTTCCGGACGGTCTTGACGACCACGATGCGCCATGCCCGAAGAGAATCAGAAGACTGAGCTGAAGAATCAGCACCTCGACCCGCACGATCCGTTCGTGCTCGACGCCCACCGGCTCGCCCGGCGGCCGGGGTCGATGCTCAAGGTCGTCCGAACTGTTCCGGCACCGGCGGATCTCGGTCTAGAGGTCATCGGCGTGCCCGAGGGTGCCGACGTCGAGCTGAACCTGAAGCTCGAAGCGGTGGTCGAGGGCGTGCTCGTGTCGGGAACGGCACGGGCGCCGCTGGCGGGTGAATGCGTGCGCTGCCTGGACCCCCTCACCGACGAGGTGGAGGTGGACTTCGCGGAGCTGTTCGTGGCACCCGGCAGTGCTCAGGAGACTGACGGCGATGACGAGACCCGCTGGCTGCAGGACGATCTGATCGACCTGGAGCCGGTGGTACGGGACGCGGTGGTGCTCACGCTGCCGCTCCAGCCGTTGTGCGAGGAGGACTGCCCCGGCTTGTGCGCCCAGTGCGGCGCCGTGCTGCGGGACGACCCCGATCACGACCACAGCGAGGTCGACCCCCGGTGGGCAGCGCTGGAAGGGCTCGTCAGCAAGGACGAGCAGCCGGGCGACTGACGACCGGCATGCAGGACCGAACACGCAGGACCGAAAGAGCACGGCCCGGTAAGCAGGACTGGACAGGAGCAGGACAGTGGCGGTTCCCAAGCGCAAGATGTCGCGCAGCAACACGCGCAGCCGGCGCGCGAACTGGAAGGCCACGGCTCCGACGCTGGTCTCCTGCGAGCGTTGCCGCGAGCCGAAGCTCCCGCACACCGCGTGCCACGCGTGTGGCACCTACAACCGCCGACAGGTCCGGTTCGCCGACTGACACCCTCAGGAGCCCCCGAGCGATGAGCGCAGCCCCGGCGGTGCCGGACCCCGGTACGTCCGCGCAGGCGCTGCCGGAGCGACTCGGGGTCCCGCTCTCGGAGGGGCTCCTGACGCGGGCGCTCACGCACCGCTCGTACGCCTACGAGAACGGCGGGCTGCCCACCAACGAGCGCCTGGAGTTCCTCGGGGACTCCGTGCTCGGCCTGGTCGTCACCGACGCGCTGTACCACCGCCACCCGGACCTGCCCGAGGGCCAGCTCGCGAAGCTGCGCGCGGCGGTGGTGAACATGCGCGCGCTCGCGGACGTCGGGCGCAGCCTGCAGCTGGGGGAGTTCCTCCGCCTGGGCCGGGGTGAGGAGGGGACCGGCGGCCGCGACAAGTCGTCGATCCTCGCGGACACCCTCGAGGCCCTGATCGGCGCCGTCTACCTGGACCGTGGCCTCGACGAGGCCTCCGAGCTCGTCCACCGGCTGTTCGACCCGCTCATCGAGACGTCCTCGCACCTCGGGGCCGGTCTCGACTGGAAGACCAGCCTCCAGGAGCTCACGGCCACCATCGGGCTGGGCGTCCCCGAGTACGTCGTCACCGAGAGCGGCCCGGACCACGAGAAGACCTTCGAGGCCACCGCCCGCGTCGGCGGGGCCGACTACGGGACCGGGTCCGGCCGCAGCAAGAAAGAGGCCGAGCAGCAGGCCGCCGAGGCCGCCTGGACCTACCTGAGCAAGGCCTACGCCGAGCAGCTCGCCGGCGACCAGTCCGCCGCCTCCGCCTGACCCGTCCGACCCTGCCCGCACGTGCCCGAACTTCCTGAGGTCGAGGTCGTCCGTCGTGGCACCGCGAACTTCGCCGTCGGCCGCACGATCGCGGCCGTCGAGGTCCTGCACCCGCGTGCGGTGCGCCGCCACGCCGCCGGGGGAGCGGACCTCGCGGCGCGCCTGACCGGCGTCACCGTCACCGGCGCCGAGCGCCGCGGCAAGTTCCTCTGGCTGCCGCTGGACTCGGGCGAGGCGCTGCTGGTCCACCTCGGCATGAGCGGTCAGCTGCGCGTGCAGCCGCCGACCGCGCCGCCGGAGAAGCATCTGCGGGTGCGCCTCGCGTTCGCCGACCACGGTTCCGACCTGCGCTTCGTCGACCAGCGCACCTTCGGCGGCGTGTCCGTCGAGCCCCTCGTTCCCGGCCGCGGCGACCGGACCGTGCCGGCCTCGGTCGCCCACATCGCCCTCGACCCGCTGGAGCCGGAGTTCGACGCCGGCGCCGTGCGCACGGCGATGCGCGCCAAGCGCACCGGGCTCAAGCGCGCCCTGCTGGACCAGACGCTGGTCAGCGGCATCGGGAACATCTACGCCGACGAGGCGCTCTGGCGGGCTCAGCTGCACTACGCCCGGCCGACCGAGACGCTCCGCGCGTCCGAGGTCGACCGCGTCCTGGCCGCGGCCACCGCGGTGATGACCGCCGCGCTCGCCGCCGGCGGGACCTCCTTCGACAGCCTCTACGTGAACGTCAACGGCGAGAGCGGGTACTTCGACCGCTCGCTCGACGTCTACGGCCGCGAGGGACGCGAGTGCAGCCGCTGCGGGTCGGCGATCCGGCGCGACGCGTTCATGAACCGGTCCTCGTTCTCGTGTCCCCGCTGCCAGCCCCGGCCCCGCCGCGCGCACTGGTGACCGGGGCACCCGTCCGTTCGGTGGGGAAATGAGGTTGTGACGACCCGGTCGTCCATTTCCCCTTGCGCCCTTCGCGGCGCTCGGTCATGATCGCCGCATCAAGCCGTCCCCCGGCGCGATGCACGGGACTTCAGTCCCCCCGGCTCAGGTCCTCTGACCTGCAGTGACGCGCCGCTCGGGTCGACCGGCACCGATGGCTTGACCTCAAGAGGCTCTGGTGCGACCCTAGAGACACCCCGCCCTGCTCTGGCCCTACACCATGGTGCTCGGACGTCGGCGGATGTATCTGTCGGTTACTAGCTGGTTTCTCAGCGTGGAGGACCCCACGATGGCAAAAGCGCTCTTCGGAAACGTAGGCGGTCCGGACCCGCGCATGCTGAACGAGATGCGGCGGATGCAGCGACGCATCGACGAACTCGAGGCAGAGCTGCTGCGCGTGCGTGCCGAGAACGACGCCCTGGCGGCGGAACTGAACCGGGACGAGCTGCTCACCGTCTCGCTGCAGGAGCCGGCTCTGACCTGAGCTCCTTGGTTCTACTTCGGGGGCGCCGCGAGGCGTCCCCCTCTTTTTGGCCCCGGCCCGCGCCGGGGCCTGTTCTTTGGCCCGAGCCCCCGGCGACCCGCCGGGGGCTCCGGCTTTTGTTCGGCCGAACAAATTCTGACGAGTTCGCCGTCGGCCGCGAAATCTCGCGTGACCTATTCGACGGTCACTCGTTGAGAGCAGCAGAGGGGAGTTGATGGCCACCACGGCATCGACTGCTCACGGTGGAGGACCTCGGTTCTGGTTCTGCCCCCAATCGCGCTGGCGGGCGCGCGGGGAACAGGGCACCACCGCGAACCTCTCACGCGGCACCCGTCTCCGGACGGGGGTCGCCCCGGGTGGTCGGTCGGCGGGCCTGACCACCCCCAAAGCGCGACGGGGTGCTCGCAGGCGGGCGCGAGCACCCCGTCGCTCATTGTTTAACTGCGACCTCCGGCCGCGTCGCGCTGGGTCAACGGCGGCCGCCGGCCCGCGGGCGTCGCAGGTGCGCGCAGTGCTCACGTCACCCGAGTGCGCAGATCAGCCCCGGTGGGAGCCGCAGAACCGGGGCTCAACTGCGCACTCAGCGCAGCTGGGCCCGGGCCGCCGGGCCGCGGGCCCTCGGCAAAATTTTCTGGGCCCCGCGACCGCTTTCCGCCGCCTGTCCACAAGGGGGTGGGGGCGACGCCCCGGGTTGTCTACAGGGTGGGAGCCTGGGTTTCGGCGTGCTCCACAGGCTGTCCACCGGGTGTCCCCAGGCCCGCCGTCGAGACCTCAACCGCCCCATGTGTATCGGGGCCGCGCGGCGTGCGAAACGGTGGGGGATCGGCGCTATCGTCGCGGGGAATCCGGAGCCCTGGGGGACGAGCGTTGTACCTGAAAACCCTGACGATCAAAGGCTTCAAGTCCTTTGCGTCGGCCACGACGCTCCGACTCGAGCCGGGCATCACGTGCGTCGTCGGGCCGAACGGGTCGGGCAAGTCGAACGTCGTCGACGCGCTGTCCTGGGTCATGGGGGAGCAGGGCGCGAAGTCGCTGCGCGGCGGCAAGATGGAGGACGTCATCTTCGCCGGGACGTCGGGGCGGCCGCCGCTCGGCCGCGCCGAGGTCGCGCTGACGATCGACAACAGCGACGGTGCCCTGCCGATCGACTACACCGAGGTGACGATCTCGCGGACGCTGTTCCGCAACGGCGGTTCCGAGTACGCCATCAACGGCGACTCCTGCCGGCTCCTCGACATCCAGGAACTGCTCTCGGACTCCGGCATCGGCCGCGAGATGCACGTCATCGTCGGGCAGGGCCAGCTCGACGCCGTGCTCAGCGCGGACGCGGAGGCCCGGCGCGGGTTCATCGAGGAGGCCGCCGGCGTTCTCAAGCACCGCAAGCGCAAGGAGAAGGCGCTGCGGAAGCTGGAGGCGATGCAGGCGAACCTCACCCGCGTCTCCGACCTGATCACCGAGCTGCGCCGCCAGCTCAAGCCGCTGGGCAAGCAGGCCGAGGTCGCGCGCCGGGCCGCGGTCGTCCAGGCCGACCTGCGTGACGCCCGGCTGCGGCTGCTGGCCGACGACCTGATCACGCTCCGCAGCTCGCTGGAGGCCGAGGTCGCGGACGAGACCGCGCTGCGGGCGCGGCAGGCCGAGGTCGAGGAGGCGCTGAGCACCGGCCGCGCCGAGGAGGCGCGCCTGGAGACCGCGCTGGCCGAGGCGGCGCCGGCGTTCACCCGGGCCCAGGAGACCTGGTACCGCCTCTCCGCGTTGCGCGAGCGCCTGCGCGGCACCGCCGGCCTCGCCGCCGAGCGGGCGCGCCACCTCGCCGCCGAGCCGGAGGAGGCCCGCGGCGGCCGCGACCCCGAGGACCTCGAGCGCGAGGCCGCGCAGGTCCGGGCCCAGGAGGCCGAGCTCCGCGACCACGTCGAGGCCGCCCGGCAGACCCTCGCCCAGTCCGTGGCGACGCGGCAGGAGCACGAGCAGGCGCTGGCGACCGAGGAGAAGCGGCTCGCCGCCGTCGTGCGCGCCGCGGCCGACCGCCGCGAGGGCCTGGCGCGCCTGCAGGGCAAGGTCAACGCGATCCGCAGCCGCGCGAGCGCCGCGGAGGCCGAGCTCGGCCGGCTCGCCGAGGCGCTCGAAGGCGCCCGGGCGCGCGCCGAGACGGCCCGGGCCGAACTCACCTCGCTGGAGCAGGCCGCGGCCGGGCTCGACGAGGGCGAGGTCGGGCTCGACGAGGCCTACGAGGCTGCCGCGGACGCCCTGGCCGCCGCCGAGGAGCAGGTCACCGCGCTCCAGGCCCGCGAACGCGAGGTCGAGCGCGAGCGGACCGGGCTGGTTGCCCGTAAGGAGACGCTCGAACTGGGCCTGGCCCGGCGCGACGGCGCCGCGGTCGTCCTCGGCGCGGACGGTCTGCCCGGCGTCCTGGGTTCGGTGGCCGCGCTGCTGACGGTCGAGGCCGGCTACGAGACCGCGGTCGCCGCGGCGCTGGCCGGGGTCGCCGACGCCGTCGCCGTCGAGTCGGTCGACGCCGCGGTCGCTGCGTTGCAGCACCTCAAGGAGGCCGACGGCGGCCAGGCCGACTTCGTCGTCGGGGGAGCGCCGGCCGACTCGCTCGAGCGGCCGGCCCTGCCGGCGGGCGCGCGCTACGTCCTCGACGTGATCCGCGCCCCGGAGGCCCTGGCGGGCGCCCTGGTCGGGATGGTCGGGACCTGCGTCGCGGTCGACACGCTGGAGGACGCCCGCGCCCTGGTCGCGGCCCACCCGCGGCTGCGCGCGGTCACCCGTTCCGGCGACACCCTCGGTGCCGACCGCGCCCGCGGCGGCTCCGCGAGCGCCCCGAGTCTGCTGGAGATCCAGGCCGCGGTCGACGCGTTGGCGCAACAGATCGAGGAACTCGACCGGGCCGCCGCCCAGCTCGGCACCGATCTGGCTGCCGCCCGCGAGGCGAAGACAGCCGCGGCGGCGGCCGAGCAGGCCGCGCTCTCGCGACTGCACGAGTCCGACGCGAGCATGGCGGCGGTCGCCGAGCAGCTCGGCCAGCTCGGGGCGGCCGTGCGCAGCGCCGAGGCCGAGGCCGAGCGCCTCGCCGCCTCGATCCGCAAGGCCGAGGAGTCCCGCGACGCCGACCAGGCCGGCCTCGCCGAGCTCGAGGCGCGCCTGGCCGAGGCCGAGCGCGAGCCCGACGAGGGCGACGACGACCCCACCGAGCGGGAGCGGCTCGCCGCGGCCTGCACCACGGCCCGCCAGGCCGAGATGGACTCCCGGCTGGCCCTGCGGACCGGCGAGGAGCGTCAGCGCGCGCTGTCCGGCCGGGCCGAGTCGCTGGCCCGCGCGGCGCAGCAGGAGCGCGCGGCCCGGGAGCGGGCCGAGCGCCGCCGCGTCGAGCGTGAGCGTGGGGCCCGCGTCGCCCGGGCCGTGATGATCGCCGCCGAGCACAGCCTGGCGATGCTGGAGACCTCGCTGACCGCGGCCGGCGCCGAGCGGGACGCCGCTGACCGGCGCCGCACGGCCGCCGAGACCGCGCTCGCGGCCCAGCGAGGGTCGATCCGCGAGCTCGCGACCGAGCTGGAGCGCCTGACCGACTCCGTGCACCGCGACGAGGTCGCCCGCGCGGAGCACCGCATGCGCATCGAGGTGCTGGAGAACCGGGCGCTGGAGGAGTTGGGCGTCGCTCCCGACATCCTCGTGGCCGAGTACGGGCCGGACCAGTCCGTCCCCGTCTTCCCGGAGCCGGGCCCGGACGGCCAGCTGCCGCCGATGGACGAGAACACGCCGCTGCAGACGATCCCGTACGTCCGCGAGGAGCAGGAGAAGCGGCTGCGCGCCGCCGAGCGCGCGCTGGCCCTGCTCGGCAAGGTCAACCCGCTGGCGCTCGAGGAGTTCGCGGCGCTGGAGGAGCGCCACCAGTTCCTCTCCGAACAGCTCGAGGACCTCAAGAACAGCCGTCGCGACCTCCTCACGGTGATCAAGGAGGTCGACGACCGCGTCCAGCAGGTCTTCGCCGAGGCGTACGCGGACGTCGCCCGCGAGTTCGAGGGCGTCTTCTCCCGGCTGTTCCCGGGGGGCGAGGGCCGACTGCTCCTCACCGACCCCGACGACATGCTCACCACCGGCGTCGAGGTCGAGGCCCGGCCGCCCGGCAAGAAGGTCAAGCGGCTCTCGTTGCTCTCCGGCGGCGAGCGGTCGCTGGTGGCCGTCGCGTTGCTGGTGTCGATCTTCAAGGCCCGGCCGAGCCCGTTCTACGTGCTCGACGAGGTCGAGGCCGCGCTCGACGACACCAACCTCGGGCGGCTCATCCAGATCATGGAGGAGCTGCGCGACAACAGCCAGCTCATCGTCATCACCCACCAGAAGCGCACGATGGAGGTCGCCGACGCGCTCTACGGCGTCTCCATGCGCGGCGACGGCGTGACGACGGTGATCAGTCAGCGGCTGCGCGAGGAGCAGCCCGCCTGATGCCGGGGGAGCCCACCGCGGCGTACCTGTTCGACCTCGACGGCGTGCTCCGGGTCCGGGAGCACGAACCACCGGCGCGGCTGACCGAACTCGCCTACGACCTCGACCGGTACGGCCCGGCGCTGCTCGGCGAGATCAGCGACGACCAGTGGCGCTTCTCGGTGGCGGGCGCGCTGATCGCGGAGGGCCTCGCCTCCGACGCGGCGGTGCAGGCGGTGCTGGACTGGAGCGAGCCGATGGGCCGCGTAGACCGCGAGGTCCTCGCCGTGGTCGAGGAGATCCGCGCGGGCGGCCGGCAGGTCGCGCTCGTGGTCAACGCCACCGACCGCCTCGAGCGCGAGCTCGTCGCGCTCGGGCTGGACGAGTCGTTCGACACGATCGTGAACTCCGCGCGCACGGGCATCGCGCTGCCCGACGCCGCGATGTACGAGATCGCGGCCGGCATCCTCGCCGTGCCCGTGCCCCGGTGCGCGTACGTCGGTCGACGGCCCGAGCTCGTCGCGGGCGCGGAGCGGATCGGTATGACCGGGCACCTGTTCGACTCCGCCGCGGCGTTGCGCTCCGTGGTCGCGGAGTTGTCCGCGGGTTAGACCCGCTCCACCCCGCACGGGTGGGACAGGAGAAACTACGCGGAGCGGCGCCGCCTGCGCCGACGTCCGCCGATCCCGGGGTGTGAAGTGGAAGTCCTGATCGTCACGACCGTGGTCGTGCTGCTGGTCTGTGCGGCCATCGCCGGCCTGGTGGTCCCGGCGCTCAAGCGCCAGGCCCCGCCGCGCAAGCCCGAGGTGCCGCCGCCCGGCACGATCGCGGCCCCCGCGCCCCCGGACACCGTCGAGGCGCCGGAGGAGACCGCCCAGGCCCCACCGGCCGAGGCTCCGGTCGCCGAGCCGGTCGAGGCTCCGGTCGAGGCGCCGGCCCTGGAGGTCCCGGAGCCGACCGCCGGCCGCCTGACGCGCCTGCGCGCGCGGCTGGCCCGCTCGCAGTCCGGCCTGGGCAAGGGCCTGCTGACGCTGCTGTCCCGCGACACCCTCGACGAGGAGACGTGGGAGGAGATCGAGGAGACGCTGCTCGGCGCCGACCTCGGCGTCGGGCCGACGCAGGAGCTGGTCGAGCGCCTGCGCACCGAGGTCCGGGTCCAGGGCTCCCGCACGCCCGACGAGGTCCGGACCCTGCTCCGGACCGAGCTGATCAACCTCATCGGCGCCGACACCGACCGCAGCCTGCACGCGGTCCGGCAGCCGGACGAGCGTCCGTCCGTGACCCTCGTCGTCGGCGTCAACGGCACCGGCAAGACCACGACGACCGGCAAGCTCGCGCGCGTGCTCGTCGCCGACGGCCGCTCCGTGCTGCTCGGCGCGGCGGACACCTTCCGCGCCGCGGCGGCCGACCAGCTCCAGACCTGGGGCGAGCGCGTCGGCGCCCGCACGGTCCGCGGCCCCGAGGGCGGTGACCCCGCGAGCGTGGCGTTCGACGCGGTCAAGCAGGCCGCCGGGGACGACGTCGACGCCGTCCTCATCGACACCGCGGGTCGGTTGCACACGAAGACCGGCCTGATGGACGAGCTCGGCAAGGTCAAGCGCGTCATCGAGAAGCAGACCCCGGTGCACGAGGTGCTGCTCGTCCTCGACGCCACGACCGGTCAGAACGGGCTCATGCAGGCCCGCGTCTTCGCCGAGGTCGTGGACGTCACCGGCATCGTCCTGAGCAAGCTCGACGGCACCGCCAAGGGCGGCATCGTCGTGGCCGTCCAGCGCGAGCTCGGCGTGCCCGTCAAGCTCGTCGGCCTCGGCGAGGGACCCGACGACCTGGCGCCGTTCGACCCCGCCCAGTTCGTCGACGCGCTGCTCGCCGACTGACCTCCGCGCCGCGATCAGAGCCCCCGCCGGGAACCCGACGGGGGCTCTGATCGTTGATCTTGGTCGCGATCGGGCGGGTTGACGGCGTCTTGCGTCCGTCGTCCGGATGCGCCCGATCGGGTAGATCGAGTTCACCGAGACGTAACACCGGTGCGCCATCGGTGATCCGGGGGAAACACGTGCTGCCCCCGGGCGAAACGCGCTCTCGGAACCCTTCCGTCCAGGACGCGGACCGTGGCGGTCCCGCCGCGGTACAGGAAGGGAGGCACCACCCAGATGCCGGAATCCGCCCTCGACACGGGCAACACCGCCTGGATGTTGATGAGCTGCGCGCTCGTGCTGCTCATGACTCCGGGACTCGCGTTCTTCTACGGCGGCATGGTCCGCATGAAGAGCGTCCTCAACATGATGATGATGTCGGTCGCTGCACTCGGCATCGTGAGCATCCTCTGGGTGCTCTACGGCTACAGCCTCGCACTGACGCGGGACGAGGGCGGGGGCCTCATCGGTGGCCTGGACGCCGCCGGGCTCGACGACACGATCGCGGACACCGGGGCAGCGCTGCCCGAGACGGTGTTCGTCGCCTTCCAGATGATGTTCGCGATCATCACGGTCGCGCTCATCTCGGGCGCGATCGCCGACCGCGCGAAGTTCAGCACCTGGTGCGTCTTCGTCGCGATCTGGGTCAGCATCGTCTACTTCCCGGTCGCCCACTGGGTCTTCCACTTCGGCGACGACCGCAACGGCGACGGCAACCTGGTCGACCCGGGCTGGATCGTCGACCTCGGGGTGCTGGACTTCGCCGGCGGCACCGCGGTGCACATCAACTCCGGTGCGGCGGCTCTCGCGCTCTGCCTGGTTCTCGGCAAGCGTCGCGGCTGGCGCAAGGACCCGATGCGCCCGCACAACGTGCCGTTCGTGATGCTCGGCGCGGCCCTGCTGTGGTTCGGCTGGTTCGGCTTCAACGCCGGCTCGGCCGTCGCGGCGAACAACACCGCCGGCGTCGCCTTCCTGAACACCCAGGTCGCCACCGCGGCCGCGGTGATCGGCTGGCTGATCGTCGAGCGCATCCGTGACGGGCACTTCACGATGCTCGGCGCGGCCTCGGGCATGGTGACCGGCCTGGTCGCCATCACGCCCTCCTGCAACACGGTCAACCCGATGGGTGCGATCGGCATCGGCGCCATTGCCGGCGCGATCTGCTGCGCGGCGCTGTCGATCAAGTTCAAGTTCGGGTTCGACGACTCGCTCGACGTCGTGGCCGTCCACATGGTCGGTGGCCTCGTCGGCACCCTGCTCATCGGTGTCTTTGCCACCGCCGACGCCCCGGCCGGGGTCGACGGTCTGCTCTTCGGCGGCGGCGCCGAGCAGCTCGGCAAGCAGGCCGTGGGCGCGTTCGCGGTTCTCGGTTACTCCTTCGTGGTCACGCTGATCCTGGGCCTCATCCTCCACAAGACGATCGGCTTCCGGATCGACGAGGACGCCGAGGTCGAGGGCATCGACGTCAACGAGCACGGTGAGACCGCGTACGAGCTCGGTTCGGTCGGGTCGCCGCTGGCCCGTCCGACCGGTGGCGGCGCCGGCCTCGCCGCCCACGCCGCGCCGACGGTCGGGGGCATCTCTCCCAGCTCAGCTCCCGGCACGACCCCGAGGGTGGACGCATGAAGCTCCTGACCGCGGTCATCAAGCCGTTCAAGCTCGACGACGTGCGCGGCGCCCTGGAGAAGTTCGGGGTGCAGGGCATGACGGTCAGCGAGGCCAGTGGGTACGGCCGCCAGCGCGGTCACACCGAGGTCTACCGGGGCGCGGAGTACACCGTGGACCTGGTGCCGAAGGTGCGGCTGGAGGTGCTGGTCGACGACGCCGACATCGCCGACGTCGTGGAGGTCGTCCTCAAGTCGGCGCAGACCGGGAAGATCGGTGACGGCAAGGTCTGGGTGACCCCCGTCGACACCGTGGTTCGGGTCCGCACCGGCGAACGCGACACTGACGCCCTGTAAGGGCACAGGCAAGGCACGACGTGGGAGGGGCCCGATCCGCGCGGCGGATCGGGCCCCTTTCGCGCGCCGGTGGGGGAGTGGCCGGGAGGACCACGCAACACAGACGTAACACGCGCGCAACATTGGTGATGATCCGGAAACGCTTGCGTCACGCGGTCGAAACCGCGTCCCGGAACCGTCGCGCCGACCGTGTCCCCACGGTCGGCGCAGGACCGCGGACGCGAAGGGTCGACGATGACGGAGATCAACGGGGCGGACACCGCCTGGCTGCTCGCCAGCACCGCAATGGTGGTGGTGATGACGTTCGGTCTGGCCACCTTCTACGGCGGCATGGTCCGGGCGAAGAACGTCATGAACACGATGATGATGGTCGTCGCGACCATCGCCGTGCTGACCGTGGTCTGGTTCGGCTGGGGCTACAGCCTGATCTTCGGCGGCGACAACGGCGGCGTCATCGGGAACTTCTCCTACGTCGGCATGACCGACGCGATGGACGAGGTCTCCGGCACCGTCCCGACGCTGCTGTTCGCGACCTTCCAGCTCACGTTCGCGCTCATCACCTGCGGCCTGGTGTGCGGCTCGATCGTCGACCGGGCGCGGTTCAGTGCGTGGTGCGTGTTCATCGTCGCCTGGGCGACGTTCGTCTACGCCCCGATGGCGCACTGGATCTTCTTCTTCGGCTCGGACACCGACGAGCCCGGGTGGATGGTCGACTTCGGTGTCCTGGACTTCGCCGGCGGCACGGTGGTCGAGATCAACTCGGGTGCGTCCGGTCTGGCGCTGGCGCTCGTCATCGGCGTCCGGATGGGGTGGAAGCGCGACCCGATGCGTCCGCACAACCTCACGATGGTCATGCTCGGCGCCGGTCTGCTCTGGTTCGGCTGGTTCGGCTTCAACGCGGGCTCGGCGCTGTCGGCCAACGCGCAGGCCGCGCTCGTCCTGTGCAACACGATGATCGCCGGAGCGGTCGCCATCTGCGGCTGGATGGTCGTGGAGCGCATCCGCGACAAGAGCTTCACCTCGTTCGGTGCGGCGTCCGGCGCCGTCTCCGGCCTCGTCGCGATCACGCCCTCCTGTGCGGCGGTCACCCCGATCGGGGCGGCCGCGATCGGGGCGGCCGCGATCGGGTTCCTGGCCGGCGCGATCTGTGCGCTCGCGATCGCCTGGAAGTACAAGCTGGGCTACGACGACTCGCTCGACGTGGTCGGTGTCCACTTCGTCGGCGGTGTGGTCGGCATGATCGGCATCGGCCTGTTCGCCAGCGCGCAGGCGACCGGCATCCTCACCGCGGACGACCCGACCGACGGCATCGACGGACTCTTCTACGGCGGCGGCCTCGACCAGTTGGGCAAGCAGTTGGTCGGTGTTGGCGCGGCGACGCTGTACGCGTTCGCGGTCACCTTCATCATTGGCTGGGTGATCCACAAGACGATGGGCTTCCGGGCCGACCCCGAGGCCGAGCTGAGCGGCCTCGACCAGGCGATGCACGCCGAGACCGCCTACGAGCTCGGCGCGACGGTCTCCTCGACCGGCCGCATGGCCGGGTCGTCCAGCGCCGACGGCGCCTGACCCGGCGTCACACCCCACCCACCAGGAGGCGACATGAAGCTCGTGACCGCGGTGATCAAACCGTTCAAGCTCGACGACGTCCGCACGGCCCTGGAGCAGCTGGGGGTGCACGGCATGACCGTCACCGAGGCCAGTGGCTACGGGCGCCAGCGCGGGCACACCGAGGTCTACCGCGGCGCCGAGTACGTCGTCGACCTCGTCCCGAAGGTGCGTCTCGAAGTGCTCGTCGACGCCGCCGACACCGAGGCGGTCATCGGCGCGATCATCTCCGCCGCGCAGACCGGCAAGATCGGTGACGGCAAGGTCTGGGTGACCCCGGTCGAGTCCGTCGTCCGGGTGCGCACCGGCGAGCGGGACGCCGAGGCGCTCTGATCCGCATGGCCGACCTGGGTTCCCGCACGCGGTGACGTACGCGCAGGAGCGGGCCGCGCTGCTGGCCCGGAACACGCCCTTCGGGCCGGACCGCCGGACGGCGCTCTCCGACGCCGCCGACGCCTGGCTCGGCGAGCTGCTCCGGGCCGCGTCCGGGGGTGACGAGAGCGGGCTCGCCCTCGTCGCCGTCGGCGGCTACGGCCGACGCGAGATGGTCGCGGGCAGCGACCTCGACGTCCTCCTCCTGCACGCCCGTAGGCGCGGCCTGGCCGAGGTCGCGGACCAGGTCTGGTACCCGATCTGGGACGCCGGGGTGAAGCTCGACCACTCCGTGCGCACCGTCGCCGAGGCGCGCGCGGTGGCGGGGGAGGACCTCAAGGCGCTGCTCGGGCTGCTCGACATGCGCCACGTCGCCGGCGACGTGGGCCTCACCGAGCAGCTTCGGAGCACCGTGCTCGCGGACTGGCGGTCAGCCGCGACCAAGCGTCTGCCCGAACTGCGCGCCTCCGCCCACGAGCGGGACCAGAGCAACGGGGAACTGGCCTTCCTCCTCGAGCCCGACCTGAAGGAGAGCCGCGGCGGCCTGCGCGACCTGGTGACGCTGCGTGCGGTTCAGGCCTCCTGGGTGGCCGACGTGCCGCACTCCCGGATCGGCCCGGCCCACGACCGGCTCCTCGACGTCCGCGACGCCCTGCACACCGTCACCGGCCGCAGCACCGACCGGCTGGTGCTGCAGGAGCAGGAGAACGTCGCGAGCGCGCTCGGCCTGCTCGACGCGATCGCGCTGATGCGCTCGCTCGCCGAGGTCGGCCGCACGATCGCCTACGCCTCGGACATCACCTGGCGCCGCGTCGACCAGGTGCTGGAGTCGCGCACCCGGCGCTTCCGCATCCGCGGCAACGCCGGCAAGCCGGCGCCGCGCACGCCGCTCGCCGACGGCGTCGTGCAGTCCGACGGCGAAGCGGTGCTCGCCCGGGACGCCGACCCCGCGCGCGACCCGATCCTCGTGCTCCGCGCGGCCGCCGCGGCCGCGCAGGCGGGCATCCCGCTCTCGCCCGGCACCGTCGACCGGTTGGCCGCGACCGCGAAGCGGCTGCCGGAACCGTGGCCGGACGCGGCCCGCGAGGAACTGGTCCGCCTGCTCGGTGCCGGCCGCCCCGCCGTCGCGGTCTGGGAGGCGCTCGACCTCGCCGGCGTCATGACGACCCTGATCCCGGACTGGGCCCGCGTCAGCTGCCGTCCGCAGCGCAACGCGGTGCACCGGTTCACCGTCGACCGGCACCTGGTCGAGGCCGCCGCCAACGCCGCGGCGTTGACCCGCCGGGTCGCCCGGCCCGACCTGCTGCTGGTGGGCTGCCTGCTCCACGACATCGGCAAGGGCTGGCCCGGCGACCACAGCGTCGTCGGCGCGACCATCGTGCGCGACCTCGCGCCGCGGCTCGGGTTCCCGGAGCCGGACGTCGACGTCCTCGTTCTGCTCGTGACCCACCACCTGCTGCTCCCGGACGTCGCGACCCGGCGCGACCTCGACGACCCGAAGACGATCGAGGCCGTCGCGAACGCGGTCGGGACCGTCGAGAACCTCGACCTCCTGCACGCGCTCACCGAGGCCGACGCCCTCGCGACCGGTGAGGCCGCCTGGACGCCGTGGCGCGTGAACCTCATCAACACTCTGGTCGAGAAGACCCGCGCGACGCTGTCGGGCAAGCCGGTGCCGGTCTCCTCGGGTCTGACCGAGGACCAACGCGCGCTCGCCCGCGCCGGCGTCATCGACGTCCACATCGGGGGAGCCGACTCCGGTGACTCCGGCACGATCGTCACCGTCGTCTCGCCCGACCGGCTCGGACTGCTCGCGACCGTCGCCGGGGTCTTCGGCGTGCACCGGCTCGGGGTCCGGTCGGCCGTGACCGAGACGATCGACTCCGCCGCGGTGACCGTCTGGACCGTGCAGCCCGACTTCGGCGCGCCGCCGGACGCTGCCGTCCTGCGGGGCGACATCGTCCGCGCGCTCGACGGGGCGCTCGACGTGAGTGCACGGCTCGCGCGCCGGGAGCAGGCCCAGGTGCAGAAGCCGGGGATCGCGGTCCCGCCGCCGAGCGTGCACGTCGTGGCGGACGCCTCCGACACGGCGACCGTGTTGGAGGTCCGGGCCCACGACCGCCCCGGCCTGCTGTACCGCGTCGGCCGGGCGCTGTCCGCGGCCGAGGTCGACATCCGGTCCGCCAAGGTGAGCACCTGGGGCGCCGAGGCCGTCGACGTCTTCTACGTCGTCGACCCCGCGACCGGCCGGGCCCTCGACGACGGCCGCGCCGAGGCCGTCCGTAAGTCCGTCCTCGACGCTCTGGACTGACTCCTGCGGGATGACGTCCCGCAGACCCCCCGTGTCAGCCCCCAGGTGGGCTGACACGCGTCCACCAGGGACGTCATCCCGCAGGACATAGGCTGGGGGGAGCCCCGAGCCAGCTCAGAAGAGGATCCGTTTCTCGTGTTCGACACTCTTTCCGACCGCCTCGCAGCGACGTTCAAGAACCTGCGGGGCAAGGGCCGGCTCTCCGACGCCGACATCGACGCCACCGCGCGCGAGATCCGGATCGCCCTGCTCGAGGCGGACGTCGCGCTGCCCGTGGTCAAGGACTTCATCGCCTCGGTCCGGGAGCGGGCCCGCGGGGCGGAGGTCAGCCAGGCGCTGAACCCGGCGCAGCAGGTCATCAAGATCGTCAACGAGGAACTGGTCGGGATCCTTGGCGGCGAGACCCGCCGGCTCCGGTACGCGAAGACCGCGCCGACCGTGATCATGCTCTGCGGTCTGCAGGGTGCCGGTAAGACGACCCTCGCGGGCAAGCTCGCGAAGTGGCTGGCGAAGAACGGCCACCAGCCGATGCTCGTCGCCGCGGACCTCCAGCGGCCGAACGCGGTCCAGCAGCTGCAGGTGGTCGGCGAGCGCGCGGGCGTCGTCGTCTATGCGCCCGAGCCCGGCAGCGGCGTGGGCGACCCGGTGAAGGTCGCGAAGGACTCCATCGAGGAGGCCCGCCGCCGGCAGCACGACATCGTCATCGTCGACACCGCCGGCCGCCTCGGCGTCGACGCCGAGATGATGCAGCAGGCCGCGGACATCCGCGACGCGGTCTCGCCCGACGAGATCCTCTTCGTCGTCGACGCGATGATCGGTCAGGACGCGGTCACCACCGCGCAGGCCTTCCTCGACGGCGTCGGGTTCGACGGTGTCGTGCTCACCAAGCTCGACGGTGACGCCCGCGGTGGTGCGGCGCTCTCGGTCGCGAAGGTGACCGGCCGTCAGATCATGTTCGCGAGCAACGGCGAGAAGCTCGACGACTTCGACGCCTTCCACCCGGACCGGATGGCGTCCCGCATCCTCGGCATGGGTGACGTCCTCACCCTGATCGAGCAGGCCGAGCAGCACTTCGAGGCCGAGCAGACGGCCAAGATGGCCGAGAAGCTGCTCAAGGGCGGCAAGGGCAACGAGTTCACGCTCGAGGACTTCAAGCAGCAGATGCTGCAGGTCCGGAAGATGGGCTCGCTCGGCAAGATCCTCAAGATGCTCCCCGGCATGGGGGAGATGAAGGACCAGATCGACTCGATCGACGACAAGGAACTCGACCGCGTCGTCGCGATCATCAACGGCATGACGCCCGCGGAGCGCGAGGACCCGAAGATCATCAACGGTTCGCGCCGCGCCCGCATCGCGAAGGGTTCCGGTGTCGAGGTCGGCGAGATCAACCAGCTGGTCGACCGCTTCTTCGAGGCCCGCAAGGTCATGAAGCAGATGGCGGGCGGCCTCGGCGGGATGAAGGGCGGCATGCCCGGCATGGGCGGCTTCCCCGGTCTCGGCGGCGGCGGCAAGAAATCGCGCGGCAAGGCGCAGCAGACCCGGCCCGGCAAGTCGAAGGGCAAGCAGCGCTCCGGCAACCCCGCCAAGCGGGCGCAGGAGGAGGCCGCCGCCGAGGCCCGGGCGGCCGCCGGCGCGGACGCCGCGTTCGACCCGGCCAACTTCGAGCTGCCGGCCGAGCTCAAGGGCCTGCTGCCGCCCGACCAGAAGTGACCCGCGGCCGTGAGTGAAGCCCCGACAGAAGCGCTGCACGTCCGGGGCGTGCGCCTGCCGGACGAGACCTCCGTCGACCTCTGGATCACCGGCGGCGTCGTCACCTACGAACCGGTGCCGGACGCGGTCACGATCGGGACGGGTTGGATCACGCCCGGCCTGGTCGACATGCACTGCCACATCGGGCTGGCCGCGAGCGGCGAGACCGACCGCGAGGCCACCGAGGCCCAGGCGGTCCGGGACCGCGACTCCGGCGTGCTGCTCGCACGTGACTGCGGCACGCCCGCCGACACCCGCTGGATCGACGACCGCGAGGACCTTCCGCGCATCGTCCGCGCCGGCCGCCACGTCGCCCGGCCGAAGCGGTACATGCGGGACGTCAGCGTCGACGTCGAGCCGCCGGAGCTTCCCGCCGCCGTCGCCGAGCAGGCGAAGCGCGGCGACGGCTGGGTGAAGATCGTGGGGGACTGGATCGACCGCGACGCCGGCGACCTCACCCCGCTCTGGCCCGTGGCCGCGCTGACCGACGCCGTCGCCGCCGCCCACGCCGCGGGGGCCCGCGCGACGACCCACGTCTTCGGCCGGGCGGCGCTCGCCGAGGCGCTGGAGGCCGGGTTCGACTGCATCGAGCACGGCACCGGCCTCGACGACGAGCTCACCGCGCGCATGGCCGCGGCGGGGACGGCCCTGGTCCCGACGCTGCTCAACGTCGTCGAGAACTTCCCCGGCATCGCCGACTCCGGCGCGGCCAAGTTCCCGGCCTACGCCGACCACATGCGTCGGCTGTGGGAGACCGCCCCGGCCCGCATCGCCGCCGCCTACGAGGCGGGGGTGCCGATCTTCGTCGGGACCGACGCCGGCGGGGTGATCGCCCACGGCCGGATCGTCGACGAGATCGCCACGTTGACCCGGGCGGGCCTGCCGCTGGACTACGTGCTCGGCGGGGCGTCCTGGCGGGCCCGGGAGTTCCTCGGCCGCCCCGGACTGGCCGAGGGCGACCCGGCCGACCTGGTGATCTTCGACGCGGACCCGCGCGCCGACCTCGCGACGCTCGCCGCCCCCGCCCGGATCGTCCTGCGGGGCCGCGTGATCGCCTGACCCCGTCCCCTTCCCCCGCCCCGTCCCCGTCCCCGTCCCCGCCGGGGGACCGCCCGATTCGGCCGAACGTGCTCCAGGTGGCATAATCGGCCGCTGCATTCGATGACCTCAGGAGAGACCAGGCTCGTGGCCGTCAAGATCAAGCTCAAGCGGATGGGCAAGATCCGCTCCCCGCACTACCGCGTCGTCGTCGCGGACTCCCGGACCAAGCGGGACGGCCGCGCCATCGAGGAGATCGGGAAGTACCACCCGACCTACGAGCCCTCGGTCATCGAGATCGACTCCGAGCGTGCGCAGCACTGGCTGAAGGTCGGCGCGCAGCCCACCGAGGCCGTTCTCGCGCTGTTCAAGATCACCGGCGACTGGCAGAAGTTCAAGGGCCTGCCGGGCGCCGAGGGCACACTGAAGGTCGCCGAGAAGGTCGACAAGCAGGCGGGCAACGAGTTCGTCGCCACCGGCCTGGACGCCAACGCCGGCGCGAAGGCCCGCGAGGCCAAGGCCGAGTCGGCCCCGGCCGAGGCCCCCGCGGCCGCGGCTGCTGCTGAGGCGCCCGCGGCCGAGGAGCCCGCCGCCGAGGCACCGGCCACCGAGGAGAGCTGACGGTGCTCGAGGACGCCCTCGACCACCTCGTGCGCGGCATCGTCGAGCACCCCGACGACGTGCGCGTCCGCGAGCGCAACCAGCGCAACGGCAAGGTCCTCGAGGTCCGGGTCCACCCCGACGACCTCGGCAAGGTGATCGGCCGCTCCGGCCGCACCGCGACCGCCCTGCGCACCGTCATCTCCGCCCTCGGCGGCCGCAACATCCGCGTCGATCTGGTCGATCAGCGCGGTCGGTAAGGCATGCAGCTCGTCGTCGGGCGCATCGGGCGCCCGCACGGCGTGCGCGGTGAGCTCACCGTCGAGGTCCGCACCGACTCCCCGGAACGGCGTTTCGCGCCGGGGAGTTCGCTGTTGACCGACCCGGAGTCCGCGGGCCCGCTGAAGGTCACCGGCGCCCGCTGGCACAGCGGGCGCCTGCTGCTCACGTTCGCCGGCGTCGGGGACCGCACCGAGGCCGGGAGGCTGCGTAACGTCCGGCTCGTGGTCGAGATCCCGGACGACGAGACGCCCGAGGACCCCGAGGACTTCTACGACCACCAGCTCGTCGGGCTGGGCGTGGTCGACGACGCCGGGACCGACCTGGGCACGGTCACCGAGGTGCTGCACCTGCCCTCGCAGGAGCTCCTCGCCGTCCGCACCCCGGACGGCCGTGAGGTGCTGGTGCCGTTCGTTCTCGAGATCGTCCCCGAGGTCGACCTCGCGGCGAAGCGGGTGCGCGTGACCCCGCCGCCCGGGCTGTTCGCCGACGTGCCGGAGGACTGATGCGCGTCGACGTGATCGGCATCTTCCCCGAGTACCTGGCTCCCCTGGACCTCTCGATCGTCGGACGCGCGCGGACGGCCGGCCTGCTCGACGTCGTCGCCCACGACCTGCGGGACTGGACGCACGACGTGCACCGCACCGTCGACGACACGCCGTACGGCGGTGGTGCCGGCATGGTGATGAAGCCCGAGCCGTGGGGCGAGGCCCTCGACGCCGTGCTGGCCGGCGGTCCGCCCGACGCCCGCGCCCGGCTCGTGGTGCCGACGCCCGGCGGCCGGCCGTTCACGCAGGAGCTCGCGGAGTCCTACGCGGCCCTGCCCTGGCTGGTGTTCGCCTGCGGCCGCTACGAGGGCATCGACGCCCGGGTGGCGGCGCACGCCGCGGACCGGGTCGAGGTCGACGCCGTCGACGAGGTCTCGCTCGGTGACTACGTCCTCGCGGGCGGTGAGGTCGCTGTCCTGGTGATCGTCGAGGCGGTGGCCCGCCTCCTGCCGGGTGTCCTCGGTAACCCGGCCTCGCTGGCGGAGGAGTCCCACACCGGCGGGCTGCTGGAGTACCCCGTGTTCACCAAGCCGCCGGCGTGGCGGGGCCGGGAGGTCCCGGAGATTCTGCGCTCGGGCGATCACGGGCGCATCGCCCGCTGGCGCCGGGACTCCGCGCTGCGCCGGACCGCTGCGGTCCGGCCCGACCTGATCCGGGCGCTGGAACCGGTTACCCTCGACCGCGCCGACCTGGCCACGCTCGCGGAGGCGGGCTGGGAACCGGGGGAGGACGGCCGGTTTCGTCCGTCGACCCCTGGTGTGTCAGACTGACCGCTGGATTTTCACGCCCCGCCGCGGGCGATCTGTACGCCTGCTGGCCGAAGGAAGCGACCGATCATGCACACGCTCGATGACGTCGATGCCGCCTACCTGCGCTCCGACATCCCCGACTTCCGACCCGGCGACACCCTGAAGGTGTCCGTCCGCGTCGTCGAGGGCAACCGGTCCCGCATCCAGGTGTTCCAGGGCGTCGTGATCCGCCGCCAGGGCAGCGGCCTGCGGGAGAGCTTCACCGTCCGCAAGCTCAGCTTCGGCGTGGGCGTCGAGCGCACGTTCCCGGTCAACACCCCGTCGATCGACAAGATCGAGGTCGTCACCCGCGGTGACGTCCGGCGCGCGAAGCTGTACTACCTCCGCGATCTGCGTGGCAAGGCCGCGAAGATCAAGGAGAAGCGCGACGCCGTTCCCGCCAAGTAGCTCGCCGCGCCGGCCTCGCCGGCCGATCCCGACGGATCGGCCGGGGTACTCAGGGCGCGCGGTTACCCTCGACCGGACGATGGACACGGACAGCGACACCGACCGCGACGACGACCGCCCGGCGGACGCTGACGTGGACGCGTTGACCGCGGTCCGCAGCCGGCCCACCTCGCACCGCCGCGCCGCCCCGCCGCGGCGTGCGCCGGCGGGGTCACGGTCCTCCCGACGGGCCGGCCCCGAGCCGGAGCCTCCGCTCGGGCGCGCCGAGCTGCGGGCGGCCCGCCGGCGCCAGCTCCGCCGGGTCCAGGCGGCGGTCGTCGTCGGCCTGCTGGTGCTGATGACGACGGTCCGGGGCTTCCTGTTCCAGGCCTTCTCGATCCCGTCGGTGTCGATGGAGCCGACGCTGCACGTCGGTGACCGGGTCCTGGTCAACAAGCTCTCCTACGACGTGGGGTCCGTGCAGCGCGGCCAGGTGGTCGTGTTCGACGGCGCCGGCAGCTTCGTCCCCGAGCGGGACGACCCGGGCTTCTTCGGCCGCATCCTCGGCGCGCTCGGCCTGAACAACGGCCAGGACGACTACGTCAAGCGAGTGATCGGGCTGCCGGGGGACCGGGTCGCGTGCTGCGACGCGCAGGGCCGGCTGACGATCAACGGCATTTCGCTCGACGAGCCCTACCTGTTCCCGATGGACCTTCCGTCCCGGGACAAGTTCGATGTCCTGGTTCCGCCCGGGCGCGTCTGGGTGATGGGTGACCATCGGAGCCGCTCCGCTGACTCACGTGCCCACCTTGCGGACCCCGGCGGCGGTACTGTTCCCATCGACAAGATCGTGGGACGCGCCGTGGCGATCGTCTGGCCTCTCGGCCGGGCGGGGTGGTTACCCGTTCCCGAGAGCTTCGAAGGGCTGACGAATGGAGGGGCCGCCGGTGACTGAGCCGGTCGATCCGGGCAGGCCCGGCGACCCGACCGGCCGCCCGGGCGGGAACGAGCCGGTCGAGGGCGTGGAGCCCATGGGCACTGCGTCCGAGGGTGTGTCCGACGGTGCCGCTGCCGGTGACGGCGATGCGCTCCCGCCGCCGCCGAGCCGGGCCGCCCGCCGGGCGGGGGACGGTGCCGACGACGGCACCGAGCCGACCGCCGGCCGTCGCGTCGGGCAGTCCTCCAGCCTGATGCGCGAGCTGCCGATCCTGGTCTTCGTGGCGCTGGCGCTCGCCCTGCTCATCAAGACGTTCCTCGTGCAGGCGTTCTTCATCCCGTCGGACTCGATGGAGAACACCCTGCTGCAGGGGGACCGGGTCCTGGTGAACAAGTTCGCGTCACACTTCGGCGACGTGAAGCGGGGCGAGGTCGTCGTGTTCCGCGACCCCGGCGGCTGGCTGCCCGCCGGCGCGGAGGACGAGGGTGGCAACCCGATCCTCAAGGGCATCAAGGACGTCTTCGTCTTCGTCGGCCTCCTCCCCTCCAGCAGCGAGAAGGACCTGATCAAGCGGGTGGTCGGCGTGCCGGGCGACAAGGTCGCCTGTTGCACGAACGGGAAGATCACGGTCAACGGGATCCCGATCGACGAGCCGTACATCTATCCGGGCGACAAACCGTCGGACCGTCAGTTCAGCGTGACGGTCCCGCCGAACCGGCTCTGGGTGATGGGCGACCACCGCTCGCTCTCCGCCGACTCGCGCGTCCACATGTCCGACCCCGGCAACGGCACGATCCCCGCGGACAACGTGGTCGGCCGTGCGTTCGTCCTCGTCTGGCCGCTGGACCGTTGGTCGACCCTCGGGGTGCCCGACACGTTCAAGCGCAAGGAGCTCGACGACGCCGCGGTCGCGGTCTCCTCGCTCGGGCTCGTGACGCTGGTACCGCTGGCGCTGGTCCGCCGGCGCCGGGTGGGACGCCCGGATCGAGTGACCCATGACGTCGACGCCGCCTGACGGGGGCGAGCACCCGAACCCTGGCACCGACCCCGCCACCCCGGGGCCGGACCGCGGTACGCCCGCGCCCAGCATCTTCGGGGCGGGCGACCCGAACTCCGAGTACGTCCCGATCCCGCCGGTGCCGAACCTGCCTCCGCCGAACGTCCCGCCGACGGCCCTGCCGCCGGTGGTCCCGGCGCCGCAGTACGCCGCCCCACCGGACCCGCCGCCGGCCTCGCGGTACGCGGTGCCCCCGCCGGCTGCCCCGCCGGCTGCCCCGCCGGCGTACCCGGGCGACGACATGCCGCGCCGGCCCACGCAGCGCCGGGCGGTGCGCCGTGCCCCGGAGGAGCCGCTGCCGGAGCCGGTCGAGCACGGTCCCGAGGTGGGCCGCCCGTCCGCGTGGCTGCGCGAGATCCCGATCCTCGTCGCCGTCGCCCTCGGCATCGCGCTGCTGGTGAAGACGTTCCTGGTGCAGGCGTTCTTCATCCCGTCGGAGTCGATGGAGAACACCCTGCTGACCGGCGACCGCGTGCTGGTGAACAAGTTCGCCGACCGCTTCGGCGGGGACGTGAAGCGCGGGCAGGTCGTCGTCTTCAAGGACCCGGGCGGCTGGCTGGACTCCGGCCAGGACGAGACCACGGGCAACCCGATCGTGCGCGGGCTCAAGGACGTGTTCTCGTTCGTCGGACTGCTGCCCTCGCAGAGCGAGAAGGACCTCATCAAACGCGTCATCGGCGTCCCGGGTGACAAGGTCGCGTGCTGTGACTCCGAGGGCCGGGTCACCGTCAACGGCGTGCCGCTCGAGGAGCCGTACCTGTACCCGGGGGACCGGCCCTCGGACCGGGAGTTCTCGGTGACCGTGCCGCCGAACCGGCTCTGGGTGATGGGCGACCACCGCTCGGACTCCGCCGACTCGCGCTCGCACATGGACGGCCCCGGCAACGGCACGATCCCCACCGAGAACGTCGTGGGCCGCGCGTTCGTGCTCGTGTGGCCGATCAACCGCTGGGACGTGCTCAGCGTCCCGTCGACGTTTCAGCGGCCCGAGATCGACGACGCCGGCCTCGCCACCTCGGCCGTCGGCCTCGCCGTCCTCGGCCCGCTGGCGTTCGCCCGCCGACGACGCCCGGCGGTGGACGAAGATCGGGGCGGGAGCTGATCGTGCTCCCGCGAGGAACCGCGGTCCGGAGGGACTCCGGGCTCTACGGCTACGAACGCGCGCTGGCCCGCTGCGGCCTCGCGCCGGTCGCCGGTGCCGACGAGGCCGGGCGGGGCGCCTGCGCGGGGCCGCTGGTCGCGGCGGCCGTGATCCTGCCCGAGGGCAAGCGCGGCGAGGTTCCCGGCCTGGCCGACTCGAAGCTGCTGCGTCCGGCGGCCCGCGAGAAGGTCTACGAGCAGGTGCGGCGTCGCGCCGCCGCGGTGAGCGTCGTCGTCATCCCGCCGGACGAGATCGACCGGGTCGGGCTGCACCGGTCCAACGTCGCGGCGCTGCGCCGCGCGCTGGCCAGGTTGACGCTCCCGGCCGGCTACGTGCTGACCGACGGGTTCCCGGTCGCCGGGCTCGGCGTCCCCGGTCTCGCGGTCTGGAAGGGCGACCGGGTCGCCGCGTGCATCGCCGCGGCGTCGGTGGTGGCGAAGGTGACACGCGACCGGATGATGGCGGAGCTGCACGAGCAGTACCCGCAGTACGGGTTCGACGAGCACAAGGGCTACTGCACCGCCGAGCACAACGCGGCGCTCGCGGCCCACGGGCCCTGTGCGCACCACCGGTTCTCGTACGTGAACGTCCGGACCGCGGCGGGCCTGCGGGTGACCGCCGGGACGGTCGACGACAATGCGCTGATCGCCGAGGAGATGGGGGAGGGGGAGTACCGATGAGCGCCGAGGATCTCGAGAAGTACGAGACCGAGATGGAACTCCAGCTCTACAAGGAGTACCGCGACGTCGTCGGGCTATTCGCCTACGTCGTCGAGACCGAGCGCCGGTTCTACCTGACCAACCACGTCGACCTGCAGGTCCGCGCGGACGCCGGGGAGACCTACTTCGAGGTGTCGATGACCGACGCCTGGGTCTGGGACATGTACCGCCCGGCGCGGTTCGTGAAGAACGTCAAGGTCGTCACCTTCAAGGACGTCAACGTGGAGGAGCTCGCCAAGGCCGAGCTCGAACTGCCGAAGGACTGAGCACGTCCGTGACCGCTCCGATCGACTACGCCCGCGTCGCCGCCGCCGAGCGGTTCGTCATCGCCCAGCGCTTCACCGCGATGGTGAACCGTTACGACGTCTCGCTGCCGGGGCCGGACGGGATGAGCCCGGGCGAGCCGGTCTGCTTCGTCGAGCAGAAGCGGCTCGCGTTCCGGGAGCAGGTCGACTTCCGGCTGCCCGACGGGCAGACCTCGCTGTTCCGCTTTCAGGCGCGCTCGGTCGTCGACCTCGGTGCGACCTACGACGTCACCGCCGCGGACGGGACGCCGATCGGGACGTTCAAGAAGGAGGGGATGAAGTCCCTCCTGCGCTCCACCTGGCGGCTCTCGCAGCCCGGCCAGCCCGACGTGATCGGTCAGGAGCGCAGCATGCCGATCGCGCTCCTGCGGCGGGCCCAGGACCTGATCCCGCTGCCGTTCCACTTCGACTTCACCGCGAACGGGCAGCCGATCCTCACCGTCGAGCGCCAGCGCACCCTGCGGGACCGCTACCTCGTCCGAATCCATGTCCCCGGCCTCGACCGCCGCCTCGCGATCGCGATGGGCGTCGCCCTCGACGCGCTGCAGCAGCGCTGATCGGCCTCACCCGTTCGGCTGATTCCGGGTGGAGACCGTCGCGGAACGGAACCACGCTGGGACGGGGGCCGTCCGACCCCACGGGTCATATCGCCCGAACGGGGCGTTCGGCGTACGCACGGGGGGCACGGAGTGAGGTTTCGGCGCGGGGCAGTGGCCGGCACGGTGGCGCTGGCGCTGCTGGGAGGCCTGGCCGTCTCCGAGCCGGCGGTGGCCGACGACAAGCCGGTCAACATCCTCGCTGAGGACCCGGTCACCGTCTTCGGTGCCGACGTGCTCGGCTGCGAGGACGACGTCGACAGCAAGCCCGGCGCGGCCGACCGGCTGCTGAACGGGACGCTGCACCTGTCCCCGTTCGGACCCGTGTCCGTGCGCAAGGACGGCAACTTCAACTGGGCTCTCGACCCGTTCGACCACCCGTCGTGGGCCTCGCGCTACCGCAGCCTGCGCTGGGTGGAGCCGCTGATCGACGAGTCGCTGAACCCGGAGCGCTCCGCGGCCGAGCGGTCACGCTTCCGGGAGCACGCGCAGAAGATCATTCAGGACTGGGTGAAGGACAACCCGCCGAACGCGAAGCAGAAGGTTCGGTTTCTCTGGGACGACCCGACCGCGGTGGCGCTGCGCAGCGCCTTCCTGCTGTGCGCGAAGCGGTCCCTGGGTGGCTCGGCCTGGTTGCACAAGACGATCGACGACCACGCCACCTTCCTGCGCAAGCACTGGTCCGGGGCCTGGAACCACGGGACGATGGAGGCGCTCGCGCTCTACCGGATCGGGTGCCTGGAGTCGAACCGCGAGGCGCTGCGGATCGGGCGCTCGCGCCTGGTCGGCTCGTTCGAGAGCAGGAACAACCGCTTCGGGCCCGCCCTCGACAACCAGGGTGTGACCAACGAGCAGGCCGTCGGGTACGCCGAGTTCACCTACCAGCTCTGGCACGAGGTGATGCGGACGTTCCGCACCTGCGGCGACAGCGTCCCGAAGGTGATGCGGACGCGCGTCGCGAAGGCGGAGGCGTTCGTCACCGCCGCCATCCAGCCGGACGGGAACCTCGTCCAGCTCGGTGACACGTTCGCGCGGCCCGTCGAGATCGAGCCGGGCACGACGATCGAGTACGCCGCGACGCTCGGCGCCAAGGGCCCGCGTCCGACCAAGCTCGTCTCGGTGTTCAAGCGGGGTTACGTCTTCGGCCGCAGCGGGTGGGGGACCACGCGCCCGTTCACGCAGGAGTCGTTCTACAGCCTGCGCTTCGGCCCGGACCTGCAGGTGCACGGGCACCTCGACCACACCTCGATGACCTACTTCGCCCGCGGCCTGCCGATGCTCGTCGACTCCGGGCACAACGGCTACAAGGCGGGCGCGCAGCGGTCGTTCCTGCGGTCGCCGGCGGCGCACAACGTGCTCGAGGTCGCCGGGGTGCAGGCCCGGGACGTCGCCACCGCGCTCACCCGCAAGGTCGTCCGCACGCGCTGGCAGTCGTACACGATGACCGACCGGGCGTTTGGGTTCTCCCGGACCCGCAACGTGTTGTTCACCCAGGGGCCGGACATCGCGGTCGTGCACGACAGCACCGGGGCGGCGGACCGTTCGCGGACCTTCCGGCAGCTCTGGCACCTGGCTCCGACCATGGACGTCCGGCGCGCCCGGAACGGCGTCGCCAAGGCCACCCCGCGCAACGGCACGGACGCGCGGCTGTGGCTGATCCCGGTCCGCCTCGGCAGTGGCGGGAAGACTCAGGTCGTCAAGGGCCGCACCCGCCCGCGCCAGGGCTGGGTCTCGGAGCAGGTGCTCCAGGCCCGCAAGGCCCCGGTCGTGGAGATGACGTCGAAGGGCCGCTCGGCACGGATGCTGACCGTGATCGTTCCCGCCGCGAAGTCGGCGAAGGTCAGGACGTCCGTGAAGAACCTCGGCAAGGGCGCGAAGCTCCTGACCGTCCGCATCGACGGCAAGGCCTACACGTTCCGCGTCGCCTCCAGCGGGGCCCTCACCCGGGTCTGACCGGGTTGTCCACAGGTCGAACACGTCCGAAGTTGTCCACAGATTCGGGCTCCTCCGAAATCTGACGCTCCGTCATGGCAGAAGCTGCCGGGCGGAGGTGGTCGCGGTGCGGGCGAAGGACGCGTTGGGGCGGTACGGGGAGGACGTGGCCTCCCGGTACCTGACCGAGGCCGGGCTGGTGGTGCTGGAGCGCAACTGGCGCTGCCCGGCGGGGGAGATCGACATCGTCGCGCGGGACGGCGGGGCGCTCGTCGTGTGCGAGGTGAAGACGCGGCGAAACGACCTGTTCGGCGGTCCCTACGCCGGCATCACCCCGGCGAAGTTGCAGCGGCTGCGGCGGCTGGCCGCGACGTACGTCCGTGCGCTCGGCGTGCACGTGCCCGAGATCCGCGTCGACGTCGTCGCGGTGTGGGCCTCGGGGCGCGGCGCCGCCCGCGTCGAACACCTGCGGGGCGTCCAGTGACCCGCGGGCTCGCCCGGGGGTGGTCGGTCGCCCTGGTCGGGGTCACCGGGCAGTTGGTGAGCATCGAGGCCGACATCGGTTTCGGGTTGCCGAAGTTCTCGCTGCTGGGACTGCCGGACGCCGCGCTCAACGAGTCGCGGGACCGCGTGCGGGCCGCGGTGATCAACAGTGGTGAGCCGTGGCCGGAGCACAAGGTCACCGTCTCGATGTCGCCCGCCGACCTGCCGAAGCGCGGGTCCCGATTCGACCTCGCGCTGGCCACGATCGTGCTCGCGGCGTCCGGTGAGGTACCGGCCGAGGGGCTGGCCGACCGCGTGCTGCTGGGGGAGCTGGGCCTCGACGGCGGGCTCCGCCCGCTGCGCGGTGTGCTCCCGGCCGTCACCGCCGCGGTCCGGAGCGGGATCAAGCGCGTGGTGGTGCCCGAGCCCAACGCGGAGGAGGCGGCGCTCGTCGACGACGTCGAGGTGCTCGGGATCCGCTCACTGGCGCAGTTCCTGGCGTTCCTCCGCGGTGACGAGATCCCGGACGCGCCGCCCGTGCCCGGCGTCGAGCCGCCGCCGGGACCCGGCCCTGCCGAGGTGCTGGACCTGATCGACGTCCGGGGCCAGTCCGAGGCCCGGCGGGCCCTCGAGGTCGCCGCGGCCGGCGGTCACCATCTCCTGCTGCACGGCGCGCCGGGTTCGGGCAAGACGATGCTGGCGAGTCGCCTGCCCGGCCTGCTGCCGCGGCTGGAGGGCCGACGGGCGCTCGAGGTCAGCGAGATCCACTCGGTGGCCGGTCTGCTCCCGCCCGGCGCCCCGCTCGTCGAGCAGCCGCCGTACTGCCAGCCGCACCACTCCGCCTCGCTCGCGGCGATGGTCGGGGGCGGCGCGGCCAAGGACCTCCGGCCGGGGGCGGCGTCCGTCGCGCACCACGGCGTCCTGTTCCTCGACGAGGTGGCCGAGTTCAAGCCGTCGGTGCTCGACGCGCTCCGCCAGCCCCTGGAGGGCGGGGAGGTCGTCCTCTCCCGGTCCGGGGTGACGGCGCGCTTCCCCGCCCGTTTCCTGCTCGTGATGGCGGCCAACCCGTGCCCGTGCGGCTCCCCGTCCGGCCCGCGGAGCTGCACGTGCTCGTCCGAGGCCCGGCGCCGGTACGCGGCCCGGCTCTCCGGGCCACTGCTCGACCGGATCGACATCCAGGTGATGGTCGACCGGCCGAGCCGGCACGAGCTCGTCAACGCCCCGGACGGGGAGGGCACCGAGGTGGTGGCCGACCGGGTGGCCCTGGCCCGGGAGCGCGCGGCCCACCGGCTGCGGGACACCCCGTGGTCGCTGAACACCTCGGTGTCGGCCCGTGCAATGCGGACGCGGTTCGCGCCCGCCGCCGACGCGATGGCGCTGGTGGAGGCGGCGCTCGACCGCGGTGCCCTGTCCGCCCGCGGCCTCGCGAAGGTGCTCCGGCTCGCCTGGACGCTGACCGACCTGGCCGGCCACGACCGGCCCGGGCTCGACGAGGTCGGTCAGGCGCTCGCCCTGCGGGCCGGCGCCGGGGGGAGCTGGGCATGAGCGCGCAACTGAACTTCCCGGTGGGCCCGGAGCAGGAGGCGCTGGCCGCGCTGCTCGCCGCCGCCGAGCCCGGCGACGCCCGGCTGGGGACCGAGCTGGACCGGTGGGGGCCGGCCGAGCTGGTCCATCGGGTCCGGAGCGGGTGCGGCGGATTCCCCGGCGCCTCGGCGCTGCGCCGGCGGCTGGAGACCGTCGACGGCGCCGAGCAGCTCGGCCGGGCGGGGGCACTGGACGCCGTCCTCGTCGCCCGCGGCGACCCGGACTGGCCGACGCAGCTCGACGACCTGGGGGACAGCCGCCCGCTCGCACTGTGGCTGCGGGGCTCGGCCGCGCTGCGCCCGGCGCTGCTGCGCTCCGCGGCGGTGGTGGGCTCGCGCACCGCGTCGGCCTACGGGTTGCGCGTCGCCGCCGACCTCGGCTCGGACCTCGCCGAGCACGGCTGGACGGTCGTGTCCGGCGCGGCGCTCGGCATCGACGGCGCGGCGCACCGCGGGGCGCTCGCCGGGGGTGGGCCGACGGTCGCCGTCCTGGCCGGCGGTCTCGACGTGCCGTACCCCGTCGCGCACGCCCGGTTGCTCGACCAGATCGCGGAGGAGGGGATCGTGATCAGCGAGTCCGGGCTCGGGGCGGCGCCAATGCGGCACCGGTTCCTCACGCGCAACCGCCTGATCGCGGCGTTGACCCGGGGGACGGTCGTCGTCGAGGCCGCGATGCGCAGCGGGGCGCTGAGCACCGCCCGCTACGCGGCCGACCTGAACCGGCCGGTGCTGGCGGTCCCCGGGCCGGTCACCTCGACCGTCTCCGCCGGGTCGAACGACCTGCTGCGTACCCGCGGGGCGGTCCCGGTGACCTGCGCCGGGGAGGTGATCGAGGACCTGGGCCGGATCGGGGCGGACCTGCTGCCCACGCGGCCCGCCGAGCAGCGACCGCACGACGCGCTCTCCCGGCGGCAGGCGGAGGTCATCGGGGCCTTGCCGGCCCGGCGGCCGGTCGCGGTCGACGAGGTCGCCCGCCGCTGCGGGCTCGACCCGGCCGCCGCGAGCGCGGAACTCGGGCAGCTCGCCCTGCTCGGGATGGTCGAGCGCATCGACGGCGGGTGGCGGCCCACCCGCCGGGGGCGGGGACGCGCGAGCTGAGCGGCGCAACGGCATACCCACACGTGGGGACTTCCACACCCGTTCGGCGCGCCGGTGCTTGCGCCACGCCCGCCGGGGCGGAACCGTGGCTGCATGGGCGATCGGGGGGTGGCTGCGGCACCGGCGCACGCGCCCGTGCCCGATCAGCTGCCGCCCGCCCTCGACGACGCCCTCGCGGCGTTCGAGACCTACCTGCGCGACGAACGGGCGTTCTCCGCCCACACCGTCCGTGCCTACCTCGGGGACGTGACCCGGCTGCTGCGGCACGCGGCGCGCTCGGGGGTCCGCGAGCCCGACGGCATCACGCTGCCGATCCTGCGCAGCTGGCTGGCGCTCGAGCGCACCACGCGCCATGCGGACTCCACGCTCGCGCGCCGCGCGGCGGCCGCGCGCGCCTTCACCGCCCACGCGCTGCGGACCGGTCGCGCGAGCACCGACCCCGGGGCCGGGCTGGCCAGCCCCAAGGTGCGCCGCGCCCTGCCGGGCGTGCTGACCGAGGACCAGGCCGCGACGCTGATGGCGGTCCCGGACCCGGAGGCGGGCCCCGTCGGCCTGCGCGACCGCGCGGTGCTCGAGGTCCTCTACGCGACCGGCCTGCGGGTGGGTGAGCTCGTCGGGCTCGACATCGACGACCTGGACCGGAGCCGACGCCTCGTGCGCGCCGTCGGCAAGGGCAACAAGGAACGCAGTGTCCCGCTCGGCCGGCCGGCGATGGACGCCGTCGACGCCTGGCTGACCCGTGGCCGGCCGGCGCTGACGACCCCGACCTCGGGCCCCGCGCTGTTCCTCGGCGCCCGCGGCGGCCGGCTCGACCAGCGCGCGGTCCGCACGATGGTGACCCGGTACCTGGGCGACGTCGCCGGCGCGGCGGCCCTCGGTCCGCACGGTCTGCGGCACAGTGCGGCCACCCACCTACTTGCGGGCGGAGCAGATTTGCGTAGCGTGCAGGAGTTGCTCGGTCACGCAACGCTCACCACGACCCAGATCTACACGCACGTATCCGTCGAGAGACTCAGGGCCTCCTATGAGCGAGCGCACCCGCGAGCCTGACGCCGCCGCGGCGGCGGACACGCTCGGGCCCGTGCCGTCCGTGGTGGTGGAGCACCCGACGGCGGGCACGGTCGCGCACGTCCCGGCGCAGGGTCGGGACGGGCACCCGGGCCCGACGGACGAGCTGCCGGCGCTGTGGCGGCGCTACCGCGAGGCTCGGGACGAGGCGACCCGCGAGCGGCTGATCCTGCACTACTCGCCGCTGGTCCGGCACGTGGCCGGCCGCGTCGCGGTGGGCCTGCCGCCCAACGTCGACATGGGCGACTGCGCGTCCTACGGGATGTTCGGGCTGATCGACGCGATCGAGAAGTACGACCCCGACCGCGGAGTGCGCTTCGAGCCGTACGCGATGAGCCGCATCCGCGGGGCGATCCTCGACGAGCTGCGGGCCCTGGACTGGATCCCGCGCTCGGTGCGCGCCAAGGCCCGCTCGGTGGAGCGCGGCTACCAGGCGCTCGAGGCGCGACTGCACCGCAGCCCGACCGAGGCCGAGCTCGCGGGCGAGCTCGGGATCAGCGTCGAGGACCTGCAGCAGACGTTCAGCCAGATCTCCGTCGTGAACGTCCTCGCCCTCGACGAGCTGCTCGCGGCCACCGACGAGCCGGGGGAGATGAACTTCGGTGACACCCTCGCCGACCTCACCGCCGACGACCCCGTCGCCGTGTTCGAGGACCAGGAGACGCGCGCGCTGCTGCTGAACGCGATCGCCGAGCTCACCGAGCGTGAGCGTCGCGTGATCCACCTGTACTACGTCGAGGGCATGACGCTGGCCGAGGTCGGCGAGCACGTCGGCGTCTCCGAGAGCCGGGTGTGCCAGATCCACTCCAAGGCGATGCTCGCCCTGCGCACCAAGCTGGCCGGCCGGCGCTGACCCGCCCGGCGCGGTCGTCGAGCGGCAGCAGCCGCGCCGACCCGGATGGCGGGGCCAGCAGCGTCATCGGGTCCCGGTACTCCGTCCCCGCGCGCAGGCCCCAGTGCAGGCACGCCCGCGGGCAGTGCGAGGACCGCTCCAGGCGGCCCAGGTCCGCCCCGCGGGTCACCGCGTCGCCCGCGTGCACGTCCGCCCGCACCGGTTCGTAGGTCGTCCGGAGGCCACCGGCGTGCAGGACGACCACCACCCCGCGTCCGGCCACCGGGCCCGCGAAGGTCACCACACCGGCGCCGGCCGCCCGCACCCCGGTCCCGGGCCCGGCCGCCAGGTCGGCCCCGCGGTGCCCCGGGGCGTACGGGCCGGCGGGGGCGTCGAACGGGCGCACGACGCTCACCGGACCGGCCAACGGAGCGGTCCAGGGGCCCGCCGACGGACCCGGGTCCGGGCCCGGGTCCGGGCCGGGGGAGACGGCGAGGGATGCCACCAGGGTGAGCGCGGTCGGGAGCGGGACAAGGGCGAAGATCGGCACCCGGGCATCGTCGCCGGGTCCGGGCGGGGCGGACGGCCGCCTGTGGACGAGGCGCAGGGTGCCTGGCCTGTGGATATCCCGGCGTCGGCCCACGCCGCGCGCCAGGTAGACTGCCCGGCGGCGACCCCCCCGGGGTCGTACTTCGCACGTCCTCCGGCGACTCCAGCGCGTCAGCGTTCGGAAACCCGGTGCGCGCACTCTCGGTCGGCCGTCTCGAAGAACGTCGAGTCCAGACAGCCGTTCGGTGCGCCCAGGACGTCAGGGCGTCGGCCGACCGGCCGGCGCAACAAACCGAGTGAAGCACGGCCGCGTTCGGCGGCCGGGCGAAGGAGAGAACCACCCATGGCCGTCGTCACGATGCGCCAGCTGCTCGAGAGCGGTGTCCACTTCGGGCACCAGACGCGCCGCTGGAACCCGAAGATGAAGCGCTACATCTTCACCGAGCGCAACGGCATCTACATCATCGATCTGCAGCAGTCGCTCTCCTACATCGACCGCGCGTTCGAGTTCGTCAAGGCCACCGTCGCCCACGGCGGCACGGTGATGTTCATCGGCACGAAGAAGCAGGCCCAGGAGGCCATCGCCGAGCAGGCGACCCGCGTCGGGATGCCGTACGTCAACCAGCGTTGGCTCGGCGGCATGCTGACCAACTTCTCCACCGTCTACAAGCGGCTGCAGCGTCTGAAGGAGCTCGAGGAGCTCGACTTCGACGACGTCGCCGGCTCGGGCATGACCAAGAAGGAACTGCTCGGTCTGCAGCGGGAGAAGGAGAAGCTGGAGAAGACCCTGGGCGGTATCCGGGACATGTCCCGTGTGCCGAGCGCGGTGTGGATCGTCGACACCAAGAAGGAGCACATCGCCGTCGGCGAGGCCCGCAAGCTGGGCATCCCGGTCGTCGCGATCCTCGACACCAACTGCGACCCCGACGAGGTCGACTACAAGATCCCGGGCAACGACGACGCGATCCGGTCGATCAGCCTGCTCACCCGCGTCGTGGCCGACGCCGTCGCCGAGGGCCTGATGGCCCGCTCCGGCGCGCGCGCCGGCGACGAGAAGCCCGCGGACGGTCAGCTGGCCACCGACGAGCCGCTCGCGGAGTGGGAGCGCGAGCTGCTCGCGACCCAGGCGGCCGGTGCCGAGGCTCCGGCCGAGGCCCCCGCCGAGGCCCCGGTTGCGGACGCGGCTCCGGCGGCTCCGGCGGCCGAGTAGGACCCGCCGCCGCGCGGCGGCCGGGTGTCCGGGGTCCCTCGGGAACCGCGGGAACCCGCCGGAATCAGAAGGCCGCCGCGCGCGTTGGGCCGACCCCCCAGGGGGTGCGCCCCCGAACGAACACACCACTTCGAAGGAACGGACGGCACAACGAGATGGCCGACTTCACCGCGGCGGACGTCAAGAAGCTCCGCGAGCTGACCGGCGCCGGGATGATGGACTGCAAGCGGGCGCTGGAGGAGACCGGTGGCGACTTCGACGCCGCCGTCGACCTGCTCCGTACCAAGGGTGCGGCCAAGGCCGCGAAGCGCAGCGCCGAGCGCAGCGCCAACTCGGGTCTGGTCGCGGCCTCGGGCAACGCCCTGGTCGAGCTGAACTCCGAGACCGACTTCGTCGCCAAGAACGAGCAGTTCCAGGACCTCGCGCAGGAGATCGCCGACTTCGTCGACTCCAGCAAGATCACGGACCGCGAGGAGCTGCTCGCGGCCGCGCTGCCGAACGGCAAGACGGTCCGCGAGTCGATCGACGCCGCCAGCGCGGTCATCGGCGAGAAGCTCGACCTGGGCCAGGTCGCGCGGTACGACGGCGACGTCGCGATCTACCTGCACCGCAAGAGCGCGGACCTGCCTCCGGCCGTCGGCGTGCTCGTCTCCTACGAGGGCGGCTCGCAGGACGCGGCCCGTGGCGCGGCCATGCAGATCGCCGCGATGAAGCCGCAGTACCTCTCGCGGGACGAGGTCCCGGCCGAGGTCGTCGAGCACGAGCGGCGCATCGCCGAGGCGACCGCGCGTGAGGAGGGCAAGCCGGAGGCGGCGCTGCCCAAGATCACCGAGGGTCGCGTGACCGGCTTCTTCAAGGACGTCGTCCTGCTGGAGCAGGCGTCGGTCCAGGACAGCAAGAAGAACGTCAAGGCCGTCCTCGACGAGGCGGGCGTGACCGTCAAGGCGTTCGCGCGCCTCTCGGTCGGCGGGGCCTGACGGCCACCGCTCACCGCGGCACCGACGAGAAGAGTTCGACAACGGCGAAGGGAAGCACCCGCGTGGATCAGGATCCTGGTAGCGCGGGTGCCTACACCCGGGGGGCTCCGCCCCCCGGGATCCCGCCGCAGAGCGCTTCTTTCCGCCGCGTGATGCTCAAGCTCTCCGGCGAGGTGCTCGCCGGCGAGAAGGGCATCGGCGTGGACCCGCTCGTCGTCCGCCTGATAGCTCGTCAGATCGCCGAGGCGGCCCGCACCGGGGTGCAGATCGCCGTTGTGCTCGGCGGCGGGAACTACTTCCGCGGCAAGGAACTCTCCCTCGCCGGGATGGACCGCAGCCGAGCCGACTACATGGGCATGCTCGGCACGATCATGAACTGCCTCGCCGTGCAGGACTTCATCGAGAAGCAGGGCGTCGAGACACGGGTCCAGACCGCGATCACCATGGGTCAGGTCGCGGAGCCCTACATCCCGCGGCGGGCGGTGCGGCACATGGAGAAGGGCCGCATCGTCATCTTCGGCGGCGGCCTCGGCGCACCGTTCTTCTCCACCGACACCACGGCCGCGCAGCGCGCGCTCGAGGTCGGCGCCCAGGCGGTCCTGATGGGCAAGCAGGGCGTGGACGGCGTCTACGACGCCGACCCCAAGCACCACCCCGAGGCGGTCCGGTTCGACCACCTCACCTACTCGGAATTCCTCACCCGAGGCCTGAAGGTCGCCGACGCCACCGCGATCGCGCTCTGCCGAGACAACTCGCTGCCGATCGTCGTCTTCGACCTGCTGGCTGAGGGCAACATCGGCCGAGCGGTCCGGGGTGAGAAGATCGGCACCCTCATCGGCGGCGAGATCTGATCGGCCCCCGCTGCGAAACGGGATAGGAGCACGCACATGATCGACGACACCCTGCTCGAGGCCGAGGAGAAGATGGAGAAGGCCGTCGAGGTCGCCAAGGAGGACTTCTCCGCGATCCGCACCGGCCGTGCCAACCCGGCGATGTTCTCCAAGATCATGGTCGACTACTACGGCGCCCTGACTCCGGTGAACCAGCTCGCCTCGTTCACCACGCCCGAGGCGCGCATGGTGATCGTGAGCCCCTACGACAAGGGCTCGCTGGCCGCCATCGAGAAGGCGATCCGTGACTCCGACCTCGGCGTGAACCCGAGCAACGACGGCTCGATCATCCGCGTCGTCCTGCCGCAGCTCACCGAGGAGCGGCGTAAGGAGTACATCAAGGTCGCCAAGGGCAAGGCCGAGGACGCGCGCATCTCCATCCGCAACATCCGTCGCCACGCGATGGAGGCCCTGCACAAGATGCAGAAGGACGGCGACGCGGGCGAGGACGACGTCCGCCGCGCGGAGAAGCACCTCGAGGACGTCACCCACAAGTACGTCGGCACCGTCGACGAGCTGCTCAAGCACAAGGAAGCCGAGCTCCTCGAGGTCTGAGGACTTCCGGTGACCGCTGCGACCGAGGAGCCCAGGAAGAGCCGGGCCGGGCGCAATCTGCCCGCCGCCATCGGCGTGGGCGTCGGCATGGGCTCGATCGCCACGGCCTCGCTGATCTTCGAGCCCGCGGTCTTCGTCGGCGTCGTGGCCGTCGCGATCCTCATCGCGCTCTGGGAGTTCGGCAACGCCCTCGCCACCACGGGGGTGCGGATCCCGCTCGTGCCGCTCGGCATCGGCACGGTCGCGATGCTCGCAGCCGCCTACGAGGCCGGCACCGAGTCCCTCATGGTCGGCCTGCTGCTGACCGTGCTGGGCGTCATCGGCTGGCGGATCGCCGAGGGTCCCGACGGCTTCGTCCGGGACGTCACCGCCGGCGTCTTCACCAGCGTCTACCTGCCCTTCCTCGCCGGCTTCGCGATCCTCATGGTCGCGGCGCCGAACGACGGCGCCGAGCGGGTGGCGACGTTCATCCTCGTCGTCGTCTGCAACGACGTCGGCGGCTACGCCGCCGGGGTGCTGTTCGGCAAGCACCCGATGGCGCCGCGCATCAGCCCGAAGAAGTCGTGGGAGGGCATGGCCGGCTCCCTCGTCGCCTGCGCCACGGGCGGCGCGATCTGCATGGCGACGCTGATGGACGACGCGGCCTGGAAGGGCGTCGTGCTCGGCCTCGCGCTCGCCGTCGCGGCGACCGTCGGGGACCTCGGCGAGTCGGTGCTCAAGCGCGACATCGGCGTCAAGGACATGGGGACCCTGCTCCCCGGCCACGGCGGCATCATGGACCGCCTCGACTCGCTGCTGATCGCCGCCCCGATCTGCTGGCTGCTGCTCTCGTTCTTCGTCGACCCGACGCCCTGACGCCGCGGCCCCCTCGGACTCTCGTCAAAAAAGGGTGACACCCCTTACTCGCGAGTAAGGGGTGTCACCCTTTTTTGCACAGCGGTCAGGCGTCGAGGAGTTCGCGGAGTTCGGCGGCCTCGGCGCGGTACTTCGCCTGCTGCTCGGGGTGCAGGACGCGCAGGTTGAACAGGACCTGCTCGGCGGCGGCGTCGCTGCAGTCGAGCAGGGTGCGGACCTGGGTCCGCAACTCCGGCGCGCCGGACCGGACGAGGGCGAGGACGGCGTCGGTCTGGTCGCCGAGGGCGATCAGCGCCTCGAAGATCTCCGCCCGCAGGGCGAGCGCCTCCCGCTCCTCGGCGGTGCGAGGAGCCGGTGTGCCCGTCATCAGCCCAGACCCGGGGCGGGGAACTGCGCGGTGAGGTCGAGGACCTCTTTGCGCACCCGCTCGACGGTCTGCTCGTCGCCCTTCTTCGCGGCCTCGACGACCTCGTCGAACCAGCCCGCGATGGCGTCCATCTCCGCCGGGCCCATGCCGCGCGAGGTGACGGCCGGGGTGCCGATACGGACGCCGGAAGGGTCGAACGGTTTACGGGTGTCGAACGGGACGCTGTTGTAGTTCGTCTCCAGACCCGCGCGGTCGAGCGCCTGTGCCGCGGGCTTGCCGGCGATGTCCTTGTTGGTGAGGTCGATCAGCACCAGGTGGTTGTCGGTGCCGCCCGAGACGAGGTTGAAACCGCGGGAGGCGAGACCCTCGGCCAGCGCCTTCGCGTTCGTCACGACCTGGGCCGCGTAGGTCCGGAACTCGTCGGTCGACGCCTCCTTCAGCGCGACCGCGATGCCGGCCGTGGTGTGGTTGTGCGGGCCGCCCTGCAGGCCGGGGAAGACGGCCTTGTCGAGGGCCTTCGCGTGCTCCTCGGTGCTCATCAGCATCGCGCCGCGCGGGCCACGCAGGGTCTTGTGCGTCGTCGTGGAGATGACGTCGGCGTGCCCGACCGGCGAGGGGTGGGCGCCACCGGCGACGAGGCCGGCGATGTGCGCGATGTCGGCGGCGAGGACGGCGCCGATCTCCTTCGCGATCTCGGCGAACGCCGGGAAGTCGATGGTGCGGGGGACCGCGGTGCCGCCGCAGAAGATCAGCTTCGGACGCTCGGCGAGCGCGAGGTCGCGCACCTGGTCCATGTCGATGCGGCCGGTGTCCTGCCGGACGCCGTAGCGCACGGCGGTGAACCAGGCGCCGGTCGCGGAGACCGACCAGCCGTGCGTGAGGTGGCCGCCGCTCGGCAGGCCGAGGCCCATCACCTTCTCGCCCGGTGAGAGGAACGCCATGTAGATGGCGAGGTTCGCGGGGGAGCCGGAGTACGGCTGCACGTTCGCGTGCTCGACGCCGAAGACGGCCTTGGCGCGCTCGATCGCGAGCGTCTCGATCTGGTCGATGACCTGCTGGCCCTCGTAGTACCGCTTGCCGGCGTAACCCTCGGAGTACTTGTTGGTCAGGACCGTCCCGGTGGCCTCGAGCACGGCCTTCGAGACGTAGTTCTCCGACGGGATCAGCTTGATCGTGTCCGCCTGGCGCCGTTCCTCCGCCGCGATGAGCTCGGCGATCTGGGGGTCGGCAACCGACAGCGCGGGGTCGTTGGCCACGGGTCCTCCTGTGCCGTACGGCACACCTCGGTGGTCACGGAGCCCAGGCGCACGGCCCCGCACTGCAAGCTCCCCGGCGGTGAACTCCGCCTGTGAACGCGCCAGTCGCAGGTCCCAAAGTACCGCCTGGAGCCGACGCCTCCCGGATCGGCTGCGAGAATGGGCGCAATGCCTGCACCCGGTGAGCTCACCCTCGTCGCCCCGCGCCGCGCGAAGCCGCCGCGGCACCTGGCCGACCTCGCTCCCGGCGAGCGCAAGGCCGCCGTCGAGGAGCTCGGGCACAAAGGCTTCCGCGCGAAGCAGCTCGCGACGCACTACTTCACCCACCACAACGCGGACCCGGAGACGTGGACCGACGTCCCCGCGAAGGACCGCGAGGCGCTCGCGGGCGCGCTGTTCCCGCCGCTGCTCACCCCCGTCCGCGACATCACCTGCGACGAGGGCACCACGCGCAAGACCCTGTGGCGGCTGTTCGACGGCGCGCTGGTCGAGAGCGTCCTGATGCGTTACCCCGACCGGGTGACGGTCTGCGTCTCGTCCCAGGCCGGTTGCGGCATGAACTGCCCGTTCTGCGCGACGGGCCAGGGCGGGCTGACCCGGAACATGTCGACGGCCGAGATCGTCGATCAGGTCGTGGCGGCGGCGCGGGCCCTCGACCGCGGCGAGGTGGCGGGTGGGCCCGGCCGCGTCTCGAATGTCGTGTTCATGGGCATGGGGGAGCCGCTCGCGAACTACGCCGCCACCTCCGCCGCGGTCGCCCGGCTGATCGACCCGACGCCGGACGGGCTGGGCCTGTCCCGGCGCTCGGTGACGGTCTCGACGGTGGGCCTGGTGCCCGGCATCGCCAAGCTGGCGAACTCGGGGCTCGGCGTGACGCTCGCGCTCTCGCTGCACGCCCCCGACGACGAGCTGCGGGACACGCTCGTCCCGATCAACACGCGGTACCCGGTGGCGGAGGTCGTGGGCACCGCGCACGACTACTTCGTCACGACGGGGCGCCGGGTCTCGATCGAGTACGCGCTGATCCGCGACATCAACGACCAGGCGTGGCGGGCGGACGAACTGGCCCGGGTGCTCGCGTTCGCGGGGCCCGGCGCCTGGGCGCACGTGAACCTCATCCCGCTCAACCCGACGCCGGGCTCGAAGTGGACGGCCTCCCGGGCCAAGGACGAGCGGACGTTCGTGCGCCGGCTGGAGGCCGCCGGCGTCCCGGTCACGGTGCGGGACACCCGGGGCCGGGAGATCGACGGCGCCTGCGGCCAGCTCGCGGCGGCCGACCTGGAGGCGATCGCCGAGGAGGCGGGGGCGTGAAGACGCCGAACGAACTGATCGGCAAGCACTACACCGACTACTTCGGTCGTGGGCACTCGATCTTCGAGATGGATCCGCCGGCCGAGGCGACCGACCGCGTCCCCGGGCTGCGGATGCTGGAGGCGACGGCCGGCAAGCGCGTCGACGTCGTCAGCTACTTCACCCTCGGCTGCTGGGAGGCGGTGCAGAGCCTCGGCGTCGGGGCCGAGTTCGTCCTGTCCGCGCGGGAGCCGAACGAGGCGCACCTGAAGTCCCTCGCCGCGGCGGCGATCGCGCACTGCGGCACCCCGGACAGCCGGCTCGACCGGGGCTCGGTCGTGCAGCTCGACCGGCCGTGGCTGCCGGGGTCGGAGTGCGACCGACTGCTCGTCACGTTGCCCTACCCGTACGGGCCCGAGCTCGAGTACTGCCGCTGGAAGGTCCGCGGTCAGAACTGCACCGCGCGTGTGCTGTGGCTGATGCCGATCACCGCGGCCGAGGCCGCGATGGTCGCCCTCGACGGGGTCGAGGCGCTCGAGGCCCGGTTTGAGGAGGTTGGCGTCAATTTCGCCGATCCCGCTCGCTCCTCAGCGGTCTGAGCCCGCGGAATGATTGCGTAAAGCCGCGCATCGCCGCCTTCGGCGTCCTCCGACACTGCGAGGATGCGGTCCGTCCTCCACCTCCTCCGCCGGACGACGTTCGGGATCACCCCCGAACTGCTCGTCGACGTCGAGGACGCGGGCGGCGCGACGGCCTGGCTGGAGCAGCAGCTCGATCCCGGCTCGATCGACGACGGCACCTGTGCCGCGGCCCTGGCCGCCTGGCCGTTCGCGACCACCGACCCGCAGGTCAACCACGCCACGATGGGCGCGGGCAACGCGACGTCCATGGAGGACCTGGTCCGCGCGACCCTCGCCCGCCAGATCTGGTCACGGCGTCAGTTGTTCGAGGTGATGGTCGACTTCTGGTCGAACCACCTGAACATCACCTGCCCGAGCGGGACGGTCTGGGCCACCAAGGCCTGGGACGACGTCCACGTCGTCCGCGCTCATGCGCTCGGCCGGTTCGAGGACATGCTGCAGGCGTCGGTCACGTCGCCGGCGATGCTGCTCTACCTGAACAACGCGCAGTCGCGCGGCGACGCGGTGAACGAGAACTACGCCCGCGAACTGCTGGAGCTGCACACCGTCGGCCTCGACGCGGGATACTCCCGCCGCGACATCGTGAACGCCGCCCGCGCCCTGAGCGGCCTGTCGGTGTGGGAGCGCAGCGACAAGGCCGCGGCGATCTCGCTCGGCACCTTCCGCTACCGGGCGGACTGGCACTACGTCGGTCCGGTCTCGGTCCTGGGCTGGTCGCACCCCAACGGCGACGCCGCCGGGGGAGTCGAGGTCGCGCGGTCCCTGATCACGTACCTCGCCCGCCACCCGGCGACCGCCGAGCGGATCGCCCGCAAGCTCGCGGTCCGCTTCGTCCGCGACAAGCCGCCCGCGGCGCTGGTGCGCCGCCTGGCCCGGGTGTACCTCGACTCCGACACCGAGATCGTGCCGGTGCTGCGCGCGTTGTTCACCTCGGACGAGTTCGCCGGCTCGGTCGGGGCGAAGGTGCGCCGGCCCGCGGAGATCGTGATCGCCGGCTGGCGCGCGCTCGGGGCGCAGCCGATCCCGGGCTGGCTCAATCGCAACAATGCCGTCGCGCAGCTGCGTTGGACGCTGTCGGAGATGGGCAACGCCCCGCTGGGGTGGCCGGCACCCGACGGCTACCCGGACGTCGCCGCCGCCTGGAAGGGCGCGGGTCTGACGCTGACCGCGTGGAACGCGCATCTCACCGCCGCCTCGCACCGCCTGAACAACGGCGTGCTGTGGCCGGACCTCGTCACGCACTTGCTCGACGGCGCCGTCCCGACGAGCTGGGGTGGCCTCGTCGACACTCTGACGGCCCGTCTGCTACCCGGTCAGCGGGTGACTCCCGCGCACCGGGCGGCGTTCCTGGCCTTCCTCGCGGACGCCGCCGACGCCGCGGACCCCGCCGCGCTGCGCCCGCAGGACCTGAAGGCACTGCTGCCGGTCCTGGTCGCGCTCGTGCTCGACAGCCCGTACTGGAGCGTGCGATGACGGACGAGTGCCCGGAGTGCACCGGCGCCCGGCCGGTGAGCCGACGTCGCTTCCTGCAGGCGATCGGGGTGACCGGCGCGGCGGTGGCGGCACCGTCGATGTTCTCGGCCCAGGCGGCCTTCGCCGCCGGACCGCACCGCGGGCCGGTGCTGGTCGTGATCTCCCTGCGCGGCGGGATGGACGGGCTCTCGCTCGTCCCGCCGGTCGGCGACCCGGACTACGCCAAGCTGCGGCCGTCCATCGCCGTCCCGCAGCGGACCGCGATCCCGACCGGTGACCCGCGCTTCGGCCTGCACCCGGCGCTCGCGCCGCTCCGTCCGCTCTGGGACTCCGGCCGGCTCTCGTTCGTCCACGCCGTCGCGTCCGCGGACACCTCGCGCAGCCACTTCAACGCCACCGCCGAACTCGAGCGGTCGGCGCCCTGGACGAACGTGCACTCGGGCTGGCTGGACCGCGTGCTGCGCGTCAACGGCCGCACCTCGTCGTTCGAGGGGGTTGCCCTCGGGACCGGCGGCCGTCCCGGCCACCTCGTCGGGGAGAGCGACGTCCTGACGATGCGTTCGCTGTCGAGCTTCACGCTCGCCGGTCCGGAGGCCCTCCGCCCGGGGATGATCCGGGCGCTGCGCGCCCTGCACAGCGACCCGAAGGCACCGCAGACCGCCGGCGCGGTCGCGACGCTGAAGGCGCTCGACACCGTCGGAACCATCAACGCCCAGCGGGCCGAGGCGGGCGCCCCCGCGACCGCCTACCCGGCGAACAGCGCCCTGGGTGCGGCGCTCGCCGACGCCGCCGCGCTGATCCGGGCGGACGTCGGACTGGCCGCGCTGGCGGTCGAGATCGGCGGTTGGGACATGCACATCGCGCTCGGCAACGCCGGCGAGGGCCAGTTCGCGGCCCTGGCCGGGCAGGTCGCCGCCGCGATCGCCGCGTTCGGCGCCGACCTGGGCAAGGACTTCGACCGCGTCAACGTCGTGACGATGAGCGAGTTCGGTCGCCGCGCCGGCCAGAACGGCAGCGGCGGCGTCGACCACGGCCACGGCAACGCGATGCTCCTTGCCGGCGGCGGACTCGTCGGCCGCAAGGTCCACGGCCGGTGGCCGGGGCTCGGCCAGGACGACCTCGACCAGGGCGACCTCGCCGCGACGACCGACTACCGCGACGTGCTCGCCGAGTTCCTCGTCCGGCGCGCCGGCCTCGGCCGCGACGCGGTGTCGGTGGTCTTTCCCAACTACCGGCCCCGCCCGGTCGGCGCCTTCCGCCGCCCGACCGGCTGAACCGACCGTTCGGTCGTCAAGAAAGGGTGTCACCCTTTCTGGCTCCACTGACGCTTCCGTGGGTCGTTGATCGCCCTGAAACGGCCACACGCCGTTCCCAGCCTTAGGTTTCTGGCTTGTCGAAGGTCAGAAACTGCAGAGCGGAGAACGGCGTGCGGAACGCCAGCGTATGGCGCACCTTGCTGAGCGTCGAGAACACGGTGATCGAGGACGTCGAGTTCGACGAAGATGCCGAGGTTGTGGTGGCTCATGTCCGGCCGCGACGGGCTGGGCGTGGACGGTGCGGGCGCTGCGGGGACAGGGCTCCCTGGTTCGATCGCGGCGAAGGGCGACGCAGGTGGCGAGCGCTCGACATGGGGACGGTGCCGGTCTTCATCGAAGCTGACGCGCCCCGGGTGAACTGTGCCGTCCACGGACCGACGGTGCGGCAGGTCCCGTGGGCGCGCCACAGCGCCGGGCACACGTACGTGTTCGACCAGCAAGTCGCCTGGCTGGCCACCCAGTGCTCCAAGACCGCGATCACCGAGTTGATGCGGATCGCTTGGCGCACCGTGGGCGCGATCATCGCCCGGGTCTGGGCCGACACAGCTGCTGGCGTGGACGCGTTCGCCGGGCTGCGGCGGATCGGGATCGATGAGATCTCCTACAAGCGGCACCACAAGTACCTGACCGTCGTGGTCGATCACGACTCGGGCCGTTTGGTGTGGGCCAGTCCCGGACGAGAACGCGCGACCGTCCACGCCTTCTTCGACGCACTCGAGGCATCCGGCGAAGGCAGATGCGCCCAGATCACCCACGTCAGCGCCGATGGCGCCGAGTGGATTGCCGAGGTAGTCAGCACACGATGCCCCAACGCGGTGCGCTGCGCTGACCCCTTCCACGTGGTCGGCTGGGCCACCGATGCCCTCGACGCGGTACGCCGCGAGGCGTGGAACGAGGCTCGTCGGGCCGGCAACACCAGGAACCACGGCTGGGCCGAAGGGCGCCGTGTCACCGTCGCGACCGGCCCCGCCCGTGCGCTCAAGCACGCGCGGTTCGCGCTGTGGAAGAACCCGGAGAACCTCACCGACCGCCAGCGGGTCAAGCTCGAATGGATCGCCAAGACCGATCCGCGGCTCTACCGGGCCTACCTGCTCAAGGAGGGCCTGCGGACCGTGTTCAAGCTGCCGGCCGACCAGGCCGCCGAAGCGCTCGACCGGTGGGTCTCCTGGGCACGCAGGTCCCGCATCGAATCGTTCGTCCGGCTCCAGAGCCGGATCGTGCGCTACCGAGCCGAGATCCTCGCCTCGATCGAGCACGGACTGTCCAACGGCCTCATCGAGTCGGTCAACACCAAGATCCGACTCATCACCCGCATGGCCTTCGGGTTCGCCGGCCCCGACGCTCTCATCGCACTCGCGATGCTCAACCTCGGCGGCCACCGCCCCGCTCTGCCTGGCCGATGACCCACGGATCAGTCAGGAGAGCCCCCTTTCTTGACATCAGTCCTCGGCGTAGAGGGCCTCGATCGCGTCGGCGTACTTCTCCGCGATCGGCTTGCGGCGGAGCTTCATGGTCGGCGTGAGCTCGTCGCCGCCGGGGAGCCAGTCGACGTCGAGCAGGTGCCACTTCTTGATCTGCTCGACGCGGGAGAGCTTCTCGTTCGCGGACGCGACGGCGGCCCCGACGATCTGCTGCACCTGGGGGTCGGCGGCGAGGGTCCGGGCCGAGGAGTCGGGCAGGCCGGCCTGCTTCGCGTAGGCCGCGGCGGCGTCGGGGTCGATGACGAGCAGCGCGACGTTGTAGCGCCGCCCGTCGCCGATGCAGACCGCCTGCCCGATCAGGGCGTGGGAGGCCTTGAGCCGCTGCTCGATGTTGGCCGGCGACATGTTCTTGCCGGCCGCGTTGATGATCAGTTCCTTCTTGCGGTCGACGATGCGGAGAAACCCGTCCTCGACGACGCCGACGTCGCCGGTGTGCAGCCACCCCTCGTCGTCGATCGCCTCGGCGGTGCGCTCGGGGTCGTTGCGGTACCCCTTCATCAGCAGCGGACCGCGGACCAGGATCTCGCCGTCGTCGGCGAGCGCCATCTCGGAGCCCGGGATCGGTTGACCCACCGTGCCGGGACGGATGTCGTCGGCCGGCACGCACGTCATGCAGCACGAGGTCTCGGACATGCCGTAGACCTCCTGGACCGGCAGCCCGAGGTCACCGAAGTACTTGAGCGTCTCGACCGCGATCGGGGCGGCGCCGACGATCGACCACACGACCCGGTCGAGACCGATCTTCGCCCGCGCCCCGGCGCGGACCTCCGCGGGCAGCGCGGCCGGGTCCGTCAGACCGCCGGCCTGCAGCGCGGCCATGATCTTCTCGTAGACGCGCGGTACGCCGCCCCAGAACGTCGGGCGGGCGCTGACCAGTGCCGGGATCAGCTGGGTCTGGTCCGCGACCGTCGTGACGGTGGCCCCGAACGTCGCGGAGCAGTGGTAGTGGTGGCTCCACCGGTCGGCGATGTGCGCCGACGGCAGGTAGGACACGATCGACCCGCCGACCGGGGTCGGGGTCATCGCCGACATGCCGCGGATCTGGGCCATCATGCTGGCGTGCGTGAGCTGGGCGCCCTTGGGCGGGCCGGTGGTGCCGGAGGTGTAGATCAGCGTCAGGACGTCGTCCGGCTGGACCGCGCGCCAGGCGGCGTCGAAGTCGAAGTCGTCCGAGCCACGGGCGATGAGCTCGTCGAGGGTGGAGGTGCTCGCGTCGCCGCCGTCGATGCAGACGACGTGCGCGACCGCGGTGCCCGCCTTGCGGACGGTCTCCAGGAAGGCCTGTTCGCACACCACGACGCGGTTGCCGGCGTTGGAGAACAGGTACTCGACCTGCTCCGGCGACGAGGTGTTGTAGATCGAGAAGGGCACGGCACCCAGGTGCAGCGCGGCCATGTCGACCAGGTTCATCTCGGGCCGGTTGCGCATCATCAGCGCGACGGTGTCACCGTGGCCGACCCCGAGAGCGGCGAGGCCGGCGGCGATCTTCCGCACCTGTTCGGCGTACTGGGCGAACGTCAGGCTGATCGAGTCGTCGGGAGTGCGGAGGGCCACGCGGTCGGTGTGTTCGGCCGCGGTCAGCTGAAACGCCTCGCAGATCGTCGCGGCGCGCAACGCGGGCACGCCCTCCTGAATGGGACGGTTGCTGCTGGGGATGAGCTGAACCATGCCGTTCTCCATCGTCAGGGGCTCGCATGCCGGGACTCGGGGCAGCCAATCAGGTCGCACCCGGTTTGTCAGGCCCTCCAACGGTTGGGACGGGGCTGGCCGTTCCCGCACGTGGAAGACAGGATGAGCCCATGGGTGCCTACTCCGACGCGTTCCGCCGCAGTATCGAAGACCCGACCGGCTTCTGGGCCGAGGCCGCGCAGGCCGTGGACTGGACCCGGGCACCGACGACGGTGCTCGACGACAGTCGGGCCCCGTTCGTGCGCTGGTTCCCTGACGGAGAGCTGAACACCTGTCACAACGCGTTGGACCGGCACGTGGACGGCGGCCGCGCCGACCAGACCGCGCTGATCTACGACAGCCCCATGACCGGCCGTCAGGCGCGCTTCACCTACGCCGAGCTCCGCGACCAGGTCGCCCGCTTCGGCGGCGTGCTCCGCAGGCTCGGCGTCGAGAAGGGCGACCGGGTCGTGATCTACATGCCGATGGTCCCCGAGGCCGTGGTCGCGATGCTGGCCTGCGCGCGGATCGGGGCGGTCCACTCGGTGGTTTTCGGCGGCTTCGCGCCCCGCGAGCTCGCGGCCCGGATCGACGACGCCCAGCCCAAGGTCATCGTCGCCGCCTCGTGCGGTCTCGAGCCGACGCGGGTCGTCGAGTACAAGCCGATGATCGCCGCGGCCATCGAGATCGCCGCGCACAAGCCCGAGACGTGCGTGGTGCTCCAGCGTGAGCAGGCGCGGGCCGAGCTGGGTCCGGACGACGTCGACTGGACCGAGGCCATGGCGGCCGCCGAGCCGGTCGAGTGCGTCCCCGTCGGGGCGAACGACCCGCTCTACATCCTCTACACGTCGGGCACGACCGGGAAGCCGAAGGGCATCGTCCGCGACAACGGGGGTCACGCCGTCGCGCTGCTGTGGTCGATCCGTAACGTCTTCGGTCTCGAGCCGGGCGAGGTGTGGTGGACCGCGTCCGACGTCGGCTGGGTCGTCGGCCACTCCTACATCGTCTACGCCCCGCTGCTGCTCGGCGCGACGACGATCCTCTACGAGGGCAAGCCGGTCGGAACCCCCGACGCGGGCGCGTTCTGGCGGGTCATCGCCGAGCACGGCGCGGTCACGCTCTTCACCGCCCCGACGGTGTTCCGCGCGATCAAGAAGGAGGACCCGGACGCGAAGCTGCTGGCGCAGTACGACATCTCCAAACTGCGCGCGCTGTTCCTCGCGGGGGAGCGGCTCGACCCCGACACCTACCACTGGGCGACCGAGAAGTCCGGGGTGCCGGTCATCGACCACTGGTGGCAGACCGAGACGGGCTGGCCGATCTGCGCGAACCTCCGCGGCCTGGAGCCGATGCCGATCAAGCCGGGCTCGCCGTCGGTGCCCGTGCCGGGGTGGGACGTCCAGGTCCTCGACCCCGAGGGCAACCGGGTCGGCCCGAACACCGAGGGCGCGATCTGCATCAAGCTCCCGCTCCCGCCCGGGGCCCTGCCGACGCTGTGGAACGACGACGACCGCTTCGTCGCGAGCTACCTGTCGGCGTTCGACGGCTACTACCTCTCCGGCGACGGCGGGTACGTCGACGAGGACGGTTACGTCTACGTGCTCGGGCGGACCGACGACGTCATCAACGTCGCCGGCCACCGACTCTCGACCGGCTCGATGGAGGCCGTGCTCGCCGCGCACCCGGCCGTCGCCGAGTGCGCGGTGATCGGCGTCCACGACTCGCTCAAGGGCCAGGTCCCGCGCGGGTTCGTCGTGCTCAAGGCCGGCATGGACGTCGACCCCGAGGCGCTCTCCGCCGAACTGGTCGCCGCGGTGCGCAACGAGATCGGCGCGGTCGCGGCGTTCAAGCGGGCGGACGTCGTCCCGGCGCTGCCGAAGACCCGCTCGGGCAAGATCCTGCGCCGCACCATGCGCGGGATCGCCGACGGTCGCGACGAGCCCGTGCCCTCGACGATCGAGGACGCGAGCGTGCTCGACAAGCTGCGCCCGATCCTGACGAAGGAGTCCTGATCCCCTGACCGAGCGGGCCTGACGGGACGTCAGGCGACCAGGCGGTCCCCGACGAGCAGGACCATCGGGACGTCGCCGCAGCGCTGCAGGGTCAGCCCCTGCCGGCTGCTGGTCGCCTCGCCGCCGGCGACGAAGCCGGCGAGGTCGAGTCGGCGGACCAGGGAGCCGGTGACGAGTCGGGCCGTGTTGGACACGATCACGCGGCCCTGGGTGTTCACCAGGGCAGCGGCGCTCGGGAGCGACCGCAGCGGCGGGAGCACGAGCGACTCGTAGCGGTTGACGAAGACGTCCGCGCCGGCGACGCCGACGAAGGTCCCGCCGACGAAGATCGGCTCGGTGAAGGTGAGCGCGTACTCGTCGCTGCACACGTAGTCGACGTACGGGCCGGTGACGTGGCGGCGGCCGGTCGCCGCGGGGACGGCGAACCAGGGGAGGGGCACGTAGTCGTAGAAGCGGTCCCGGCTCGGGTCGAGTTCGACGACCAGTCGCGACGCGGTGCCGTTGCGGCCCTGCTGCCACCACTGCAGCCAGCGCGGGGCGTCGCTCAGCGTGTTCGGGGCGGCGATGAAGCCGGCGCCGGGGATGATGCCGTCGACCTCGCCGAGCATGCCGATCGCGATGGCGTCGATGGCGGCCAGGTCCGCGACTCCGACCGGGCGGCCGTCGCGGTGCGCCTCGGCGAAGAGGTTCTCGGTGGTGCGGCGCAGGTTCGAGACCAGCTCGAAGACGGCTTCGGCGGCCGTCGCGACGTGCTGGCCCACCGACTCGGAGGTCTCGATCATCTGGTGCAGCGCCACGGCAGCCCCCGTGATTGCCCGGTTGGGGCGCCCAACGTACTACGCGCCTATTTCGATCAGGTCAGCAAATTCAGTCGCAGTTCGGTCACTCTTTCCGCCGCCGCGCGCACGTGGGCCTCGACCAGATCGCGGGCCAGCGGGCCGTCGCCGTCGGCGATGGCGGCGATAATTTCGCGGTGCTGCGCGGCCGCGCGTCGTTGCACGGCCTCGCCCTCGAACGGCGCCCAGAGCAGGGCGCCGAGCTCGCTCTGCAGCGCGAGCTCCTCGCGCGCGAGCCGGGCGGACTGCGCCGCCGCCGCGATCTCGAGGTGGAAGTAGCCCTCCGCGCGGCGGCGGGCGCCGGCGTCCGTCGCCGCGGCGAGCTGGTCGGCCGCCCGTTCCAGCCGTTCGATGTCCTCGGCTGAGGCTCGCTCAGCGGCGAGCCGGCCGGCGGTGCCGCCCACGGCGGCGTAGTGGTCGAACAGGTCGCGGAGTTCGATGAGCGAGATCCGGGCCAGGCGCTCGCGGAGTTCCGCGGCCGTGGGGTCGGCCGGGGCTCGGACGAAGCTGCCGCCGCCCCGGCCCCGGCGGGTCTCGACCAGGCCGCGCTCGCGCAGGACGGTGAGGGCCTCGCGCACGGTCACGGTGGAGACGGCGAGCTGGGCGGCGAGGTCGGCCTCGCTCGGCAGCTGCTCCTCGTCGGCGAGCAGGCCGAGCACGATCGCGTCGGCCAGTCGCCCCGCGACGAGCTCGGTACGGCTGAGGGTGTCGAGCGGCGCGAACACGGCGGCCCGGGCGTCCGGTGCCCACCGATGCATCGCGTCCGCCCTATCCGGATGAAGGTCCATCAGTCGTTGACCTTAAACATCTGAACTCATAGGTTATCTCTCATTCCGGCGGGTTCGCACAAGTCTCGACCACCAGGGAGCGCCGATGGCTTCGGGGATGACCTCGGGTCCGACCTCGCACCTGTCGGACGTGTGGTTCTCCGTGACGGACCTCGAGGTGGTCTCCGGTTCGGGCTGTGTGGTGACCACCGGGGACGGCACCGAGTACCTCGATTTCTCCAGCGGCATCGCCGTGACCAGCACCGGCCACTGCCACCCGAAGGTCGTCGCGGCGATCGCCGATCAGGCGGGGCGCTTTCTCCACGCCCAGGCGAACGTCTACCGCCACAACCTGATGAATCCCTTGGCGGATCGGCTGGCCGAGATCACCCCGGACCCGATCGAGGTCTTCTTCCTCGCGAACTCCGGCGCCGAGGCCACCGAAGGCGGGGTGAAGCTGGCCCGGCAGGCGACCGGGCGGCAGAACGTCATCGTCTTCGAGGGCAGCTTCCACGGCCGCTCGATGCTCGCGATGGCGATGACCACGTCCAAGTCCGGCTACCGGGCGGGCTATCAGCCGCTGCCCGCCGGCATCTTTGTGGCGCCGTTCCCCACCGCGCTGAAGTTCGGCGGCGACATCGAGGCCGCCACCGACCACTGCCTGGCGGCGCTGCGGCATCTGTTGGTCAGTCAGACCGCGCCGGCCGAGACCGCCGCGATCGTGCTCGAGCCCGTCCTCGGTGAGGGTGGCTACTACGCGGCCCCGCCGCGCTTCCTGCGCGGGGTCGAGGAGATCTGCCGCGACCACGGCATCCTCTTCGTCGCGGACGAGATCCAGACCGGGTTCGCCCGCACCGGCCGGATGTTCGCCGTCGAGCACGCCGGCGTCCGCCCCGACATCCTGCTGATGGCCAAGGGCATCGCGTCCGGCTTCCCGATCTCGGCGATCGGCGCCTCGGCCGAGGTCATGAGCCGCTGGCCGCGTGGGTCCCACGGGGGGACCTACGGCGGCAACCCGATCGGCTGCGCGGCCGCGCTCGCCACGATCGACGTCCTCACCGAGCCCGGCTTCCTCGACCACGTCGAGGCGCGCGGGCAGCAGCTGCGCGCCGGACTGGAGAAGGCCGCCGCCGACGACGCCGGGGTGGCCGAGGTTCGTGGCCTCGGGCTGATGGTGGCGGTCGAACTCGTCGACCCGGCAACGGGCCGACCGGACGGGGCACGGGTGAGCGCGGTACTGCGCTCCTGTCTGGAGGAGGGCCAACTGATCCTCATGGGGGCCGGCAGCTACGGGAACATCGTCCGCTTCATGCCACCGCTGATCGTCTCCGAGGCCGAGGTGGACCGCGCGGTCGACGCCTTCGCCGCCGCCCTGCGGAAGACGCGCGGCTGATGGGAGCGGCGGTCCGGCTCGAGGGAATCGGCAAGCGCTACGGCGACGTCGACGTGCTCACCGGCGTGGACCTCGAGGTCGACGAGGGCGAGTTCTTCTCGATGCTCGGACCGTCGGGGTCCGGCAAGACGACCTGCCTGCGGATCGTCGCCGGCCTCGTCGAGCCGAGTTGGGGCCGGGTGCTCCTGCACGGCGAGGACGTCACCGCCCGGCCGCCGTACCAGCGGGACGTCAACACGGTCTTCCAGGACTACGCGCTGTTCCCGCACATGTCGGTCGGGGACAACGTGGCCTACGGCCTCATGGTCGAGAAGGTGCCGAAGGCGGAGCGCCGCCGGCGGGCCTCCGAGGCGCTGGCCATGGTGCGACTGGAGGGTTACGAGAAGCGGCGCCCGACGCAGTTGTCGGGCGGTCAGCGCCAGCGCGTGGCGCTCGCCCGCGCGCTGGTGAAGCGCCCGCGGGTGCTGCTTCTGGACGAGCCGCTCGGTGCGCTCGACCTCAAGCTGCGCGAGCAGATGCAGAAGGAACTGAAGGCCATTCAGGCCGAGGTGGGCATCACGTTCATCTTCGTCACCCACGACCAGGCCGAGGCCCTGTCGATGAGTGACCGGATCGCGGTGTTCAACGAGGGTCGGATCGTCCAGGTGGCGCCGCCGGCCGAGCTCTACGAGAACCCGGCGGACGCCTTCGTCGCCGGGTTCGTCGGCACGTCGAACCTCCTCGGGCCGGAGTCGGCCCGCAAGATCCTCGGGCGCGAAGGCACGTTCACCGTGCGCCCGGAGAAGATCCGCCTCGTCGACATCGACGGTCCGGGCGCCGGTGACGGGGAGTGCAGCGCCACCGGCGTCGTCACCGACGTGTCCTACCTGGGGGCGGAGACCCGCTACACCGTGACGCTCGACGCCGGCGACGAGCTGGTGGTCACCGAGCAGAACCTCGCAACGAAGTCCACCGACGCGCTGGCCGCCCGGGACCGGCCGGTGCGCCTCATCTGGGGGGAGCAGCACAACCGGCTGCTCCCCGGCTGACACCCCCACCCCTTGGAAGGACACACAATGTGGATGCGGTATCGCCGAACGGCGCTGGCGGGGGTTGCGACCCTGGCCCTGGTACTCGCCGGCTGCGGTGGAGATGACGACGACGACGTCGCGCAGGCGACTCCGGGCGCCGGCGCCACCACGGGCACGGGCACCGGCACGGAAGGCATGGCCACGTCGCTCGGGGAGGGCGAGGGCAAGCTGAACCTGGTCGCCTGGGCCGGCTACGTCGAGGACGGCTCCACCGACCCCAAGGTCGACTGGGTGTCCGACTTCGAGAAGAAGACCGGCTGCAACGTGAACGTGACGTTGGGCAACACGTCCGACGAGATGGTCACGCTCATGAAGAGCGGCAAGTACGACGGTGTCTCCGCCTCCGGCGACGCCTCCCTGCGGCTCATCGGGGCCGGCGACGTGTCCCCGGTCAACGTCGACCTGATCCCCAACTACAAGGACATCTTCGACGGGCTGAAGGACAAGCCGCACAACACCGTCGACGGCGTGCACTACGGCATCCCGCACGGCCGCGGCGCGAACCTGCTGATGTTCAACACCGAGAAGGTCAAGCCGGCGCCCGACAGCTGGAGCGTCGTCTGGGACACCAACTCGCCGTACAAGGGCAAGATCACGGCCTACGACAGCCCGATCTACATCGCAGACGCCGCGCTCTACCTCAAGGCCACCAAGCCCGAGCTGAACATCACGAACGTCTACGAGCTCGACGACGCCCAGTTCACCGCGGCCGTCGACCTGCTCAAGCAGCAGCGCGGCATCATCGGTGAGTACTGGTCGGACTACACCAAGGAGATCGACGCCTTCGCGAAGGGCAACTCGGTCGCGGGCACGACGTGGCAGGTCATCGCCAACGTCCTGAAGGCCGACAAGGCGCCGATCAAGGCGATCCTGCCCAAGGAGGGTTCGACCGGCTGGTCCGACACCTGGATGCTCTCGTCCCAGGCGAAGAACCCGAACTGCATGTACATGTGGATGGACCACATCGCCTCGCCCAAGGCGAACGCGGCCGCGACCGAGTACTTCGGCGAGGCGCCGTCCAACCGCAAGGCGTGCAACTTCACCGCCGACAAGAAGCACTGCGACACCTACCACGCCACCGACGAGGCCTACTTCGAGCAGGTCGCGTACTGGACGACCCCGGTGAAGGACTGCGGCGACGCCCGCGGTGAGGTCTGCAAGGACTACTCGGAATGGGTCAAGGCCTGGACCGAGATCAAGGGCTGAGACGCAGGACCGAGAAGCAGGACTGAACGGTGATCGACACCGGCGCCTCCGCGGGGACGGCCACGCGCACCCGGACCGATTGGGTTCTCGACCCGATCGCCCGGGTGCTGCGTGGGCGCCGGTGGCTCCAGGTCTCGCTGCTGCTGGCCGCGCCCGTGGCATGGCTGGTGGTGGCGTACCTGGGCGCCCTGGCCGTGATGCTCTTCAACGGCCTGTGGCGTTTCGACCTGGGCAACCAGGTCGTGATCGAGGACATCAGCACGGAGAACTTCCGTGAACTGCTGACCAGTGACACCTACTGGACGATCACGCTGCGCACGGTGGGCATGGCCTTCGCGGTCACGCTCACCTGCGCGGTGCTCGCCTTCCCCATCGCGTTCACGATGGCGAAGGTCGCGACGCCGCGGCAGCGTCGGCTGCTGCTCGTCGCGGTCCTGCTGCCGCTGTGGGCCAGCTACGTCGTCAAGGTCTACGCCTGGCGGACCATCCTCGCCGAGGAGGGCGTCCTCAACTGGATGCTCGACCCGTTCGGGATGTCCGGCCCGGGGACCGGCGGCAACGGTCTGATCGGGATCTGGCTGACCTTCACCTACCTGTGGCTGCCGTTCATGATCCTGCCGATCTACGCCGGGCTGGAGCGGATCCCCGACTCGCTGTTCGACGCCTCGTCAGATCTTGGGGCGTCGCCGGTGACGACGTTCCGCAAGGTGATCCTGCCGATGGCGTTCCCCTCGGTCGTGGCCGGCTCGATCTTCACGTTCTCGCTGACGATGGGGGACTACATCACCCCGCGGCTCGTCTCCTCGAGCCAGTTCATCGGGAACGTCATCTACGACAACCTCGGCGTGGCCGGGAACCTGCCGTTCGCCGCCGCCTACGCCTCCTTCCCGTTGGTCGTCATGACGGCCTACCTGTTGGTCGCGCGTCGCCTCGGCGCCTTCGAGAACCTGTGAGGGGGTCGCGTTGAACTTCTCCCGGCGCGCCCGCGCACTGCACTGGTCCGGCACGGCGATCACCCTCGCGTTCATCTACTTCCCGCTCGCGATCATCGCGCTGTACGCGTTCAACTCCTCGCGGGTCCAGCGCTGGCCGATCGACGGCCTGTCGACGAAGTGGGTCGACGCGGCGCTGCACAACCCGGGCGCACGGGAGGCCCTCACCACGTCGGTCAAGGTGGCGCTGATGGCCACCGGCGTCGCATTGGTCCTCGGGTCGTTGGCGGCGTTCGCGGTCGCGCGCTACAGCTTCTTCGGCCGGAACACCATCTCGTTCCTGGTCGTCATCCCCATCGCGATGCCGGGCATCGTCACCGGCATGGCGCTGAACTCCGCGTTCCGGGAGGCGCCGCTCATCGGGGGCGTCAATCTCGGCCTGCTGACCATCGTCATCAGCCACGCGACGTTCTGCATCGTGCTCGTCTACAACAACGTCATCGCCCGGCTGCGGCGGATGTCGGGCCACCTGGAGGAGGCGTCGGCGGACCTCGGGGCGCACCCGCTCCAGACCTTCCGTTACGTCACCTTCCCGACGATCCGGTCCGCGCTGCTCGCGGGCGGCCTGCTCGCCTTCGCGCTCTCCTTCGACGAGATCATCGTCACGATCTTCACCGCCGGATCGACGCAGACGCTGCCGATCTGGATCCTCCAGAACTACTCGCGGCCCAACCAGGGACCGATCGTCAACGCGGTGGGGTTGTTCGCGATCCTCCTGTCGATCATCCCCGTCTATCTCGCGCAGCGACTGACCGAGGGTGAGGACATCGCCCGGTCGTCCACCGCCGCGGCGCCGGCTGCTGCGAACTGACGCCCTTTCATTCGTATCTCTCACCCACCCGAACCGATCGCAAGCGAGGTGGAACGTGCCGAACCTGACGTCTCTCCCGGTCGACCTGCCGGCTCAGAACTGGATCGACGGGGCCTGGGTCGACCCGGAGTCCGGCCGACTGGACGACGTGTACGCCCCCGCGACCGGTGACGTGCTGTTCCGCGCCGCCTCCTCCGGGACGGCGGACGTCGACCGGGCGGTGCAAGCGGCCGCGAAGGCCTTCGAGTCGTGGTCGGTGACCACGCCGCGCGAGCGCTCGGAGGCGCTGCTGCGCATCGCGCAGGTCATCGAGGACCACGCCGACGAGTTCACCGCGATCGAGTCGGCGAACGTCGGCAAGCCGGTGTCCGCGCTGCCGGACGAGATGGACCTGACCATCGACAACTTCCGGTTCTTCGCCGGTGGCGCCCGCACTTTGGAGGCGAAGCCGGCGGGGGAGTATCTGAGCGGTTACACCTCGATGCTCCGGCGGGAGCCGCTCGGCGTCGTCGGCAGCATCGCGCCGTGGAACTACCCGCTGATGATGGCGGCCTGGAAGATCGGGCCGGCCCTGGCGGCGGGCAACACCGTCGTGCTCAAGCCGAGCGAGCTGACCCCGCTGTCGGTGCTGCGGCTGGCCGAACTTCTCGCCGACGTCCTGCCGCCCGGCGTGCTGAACGTGGTCACCGGGACCGGCGAGGCCGGGGCCGCGCTCGTCGAGCATCCGGCCGTCGCGATGGTCTCGCTCACCGGGTCGGTGGCGACCGGGAAGGCGATCATGGCCGCGGCGGCGTCCACCCTCAAGCGCGTCCACCTCGAGCTCGGCGGCAAGGCGCCGGTCGTGGTCCTCGACGACGCGGACCCGGAGACCGTGGCCGCGGCGGTCCGGCTCGGGGCGTTCTTCAACGCGGGCCAGGACTGCACCGCCGCCTGCCGCGTCATCGCGACCGAGCGGGCCTACGAGGCGACCGTCGCCGGCGTCACCGACGGGGCGAAGACCCTGATCTCCGGTGATCCGGGCGCGGCGGAGACCGAGCTCGGCCCCCTGGTGTCCGCGAAGCAGCGCGAGCGGGTGGCCGGGTTCGTCGAGCGTGCGCTGGCCGGGTCGGGCGAGGCCACCGCGGGCGGCCGCCCGGGGGACGGGCCGGGCTACTACTTCGAGCCCTCGGTGATCGTCGGTGTCGGCCAGGACGACGAGATCGTGCAGCGCGAGGTGTTCGGCCCGGTCGTCACCGTGCAGCGCGTCGCCGACGAGGAGGCCGCGATCGCGGCGGCGAACGCCGTCGACTACGGCCTGGCCGCGAGTGTCTTCACGACCGACGTCGGCAAGGCGATGCGGGCCTCCGCCGCCCTGCGCTTCGGCACGGTCTGGGTCAACGACCACATCCCGCTGGTCTCCGAGATGCCGCACGGCGGGTTCAAGCAGTCGGGCTTCGGCAAGGACATGTCTCTGTACGCCGTCGAGCACTACACCGAGCTCAAGCACGTCATGGTCAAGTGGTAGGCAGGATCCATGGGTGAAGCAGCGGAGCGGCGGGTCCTGGACGCGGTCCCCGACGGGTTGCTGATCGGGGGCCAGTGGCGACCGGCCACGGGTCGCCGGGAGTTCGGCGTCGAGGACCCGGCCACCCGCGCCGAGCTGCGGACGGTCGCGGACGCGAACGCGGAGGACTCCCGGGCGGCGCTCGACGCCGCCGTCGAGGCGCAGCCGACGTGGGCCGTCACGGCCCCGCGGGAGCGCGCGGAGATCCTGCGTCGCGCGTTCGAGGCGATGACGAAGCGGGCCGACGACCTCGCGCTGCTGATGACCCTCGAGCACGGCAAGCCGGTGGCCGAGTCGAAGGCCGAGGTCGCGTACGCGGCCGAGTTCTTCCGCTGGTTCTCCGAGGAGGCCGCGCGGATCTCCGGTTCGTTCTCGACCGCCCCGGCCGGCAACCTCCGGCTGCTGACGATCAAGCAGCCGGTGGGGCCGTGCCTGCTGATCACCCCGTGGAACTTCCCGCTGGCGATGGGCACCCGCAAGATCGGCCCCGCGATCGCCGCCGGCTGCACGATGGTGATGAAGCCGGCCAAGCAGACCCCGCTGTCGATGTTGATGCTGGCGCAGATCCTCCGCGAGGCCGGCCTTCCGGACGGCGTGCTCAACGTCGTCACTGCTAAGGACCCGAGCGTCGTGAGCGAGCCGCTGCTGGCCGACGACCGGCTCCGCAAGCTCTCGTTCACCGGCTCGACCGCGATCGGCAAGATGCTGATCGAGATGTCGGCGGGCCAGGTGCTCCGGACCTCGATGGAGCTGGGCGGCAACGCGCCGTTCCTGGTCTTCGCCGACGCCGACCTCGACAAGGCCGTCGAGGGCGCGATGATCGCGAAGATGCGGAACATGGGGCAGGCCTGCACCTCGGCCAACCGGTTCCTCGTGCACTCCGCCGTCGCCGGGGAGTTCACCGAGCGACTCGTCGAGAAGATGGCCGCCCTGGTGCCGGGCCGCGGGACCGAGGACGGCGTGACGCTCGGGCCGCTGATCGACCAGGCCGCGATCGACAAGGTCGACGGACTCGTCTCCGACGCCGTCTCCCGGGGCGCGAAGCTGCTGCTCGGCGGCAAGGCCGGCGACGGGCCGGGCTACTTCTACTCCCCGACCGTTCTCACGGACATCCCCGACGACGTGCGGCTGACCTGCGAGGAGATCTTCGGCCCGGTCGCCGCGATCCGCACCTTCGACGACGACGAGGCCGCGATCGCCGAGGCCAACGCCACCGAGTACGGCCTGGTCGCCTACGCGTTCACCGCCGACTTCGACCGGGCGCTCCGGGTCGCGGAGCGACTGGAGTCCGGCATGGTCGGCCTCAACGTCGGGCTCGTCTCCAACCCGGCCGCCCCGTTCGGCGGGGTGAAGCAGTCCGGCCTCGGCCGCGAGGGCGGCACGGTCGGCATCGAGGAGTACCTGGAGACGAAGTACGTCGCGCTGCCGACCTGAGCGCACCGGACCGCGGTGAACGTTTTCGCCCCCTCGCGCGTCCTGCTGGAGAGAACGGTGACGAACGGGGGAACGAGATGGCACGCACGGGGACGACCTGGGCCCGGCGGGGGCGGGTTCGGCGCGGGCTGATGCTGCCGCTGGCGGTGCTGCTGGTGGCGGGACTGGCGGCGTGCGGGAGCGACGCGGCGTCCTCGGAGCCCGACCCGGCGGCCGGCGGCAGCGGCCCCGGACCGTCGGCCGGGACCCCGGACGGGGAGTTCCTGTCCACCTCGGTCACCGAGAACGGAAAGCCGAAGAAGCTGGTCAAGGGCACGAGCGTCTCGCTCCGCTTCGCCGACGGCGCGGTCAGCGCCCAGGCGGGCTGCAACACGATGAGCGGCCCGGTGCGCTTCGCCGACGGGAAGCTCGTCGTCGACGACCTCGCGATGACCGAGATGGGCTGCCCGGGCGAGGGCCGGCACGAGCAGGACCAGTTCGTCGCGGCCTTCCTGACCGCTCGCCCGGCCTACACCTACGACGGGACGACCCTCGACCTCAGCACCGATTCGGTCCGGATGGTGTTCGGTCCCCGCGAGCAGGTCCAGCCCGACCTCCCGCTGGAGGGCACCCGGTGGAACGTCACCCACCTGACCTCCGGCCCGGCCCGCGACGCCGCGGACGACCCGAACGCCGCGGTCTCGGCCGGCATGGCCCCGCCCAAGGCGTTCCTGGAGTTCGCCGACGGCCGGGTCACCGGCAACGACGGTTGCAACCGCCTCTTCGGTGACGCGACGGTCTCCGGCGACACCATCACCTTCGGGCCGATCGCCACGACCAAGATGGCCTGCCCGGGCGTCGAGGGGACCGACCGGGTGCTGGCCGTCCTCACCGGTGACGTGACCTGGAAGATCGACCACCGCATCCTGACCCTGACCAACGCGGCGGGCGACGGCCTGCAACTCGAGGCGGAGAAGATGCCGGCGGGAGACAAGAAGAGCGCGCCCGGACCGGTCGGCAATGCGGACTCCTGAGTCCCAGGGAGAATGACCGGGTGACCCCGCGTTCTGTTGTCGTCCTGGGCTCCACGGGATCGATCGGCACCCAGGCCCTCGACGTCGTGCGCGCGAACCCGGACCGGTTCCGCGTCGTCGGACTCGGGGCCGGGGGCGGGAACGTCGATCTGCTCGCCGCGCAGGCGCTGGAGTTCGGCGTCGAGGTCGTCGGCGTCGCCCGGGCGGGCGCGGCCCAGGACCTCCAGCTGGCCTTCTACGCCGAGGCTCAGCAGCGCGGCTGGAACGCGGGGGAGTTCGCGCTCCCCAAGATCCTGGCCGGGCCGGACTCGCAGACCGAGCTCGCCGCCTGGTCGGCCGACGTCGTCCTGAACGGGATGACCGGCTCGGTCGGGCTGGCGCCGACGCTGGCCGCCCTGGCGGCCGGGCGCACGCTCGCGCTGGCCAACAAGGAGTCGCTGATCGTCGGCGGGCCGCTGGTCACCGCGGCCGCGGCGCCGGGGCAGATCGTCCCGGTCGACTCCGAGCACTCCGCGCTCGCGCAGTGTCTGCGCGCCGGCGCTCCGACCGAGGTCGCTCAGCTCGTCCTCACCGCCAGCGGCGGCCCGTTCCGCGGCCGGACGCGTGAGGAGCTGGAGTCGGTCACCGTCGCCGACGCGCTCGCGCACCCCACCTGGGACATGGGTCCGGTCATCACCGTGAACTCGGCGACGCTGGTCAACAAGGGCCTGGAACTGATCGAGGCTCACCTGCTGTTCGGCATCGACTTCGACGCGATCGAGGTCGTCGTCCACCCGCAGTCGATCGTCCATTCGATGGTCACGTTCACCGACGGCTCGACGATCGCGCAGGCGTCGCCGCCGGACATGCGGCTGCCGATCGCGCTCGGGCTCGGCTGGCCCGACCGGGTGCCCGCCGTCGCCCCGGCCTGCGACTGGAGCACGGCCACCACCTGGGAGTTCGCGCCGCTGGACCGCGTCGCCTTCCCGGCGGTGGAGCTCGCGCGCGAGTGCGGGCGGACCGGCGGCACGGCCCCGGCCGTGTTCAACGCCGCCAACGAGGAGTGCGTGTCGGCGTTCCTCGCCGGATCCCTGCACTTCAACCGGATTGTGGATACGGTCGCTGCCGTCGTCTCCGACCACACCGACTCCGGCGTGCTCGGGCGGGACGGCACACTCACCCTGGACGACGTGCTCGGCGCGGAGTCCTGGGCCCGGACACGGGTCGCGGAATTGCTGGGGGGCACGGTGGCGCGGGATCGCACGACGGGGAAGAACGGGCCTGCATGCTGACCTTGTTCGGGATCGTCCTGTTCGTGGTGCTGCTGCTCGGTTCGGTGGCGATCCACGAGTTCGGCCACTGCGTGACCGCGAAGATGTACGGGATGAAGGTCTCCGAGTACTTCGTCGGATTCGGCCCGAAGATCTGGTCGTTCCGCCGGGGGGAGACCGAGTACGGGCTCAAGGCCATCCCCGCCGGGGGCTACTGCAAGATCATCGGGATGACCGACCTCGAGGAGGTCGACGAGGCGGACCGTGACCGGGCGTTCTACCGGTACTCCGCCCCGAAGAAGACGGTCGTGCTGCTCGCCGGCGTCTTCCTCCACCTCGTGATCGGGTTCCTCCTCTTCGTCATCGCCTTCATGGGCATCGGCCGGTACACGCCGACCACCACCGTGCAGTCGGTGTCCGAGTGCATCCCGGCCGCGACCGCCACCACGGCCGCCTGCGGACCCCAGGACGCTCCGTCGCCGGCGAAGGCCGCGGGGCTGCTCGAGGGCGACGAGATCTTCGCCGTCGGGGCCGACCGGGTCGGCGGGAACTGGGACACCGCCTCGCGGCTCATCCGCGAGGCCGGTGCCGGACCCCTCGCCGTGACCGTCCTCCGCGACGGCAAGCTCGTGACGCTCACCGCGGACCTCGTCACCCGGGAACGGGCGGACCTGGACAATCCGGACCAGGTCGTTGCCGTCGGTGTCCTCGGCGTCGGGCCGTCCTTCCAGGCCGAGCACGACGGCCCGATCGCGGCCGCCGGGCGGTCCGTCGACCTGATGTGGGAGGTCGTGAAGGCCTCCGGGCGGCTCGTCGCGGACTTCCCGGAGAAGATCGGCGAGCTCTTCGACGCCCTCGGCGGCGAGGAGCGCGACCAGGAGGGCCTGTCCGGCGTGGTCGGCGCGGCCCGCGTCTCCGGCGAGTTCTTCAGCCTGGACAACAGCTCGACCACCGAACGGCTCTCGCTGGTGCTGCTCAACGTCGGCGGGCTGAACATCTTCCTGGCGCTGTTCAACGCCCTCCCGCTGCTCCCGCTCGACGGCGGCCACGTCGCGGTCACGACCTACGAGGCGGGCAAGCGGCGCCTGTTCCGGCTCTTCGGGAAGCCCGATCCGGGGCGGGTCGACATCACCAAGCTGCTGCCCGCCACGTACGCATTCGTCGTGGTCTTGATCGCACTCACGGTGCTGCTGCTGGCTGCCGACATCGTCAACCCCATCACCGTGAGCTAATTTCGATCCCGTGACCGCTGTTTCGCTCGGGATGCCCGCTCCGCCGCCCCTTCGGCTGGCCGAACGGCGCAGGTCCCGGCAGATCCGGGTCGGCGACGTCCTCGTCGGCGGCGACGCACCCGTGTCGGTGCAGTCGATGTGCACGACGCTGACGGCCGATGTGAACGCGACCCTGCAGCAGATCGCGGAGCTGACCGCGGCCGGCTGCCAGATCGTCCGCGTCGCGTGCCCGTCGCAGGACGACGCGGACGCGCTGTCGGCGATCGCGAAGAAGTCCCCGATCCCGGTGATCGCGGACATCCACTTCCAGCCCAAGTACGTCTTCGCCGCGATCGACGCCGGGTGCGCCGCGGTGCGGGTGAACCCGGGCAACATCAAGCAGTTCGACGACAAGGTCGGCGAGATCGCGCGGGCGGCCGCCGACGCCGGCGTCTCGATCCGGATCGGCGTCAACGCCGGGTCCCTCGACAAGCGGCTGCTGGCGAAGTACGGCCGGGCCACCCCGGAGGCGCTCGTGGAGTCGGCGCTGTGGGAGGCGTCGCTCTTCGCCGAGCACGACTTCCACGACGTCAAGATCTCGGTGAAGCACAACGACCCGGTCGTGATGATCAACGCCTACCGGCAGCTCGCCGCGGCGTGCGACTACCCGCTGCACCTCGGCGTCACGGAGGCCGGGCCGGCCTTCCAGGGGACGATCAAGTCGGCCGTCGCCTTCGGCGCGCTGCTCTCCGAGGGCATCGGCGACACGATCCGCGTCTCGCTCTCCGCGCCTCCGGTCGAGGAGGTCAAGGTCGGGATGCAGATCCTGGAGTCACTGGGTCTGCGTGAGCGCGGCCTGGAGATCGTGTCGTGCCCGTCCTGCGGCCGCGCCCAGGTGGACGTCTACACGCTCGCGAATCAGGTGACGGCGGGTCTCGACGGACTTACCGTCCCGCTGCGCGTCGCCGTGATGGGGTGTGTGGTGAACGGACCCGGCGAGGCCCGCGAGGCCGACCTCGGGGTGGCGTCGGGCAACGGCAAGGGGCAGATCTTCGTCAAGGGTGAGGTCATCAAGACCGTGCCCGAGCACCAGATCGTGGAGACACTGATCGACGAGGCACTGCGTCTGGCCGAGGAGATGTCGGCCGCCGGGGCCGGCCCCGGCGAACCCGTCGTCTCGGTGTCCTGATCCGGCGTCCCTGATCCGGCATTCCTCTTCCGGCAACCGAGGAGCGTGCGTGGCAGTCCCGGTCGATCGCGACACGGCCGCCGGCGCCGCGGAGCTCCGCGTCCTGACCCTGGCGGACCTGCCCGCCGCCCTGCGGCTGGCCGAGCAGAACCCGGTCGCGAACGTCTTCGTCCTGTCCCGGCTGCGCAGCGGCGGGCTCGGCCCCACCCGCGGGGCCGCGGAGGTGTGGGGCTATTCGGTCGACGGCGTCCTGCGCTCGATGCTCTACGTCGGCGCCAACGTGGTTCCGGTCCAAGCCGACGCCGAGGCGGTGGCGGCCTTCGCCGACCGGGCCGCGCGCACGGTGCGGCGCTGCTCCTCGATCGTCGGACCGGCCGACGCGGTGCTCCCGTTCTGGGAGCGGGTGGCCCCGGTCTGGGGCCCCGCCCGTGAGGTCCGGCCCGCGCAGCCGCTGATGGCCGTCGACGCTCCGGACCGCAGCCTGACCCCCGACCCCGGCGTCCGGCCGGTGACGCGCGCGCAGCTGGACATCGTTCTGCCGGCCTGCGTCGCGATGTTCACCGAGGAGGTCGGCGTCTCGCCGCTCGGCGGGGACGGCGGCCTGCTGTACCGGTGCCGCATCGCCGAGCTCGTCGACGCCGGCCGCGCGTTCGCCCGGATCGAGAACGACCGGGTCGTGTTCAAGGCCGAGGTCGGGGCGGCGACCCCGGAGGTCTGCCAGGTGCAGGGGGTCTGGGTCGACCCCGCGCACCGGGGTCAGGGGCTCGCGGCACCGGGCGTCGCGGCGGTCGTCGAGCTCGCCCGGGCCGGCATCGCCCCGACCGTCAGCCTCTACGTGAACGACTTCAACACCGCGGCGCTGGCCACGTACCGGCGCGTCGGGTTCCGCCAGATCGGTACCTTCGCCTCGGTGTTGTTCTGAGACAGATTGCTCTGAGACAGGCTGTTCCGAGGTCGGCCGGGAGGACCGTGTGGTGGTGACGATCGCGCCGCTGGACCTACGGGTCCGGGCGGCGGACGCGGCGGCCGTCCAGTCCGTGGCGCTCGGGCCGGTCTCGCCCGACCGGGTCGCGGTCTACGCACGGCACACCGCCCACCCGGGCTTCCGGGCGTTCGGAGCGTTCGAGACCTCAGACGGCGACGAGCAGCTCGTCGGGTTCGCGTACGGCGCTGCCTGCCGCAGCGGCCAGTGGTGGTTCGACCAGATCAGCCCGTCGCTGCGGGCGGCCGGTTACGGCCCGTGGATCTCCGATGCCTACGCGGTCACCGAACTGCACGTCCATCCCGAGTACCACGGCCAGGGGTTGGGGCTGACACTGCTGACGCGGTTGCTCTCCGGGGTCGACAACCCGACCGCGCTGCTGTCGACCTACGACGGGGAGACCCGAGCCCGGCGGCTGTACCGGGGCCTGGGCTTCGTCGACCTGATCACCGGCTTCCGGTTCGGGACTTCTTCGCAGGGCTACGCGCTGATGGCCGCCCCGCTGCCGCTCGCGGTCCGGACGGCCGACCCGGCCCGTTCTGCCTAGATCCGCCCGGAACCCGCGCCGCACGCCTAGGCTGAGGCGGTACAGCAGTTCGAGGCTGGTTCGACGACCGGCGGTGGGAGTTTTCCGGTGCGCGAGGGCATGAACCCCAAGACGATGCTCGCCCTGTTGTGGTTGGCGGCGGCGTCGGTCGGCCTGCTGGTCGCGGCGGTGCCGCTGATCGACGACACCCCGAACGCCTACCTGCTCGGGACGCTGCTGATCGCCGCGTCCCTGCCGTTCGGCCTGATCCGGCCTTCGGTGCCGATCCTGTGGGCGGTCGCCCTCGCCTGGCCGACCGTGGTGATCCGGTTGTCCCAGGAGGACGGCTGGACCGCCGTGCTCCTGCTCGGCTACACGATCGTCGGCGTCTACCTCGGCGACTGGATCGGCTCCTGGTGGGCCGAGAAGCACCCCAAGCCGATCGTCGTCGACTCCGGCCCGACGCAGGCCGGCCCGGCCGCTGCCGACGGCACCGCGCTGGAGGAGGACAACCTCCCGCCGGCGATGCCGGGCCGCTGGACCCGCGCCAGCCGACGGGCCGAGGAGGAGGCGCGCCACGACACCGGCTCGCACGAGCCGCCGACGCCGCCGTCGTCCATCACGGGCCTGCGCCCGTAACCGGGTCGTTCGCTCGGCCCGCCCGGACCCGCGCGCGGTGAACGCCCCGCCGCTGCGGCTCTCGCAGCTCTTTCTCCGGACGCTCCGCGAGGACCCCTCGGACTCCGAGGCCGCCAACCACCGGCTGCTCGTCCGGGCCGGGTACCTGCGCCGCGCCGCTCCCGGCGTCCACGCCTGGCTGCCGCTCGGCCGCCGGGTCCTCGACGCGGTCGAGAAAGCGCTGCGGGCCGAGCTGGCCGCGATCGGGGGCCAGGAGGTCGCCCTGCCGGTCGCCGACCCGGATCGGCTCGCCGGCGTCCTCGCGTTGCTGCGTGCCGAGATCTCCTCCTACCGCGACCTGCCGGTGACGCTGTTCCAGATCCAGCCGGTGGTGCGCGAGGAGTCGCGTCCGCGGGGCGGGCTGCTGCGCGCCCGGGAGTACGTGGCCCACCACGCCTGGTCGTTCGACATCGACTCCGACGGATTGCAGTCCGCGTACAACCGCCACCGGGCGCTGTACATGCGCCTGCTGGAGCGGGTCGGGCTCGACTACCGGATCGTGGCGGCGCCCGCCGGGGCCGGCGAGCACGCGGAGCACTTCCTCGCGGCCACCGAGACCGGCGAGGACGTCTACGTCACCTGCGGCGCCTGCGACTACGCCGCGGCGTCGGCCGCCGTGCGGGCCGGGGCGCTGCCGGTGGAGGCGACCCCGTCCCGGGGGCCGGCGCCCGCGCCCGAGGAGGTCGACACCCCGGACACCCCGACGATCGAGTCCCTCGCCGACCGGCTCGGCGTCCCGACGTCGGCGACGCTGAAGAACCTGCTCCTGACGGCGACGGCCCCGGACGGGACGCGGGAGGTCGTCGCGGTGGGGGTCCCCGGCGACCGCGAGGTCGACCTCGCCCGCGTCGAGGCGGCGCTGGCCCCGGCCCGGGTGGAGTTGTTCACCGACGCGGACTTCGCCGAGCACCCGGACCTGGTGCGGGGCTACATCGGGCCGCAGGGTCTGGCGGGCAAGGCGTTCCGCTACCTCGCCGACCCGCGCATCGCGCGCGGCACCGCGTGGGTGACCGGTGCGAACGCCCCGGGGCGGCACGTCCGCAACCTCGTCGCCGGGCGCGACTTCAGCCCGGAGCGGTACGTCGACCTCGTCCACGTCCGCGACGACGACCCCTGCCCGGCCTGCGGCGGCCGGCTGCGCCTGCACTCGGGGATCGCGGTGGCGCGGATCGCCCGGCTGGGCCGGCGCGCGGGGCCGACCGGCGTGGTCGTGCTCGGCCGCGACGGGCGCAACGAGCGCGTGGCCGTGGGCAGCTACGCCCTCGGCGTCACCCGCCTGATCGGGGCGATCGTCGAGCAGCACCACGACGACACGGGCATCTGCTGGCCGCCGGTCGCGGCACCGGCGGACGTCCATCTGGTGGCCGCGGGCCGCGACGAGAACGTCGCCGCCGCGGCGGAGCGTCTCGCCGACGAGGCCGGCGCGGCCGGTCTTCGTGTCCTCCTCGACGACCGGGCCGCCGTCTCGGCCGGGGTGAAGTTCGCCGACGCCGAGCTGCTCGGGCTGCCGGTGATCGTCGTCGTCGGCCGGGGGCTGGCCGGGGGCACGGTCGAGATCCGGGACCGGCGGGCCGGGACCCGGAGCGAGGTCGCGCTGCCGGCCGCCGTCGCCGCCATGCGCGCGATCGTCGGGGCATGATTCGTGGGGGCATGATCGTGGGGGGATCCGCACAGGGAAACCGGCTCCGGGGAGGGAACCGCATGACCGCCGCGCCGAACGGGGCGCCCGCCCGGCTCGATGCCGTCATCTTCGACTGGGGCGGGACGCTGACGCGCTGGCGTCCGATGGACATCCCCGGCACCTGGAAGGCGGTCGCGGCCGCGGCCGTCGCAGTGGACCCGGCGCACGACGTCGCCGACCTCGCGGTCCGGCTCGCCGAGGTCGACGAGCGGCTGTGGTCCCGCTGCCGCAACGGTGACTGTGAGAGCACCCGGTTCGTCGACGTCCTCGCCGAGTGCGGTCTCGACGACCACCCGGACCTGCTCGCCGCGCACCTGGGGGAGTGGGAGCCCGCGACCGCGCTGGACCCGGACACCCCCGCCGTCCTCGCCGGGCTGAAGGAGCGCGGCCTCCGGGTCGGGGTCCTGTCGAACACGATCTGGCCCCGCGCCCAGCACGAGGCCTGGTTCGCCCGCGACGGCGTTCTCGACCTGATCGACGGCGCGGTCTACTCCTCCGAGATCGCCCGCACCAAGCCGCACCCCGAGGCCTTCCTCGCGGCGGCCGACGCGGTCGACGCCCACCCCGAGCGCGTCCTGTTCGTCGGCGACCGCCCGTTCGAGGACATCCACGGCGCGAAGCAGGTCGGCATGCGCGCGGCCCTCGTCCCGTTCACCGTGATCGGCGACCACGAGCGCGGCCCGGTCCAGGGCGAGGCCGACGCGGTCCTCGATCGCCTCCTCGACGTCCTCGACCTCGTCGACCGCTGGCTCTGACCGACCGCTGGCTCTGACCCGACCCCTGGCTCTGACGCCGGCGCGCGCTGTCAAAAAAAGGGTGACACCCCTTACTGCGCAGTAAGGGGTGTCACCCTTTTTTGACGTCGCGACGGTGACGGGGGGTCAGGGGCGTCAGGAGGGGGAGGACGGGCCGGGGGTCGGGGCCTCGGGAGCGAGGCCCGGGTCCTCGAGGCCGGGGAAGCGGGCCGCCTCGCTGCGCCAGGCGGACTCGCGGATCGCGGCGTCCTGCAGAGCCCGGGCGGCGAAGCCGCGGTCGTCGCCGTCGGAGGCGGCGACGAGGGCGCCGAAGGCGAGCGCCACGTCCCGCTCGATGCCCGCGACGACGTCGACGACCGTCGCGAGGCCGGTGAACGGGCGGGGGAGCTGGTAGGCGGCCTGGGACTCGACCGGCTTGCCGCCGCCGTCGAGGATCTTGCGGCGCAGCTGGTCGCGGCGGTCGCGGTGGACGTCGAGTGCCTGCAGCGCCGCGGCGCGGTTGATGCCGCTGAGTTGGGCCGCGGCGGCCCCGTAGCCGTAGACGGCCGCGTGCTCGGCGGCCAGCACCTCGCCGAGGACCTCCAGGTCGGCGCTCATGAACCCGCTCGCAGGACGGCGGTGTGGGCGGCCTCGCTGCCGCCGATCGAGGCGATCAGCCGGGCGAGCTGCCGGTCGCGGGCGGCCTCGCACTGACTGACGCGGCGGCCGGCGGCGGAGTGCTCGGCGGACGCGAGGGCGGTCACGGCCCGCTGCGGCTCCGCGGGGACCGCCGGGGCGGTCGGGACCGCGGTCGCCGAGGCCTCCGGGACCGGGACGTCGGAGCGGAAGCCGGTGAGCGCGGCCAGGTGGGCGGTGTGATCGGCGCGCATCGGATCCAGACGCGCGGCCAACCCGGGGTGGCGCGCGGTGGTCGCGGCGTAGGCGGCGAGCAGGTTCTGCTTGTCCGCGATGGCGCGCGTCAGCAGGTCCAGGTCGGGATCCGGCGCGCGGCCGGCGTCCGGGCCGTCGTCGCCGTCGTCCCCGGTGCAGCCGGGGAGCAGCCACAAGGCCGTCACGGCGGACAGGCCGGAGAGGACCTGGCGGCGGGAAGGCGGTACGGGTGGCACCGGGCGACGCTACCTCGCGCCCGGGTCCGGCTATGGTGATGGGCCACGTGACACGCCCCGCCGTGTGAAACACCGGTCGTTCGCGCACGGACACAGCGAGGCGCGATTTTTCCAACAGGACAGCCGGTGACGGGAGGTCAGGGCAATGGCCGCGGAGACGCTCCCCGTGCGCATCGAGCGCCTGGTCGCGCCCGTCGTGACGGCCGCCGGTCTCGACCTGGAGGGCGTCGAGGTGACCCCGGCCGGACGCCGGCGGGTCCTGCGGGTCGTCGTCGACCGCGACGGCGGGATCGACCTCGACGGCGTCGCCGAGGTGAGCCGCGCGGTCTCCGACACCCTGGACGCCTCCGATGTGATGGGCGGTCAGGCCTATGTGCTGGAGGTCACCAGCCCCGGCACCGACCGGCCGCTGACCGCGCCGCGGCACTGGCGGCGCGCGGTGGGGCGTCTGGTCAAGGCCGAGCTCACCGACGGGAGCACCCGCACCGCCCGCGTGCTGGAGGCCGGTGAGGACGTCGCCGTCCTCGCGGACGGCCCGCTTGCGTACGGCGAAGTGCGGCGGGCCCGGGTCGAAGTGGAATTCGGAAAGTCGGACGAGCTGCAGGGAGAGGAGGACTGATGGACATCGACATGAGCGCCCTGCGCGCACTGGAGCGGGAGAAGCAGATCTCGTTCTCGCTGCTCGTCGAGGCCATCGAGGCCGCCCTGCTGATCGCGTACCACCGGACCGAGGGTTCGCAGCCGCACGCGCGGGTGTCGCTGGACCGGCAGAGCGGGCACGTCGTCGTCCATGCCCAGGAACTCGGCCCCGAGGGCAACGTCCTGCGCGAGTACGACGACACCCCCACCGGCTTCGGCCGGATCGCGGCCACGACCGCGAAGCAGGTCATCCTCCAGCGTCTGCGCGACGCCGAGGACGAGCTCACCTACGGCGAGTACCTGGGCCGGGAGGGCGACATCGTCTCCGGCGTCATCCAGCAGGGCCGGGACCCGAAGGCGGTGCTGGTCGACCTCGGCAAGGTCGAGGCGATCCTGCCCCCGCAGGAGCAGGTCCCGGGGGAGAAGTACGAACACGGGGCACGGATCAAGTGCTACGTGGTCGGCGTGAAGAAGGGCATGAAGGGCCCGTCGGTCACGCTCTCGCGGACGCACCCGAATCTCGTCCGACGGCTGTTCGCGCTCGAGGTCCCGGAGATCGCCGACGGGACCGTCGAGATCGCCGGCATCGCCCGTGAGGCCGGGCACCGCACGAAGATCGCGGTCCGGTCCACCAAGTCCGGCGTCAACGCCAAGGGCGCCTGCATCGGGCCGATGGGCGCCCGGGTGCGGAACGTCATGAACGAGCTGCACGGCGAGAAGATCGACATCGTCGACTGGTCCGACGACCCGGCCGAGCTCGTCGGCCACGCGCTCTCGCCCGCCCGGGTCAGCCGCGTCGAGATCGTCGACCTCGCCGGCCGCGCCGCGCGCGTGATCGTGCCGGACTACCAACTCTCGCTCGCCATCGGCAAGGAGGGCCAGAACGCCCGCCTCGCCGCACGGCTGACGGGGTGGCGGATCGACATCCGGCCCGATACCGAGGCCGACGCGACGCAGCGAGGAACGAGCGAGGAGCACGAGGCCTCCGTGAGCACCGAGGCCGACGCGACGCAGCGAGGAACGAGCGAGGAGCACGAGGCCTCCGTGAGCACCGAGGGTGACGCGACGCAGCGCGGAACGAGCGAGGACAGCGGCGCCCCCGGAGCCGAATCGGCGCCCGCCGGCGCGCCCTGACCGGACGTCGCCGCAGGTCGCAGGTGGGTTGTCGCGCAGGGTGACGTGCGCGACGGCGATGCACCCGCCGGGGTACTAGACTGTCCGGTGGTCGATCGCGTGGATGCCCCTTCTGTTCCCCTGCGCACGTGCGTGGGGTGCCGGGAACGGGCTCCCAAGACCGACCTGCTGCGGGTCGTGGCGGTCGAGGGCCAGTGTGTCCCCGATCCTCGCGGCCGGTTGCCGGGACGTGGAGCGCATCTGCACCCACGACCCGAGTGTCTTACCCTCGCCCTGCGCCGCCGGGCGTTCCCGAGAGCCCTCCGGGTTGCGGGTCCGCTCGACACGGAGAGCCTGACGGCTTTCCTCGCGCAGCGTGAGACCAGTGTGTGAGAACGTCCCTCCGCAGGGACGTTTCAGCAGGACGTCACAGCGCGTGACGCACCGTTTCAGCCATGTCGGAAGCAGGTCGAATTGCGATGAGCGCTCGATGAGCACGCAGCGATGAGCACTTCCCTCGGTTAAGGGTCCGCGCCGCCCCGGCTCGGACCAGAAGGAGAAAAGTGGCCAAGGTCCGGGTCTACGAACTCGCGAAAGAGTTCGGCGTCGAGAGCAAGGTCGTGCTGGCCAAGCTCCAGGAGATGGGCGAGTTCGTCCGCTCCGCGTCGTCCACCATCGAGGCGCCCGTCGTCCGCAAGTTGAAGGACGCGTTCCCCCAGGGAGCGTCCTCCGCCCCCGCCAAGAAGGCTCCGGCCAAGGCGGCGGCCCCTGCTCCGGCGCCCGCGCCGGCAGCGCCCGCGCCGGCCGCACCGGCCGCGCCCACCCCCGCACCGGCGGCACCGGCGCCCGCTCCGGCGGCGAAGCCGGCCCCGCAGGTCGACACCCCGCCGGCTCCGGCGGCCCCCGCGCCGCCCACGCCGGCCACGCCGGCCCCCGCGCCCGCGGCGCCCGCGGCTCCCGCGGCGAACACTCCGCCGCCCGCACCGTCGGCTCCGGGGCCGCGTCCGGGCCCGGCCGCGCCGCGCCCGACCATCCGGCCGGGCAACAATCCGTTCTCCTCGGCCAGCGGCATGGCGCGCCCGCCGGCCCGTAACGCTCCCCGGCCCGGCCCGACGCCGGGCGGTGTGCCGGGCGCTCCGCGTCCGCCGCAGCCCGGTCCGGGCGGTCCGCGTCCGATGGGCGCCGGCGGTCCCGGCGGCCCGCGTCCGGGTGGGCCCCGGCCCAGCCCGGGCATGATGCCCGGTCGTGCGCCCGGCACGGGCCCCGGCGGCTTCCGCGGCCCCGGCGGCGGCGGCCCCGGCGGCGGTCGTCCGGGCGGTCCCGGTGGTCGTCCCGGTGGCGGCGGCTTCGGCGGCCGTCCCGGTGGTGGCGGCGGTGGCGGTGGTTTCGCCGGTCGTCCCGGTGGTGCCCCCGGTGGGGGCGGCGGCGGTTTCGCCGGTCGTCCCGGCGGTGGCCCCGGTGGGGGCGGCGGCTTCGGTGGTCGTCCCGGTGGCGGCGGTGGCCGCGGTCGTGGCGGCACAGCGGGTGCGTTCGGTCGTCCCGGTGGCCGGCCGGCCAAGGGCCGCAAGTCGAAGAAGCAGCGGCGTCAAGAGTTCGACAACATGCAGGCCCCGTCGATCGGTGGCGTGCAGCTGCCGCGCGGCATGGGCCAGACGGTCCGGCTCCCGCGTGGGTCGTCGCTGACCGACTTCGCCGAGAAGATCGGCGCGAACCCGGCGTCGCTCGTCGCCGTGATGATGCACCTCGGCGAGATGGTCACCGCGACGCAGTCCGTCGGTGACGACACGCTCGAGCTGCTCGCGCAGGAGCTCAACGTCGTCCTGGAGATCGTGTCCCCGGAGGACGAGGACCGCGAGCTGCTGGAGACGTTCGACCTCTCCTGGGGCGAGAACGAGGGCGACGAGTCCGACCTGGTGATCCGGCCCCCGGTCGTCACCGTCATGGGTCACGTCGACCACGGCAAGACGAAGCTGCTGGACGCGATCCGCAACGCCAACGTGGTGGCCGGCGAAGCCGGTGGGATCACGCAGCACATCGGTGCCTACCAGGTGCTGGCGCACGCCGCTGAGGGCGAGGACCGCGCGCGGCCCATCACCTTCATCGACACCCCGGGTCACGAGGCCTTCACCTCGATGCGTGCCCGTGGCGCGCAGGTCACCGACATCGCGGTGCTGGTGGTCGCGGCCGACGACGGTGTGAAGCCGCAGACGATCGAGGCCCTGAACCACGCCCAGGCGGCCGGTGTGCCGATCGTGGTCGCGGTCAACAAGATCGACAAGGAGGGCGCCGACCCGGCGAAGGTGCGCGGTCAGCTCACCGAGTACGGGCTGGTGGCCGAGGAGTACGGCGGCGACACGATGTTCGTCGACATCTCCGCCAAGGAGCGGGTCGGCATCGACGAGCTGCTCGACGCCATCACGCTGACGGCCGACGCCTCCCTGGACCTGCGGGCCAACCCCGACCAGGACGCCCAGGGTGTCGCGATCGAGGCCCACCTCGACCGTGGCCGCGGCCCGGTCGCGACGGTGCTGGTCCAGCGCGGCACGCTCCGCGCGGGCGACTCGATCGTCTGTGGCGACGCGTTCGGTCGCGTCCGCGTCATGCTCGACGAGCACGGCAACACGGTCACCGAGGCGGGGCCGGCGCGTCCGGTCCTCGTGGTCGGTCTGACCTCGGTGCCGGGCGCCGGCGACAACTTCCTGGTCGTCCCCGAGGACCGGGTCGCGCGGCAGATCGCCGAGCGGCGTGAGGCGCGCGAGCGCAACGCGCAGCTGGCTCGGGCTCGCGGTCCGCGCGTCGGGCTCGAGAACCTCAAGGAGGCCCTGGAGAAGGGTCAGCGCGACGAGCTCCTGCTCATCATCAAGGGCGACGTGTCCGGTTCGGTCGAAGCCCTCGAGGACGCGCTGTACAAGATCGAGATCCCGGACGACGAGGTGCACCTGCGCGTCATCCACCGGGGCGTCGGTGCGATCACCGAGTCCGACGTCGACCTCGCGTCGGCCTCGGGTGCGGTCATCCTCGGCTTCAACGTCCGCGCGGAGGGCAAGTCCCGCGAGGCGGCGGACCGGGCCGGCGTCGAGATCCGCTTCTACTCGATCATCTACCAAGCCATCGAGGAGATCGAGGCCTCGCTCAAGGGCATGCTCAAGCCGGAGTACGAGGAGATCCAGCTCGGTACCGCCGAGGTCCGGGCGACCTTCTCCTCGTCGAAGTTCGGCACGATCGCGGGTTGCCTCGTGCGCAGCGGCCTCATCCGCCGCGGGACGAAGGCGCGCCTGATCCGGGACGGTGCGGTCGTCGCACCGAACCTGACGATCGACTCGCTCCGGCGCGAGAAGGACGATGCGACCGAGGTCCGCGAGGGCTTCGAGTGCGGTATCAACCTCGGAAACTTCAACGACATCAAGGTCGATGACGTGATCGAGACCTTTGAGATGCGGGAGAAGCCGCGCGTCTGAGGCACCGGAACCAGTAGGACCGAATGTTCGTCGGCAGCCTCAGCGTCGATCTGCTGCTCGGCGACGTGCATTCCCTCAAGGGGAAGCGCGCCGTCGTGCGGCCGATCGTGGCCGAGATCGCACGCAAGTTCGCGGTCTCGGCCGCTGAGGTCGGCCACCACGATCTGCACCGTCGGGCGCTGATCGGGGTGGCGGTCGTCGCGGCGAACGCCGCGCACTGCCGCGAGGTGCTCGACGCGTGCGAGCGCCTGGTGGCGAATCACCCTGAGATCGAGATTCTGAGCACACGTCAGAAGCTCTACGGAGAGGACGACTGAGATGCCGAGCCCCGGTGCGCAGGCCCGCGCGCGCAAGCTGGCGGACCGCATCAAGGTCATCGTCGCCGAGACCTTGGAGCTCAAGGTCAAGGACCCGCGCCTCGGGTTCGTGACGATCACCGACACCCGCGTGACCGGTGACTTCCGCGAGGCGACGATCTTCTACACCGTCTACGGGACCGACGACGAGCGCGCGGGCACGGCCGCCGCGCTCGAGAGCGCGAAGGGCGTCCTGCGCTCCGAGGTCGGCCGCCAGACCGGCGTCAAGCACACCCCGTCGCTCACGTTCGTCGCCGACGCCCTGCCCGAGACCTCGAAGTCGATCGAGGACCTGCTGGCCAAGGCCGCCGCCGCGGACGCCGAGCTCCACCGCCGGGCCGAGGGCGCCCAGTACGCCGGCGACGCCGACCCGTACCGCAAGCCCCCGGAGCCGGACGACGAGGACGACGAGGGATGACGTCCCTGGGGGGTCCGTGTCGGCCCGCACCCGGGCTGACATGTGCGCGTGCGGGACGTCATCCCGCGGAGGTCGGCCGTGGGTAAGGGCGACGGGGGCAAGCCGGGGCTCGGCGGGCTGGTGATCGTCGACAAGCCGGCGGGGATGACCTCGCACGACGTGGTCGGGCGGATCCGCAAGCTCGCGGGCACGCGCAAGGTCGGCCACGCCGGGACGCTGGACCCGATGGCGACCGGCGTGCTGGTCGTCGGCATCGAGCGCGCGACACGGTTGCTCGGGCACCTCGCGGGTGGGGACAAGACCTACGCGGCGACGATCCGCCTCGGCGTCGCCACCGACACCGACGACGCGATGGGGACGCCCACGGCGACCGGAGACGCCTCCGGCGTCCCCGACGAGGCGATCGCGAAGGGCATCGCCGCGCTCACCGGGGACATCGAGCAGGTCCCGTCGGCAATCAGTGCGATCAAGGTCGACGGCAAGCGGGCCTACAGCCGCGTGCGCGCCGGCGAGGAGGTCGAGCTCGCGGCCCGCGCCGTGCGGGTCGAGCGGTTCGACGTGCTCGCGACCCGGCGGGTGGACGGGCTCGTCGACCTCGACGTCGAGGTGGACTGCTCCACCGGCACCTACATCCGGGCCCTGGCCCGCGACCTCGGCGCCGACCTGGGCGTCGGGGGACACCTGACGGCGCTGCGGCGCACCCGGGTCGGCCCGTTCGGCGTCGACGAGGCGCGTTCGCTCGAGGAGCTGGCCGAGGAGCTCACGCTCGTCCCGCTGAGCCGGGCGGCCCGCGCGGTGTTCCCGTCGCGGGACGTCGACGCGGACGCGGCGCGCATCCTCGTCCACGGCGGCTGGCTGCCGGCCGAGCTGGCCGGTGTGCCGGGGGAGACCGGCCCGACCGCGGTGTTCGGGCCCGACGACTGGTTCTGCGGGCTGGTCGAGGTCCGGAGCGGGCGGGCGCGGCCCGTCGCGGTGTTCGGCGACTCCTGACGGGCTCCTGCGTACGATGAGCCGCGGCCAGGGCGTGGCCAGGGACGGCGTGGCAAGAGACGAGGGAGATCGGGTGCAGATCTGGCACGGTCTCGGCGACCTGCCGCGCCCGTCCGGTCCGTGCGTCGTCGCGATCGGCAAGTTCGACGGCGTCCACCGCGGGCATCAGCGGGTCCTCGCCCGCGCGCGCAAGCACGCCGACGAGCGCGACCTGCCGATGTACGTGGTCACCTTCGACCCGCACCCGGCCGTCGTCCTGCGGCCCGAGGTGGCGCCGAAGATGCTGGGCACCCTGTCCGACCGCCTGGAGCGCCTCGCCGCGCACGGGGCCGACGCGGTGCTCGTCGTGCCCTTCACCGCCCAGCTGGCCGCCATCACGGCCGACCAGGCCGTGCGGGCCGTGCTCTCGGACGGGCTCAACGCGCAGGTCGTGGTCGTGGGCGCGGACTTCCGCTTCGGCTCCGGAGCCGCGGGCGACGTGTCGTTCATGCGCGCGATGGGGGAGAAGCACGGGTTCGTCGTCGACGCCGTCGAGCTGCAGTCGGACGACACCGACCGGTTCTCCTCGACCCGGGTCCGGGAGTTGCTCGCCGTCGGGGACGTCGCCGGCGCCGCCGGCATCCTCGGCCGGCCCTACACGGTCACGGGCCCGGTGATCCGCGGCGAGCAGCGCGGCCGCGACCTGGGCTTCCCCACGGCGAACCTGGAGGTCCCGGACGAGCTGGCCAGCCCGCTCGACGGCGTCTACGCCGGCTGGCTGGTGGACGGCACCGAGCGGTACCCGGCCGCGATCTCGGTCGGGGACAACCCGACGTTCGCGAACGCGTCCCATCGAGTCGAGGCCTACGTCCTGGACCGCACGGACCTGGACCTCTACGGCAAGAAGGTCTCGGTCGAGTTCGTCGCCTGGCTGCGCGACATGGTCCCGTTCGAGGGCATCGAGCCCCTCAAGGAGGCCATGAAGGCCGACGTCGAGGAGGCCCGGCGCGTCCTCGGCGCCTGACGCCCCGCGACGGGGTGCCGAGGGGCAGCCGGGGGACGATTTCGGGCACCGACACCTGCGCTGATAGCCTGACGGACGCCGTGAAACGGCCGCGGAGAGACAGAGCCCGGGTGGACCTGCCCCGGCGCGCCGCGCAGCGACCCCCGACAGGAGCCCTGAGCAGTTCATGCCGCTCGACAGTGCACAGAAGAAGGCGATTCTCTCCGAGTACGCCCTGAGCCCGAACGACACGGGTTCCCCGGAGGCCCAGGTCGCGATGCTCACCAAGCGCATCAGCGACCTGACCGAGCACCTGAAGGTGCACAAGCACGACCACCACAGCCGTCGTGGCCTGCTCCTGCTCGTGGGTCGGCGCCGCCGGCTCCTGCAGTACCTGGCCAAGACCGACATCAACCGCTACCGCTCGCTCATCGAGCGGCTTGGCCTGCGTCGATAGCGCAGGTCCGGGAACAACCAAACCGTAGGAGCGGTCGGTAAGCGGACATCTCCGCCGCCGGTCCTCGGTAGTGGCCCCCGGAGCCGCGCTGAGCCTTCCAGGTTCGACGAACTCTCCGTAGGCCTCGATCGAAGACCGGTCGAGAACGTCGCGCGAACCCGGCCTCTCCTCGACCCAGAGGAGGGGAGCCCGTGGAGGGTCCCGAGATCACTTTCGCCGAAGCCACCATCGACAACGGCCGCTTCGGCAAGCGCACCATCCGGTTCGAGACCGGTCGTCTCGCCAAGCAGGCGGCCGGCTCGGCCGCCGTCTACCTCGAC